>JAFYHA010000063.1 GCA_017539425.1 Clostridia bacterium
AGGATCCATATTCCATTCCTTTCCGAACCTCTCAAGTACCGTATCGGCAAACCGCCGGGCCTCTTCTTCCCCGTTCTTGAACAGCACCGCGAAGGATCCCCTGCTCACCAGATAACAGTCGCTGCCCTCGGATTCCTTTACCAGAAAGGACGTGATTTTCAGGACCAGTTCGTCCGCCTCACGGATCCCGTACCGGTTGGAGATCCTCTCCAGGTCGGTCATACGGATCAGGCAAAGGGCCTACTTCTGTCTGGAATTCATCATTCTGCGGTTGGCGTCCGTAACCGCGACCCGGTTCAAAAGCCCGGTCATGGAGTCCACATGTCCGCTCTTGTCCTCCAGCACGATCATGATGACCAGGCAGGCCAGGGATTCGCTGAACAGTTCCACAAGCGCGGATGACCAGATGGCCTGTATGACGATACCCAGTGTGGCAATGATGATGAACGTGCCCACGGCAATACTGTCCACGCGGGAGATGGCCTTCTTGTTCTTGAAGAAGAATATGAACCCCATCGCGACGTAGAACACCCCGATCGCATACAGGAGGATCATCAGGGATCCCCTGTGGTAGACCAGATTCTCGTCCATATAAAATGCCCAATGGGTGAAACTGTTCGTCAGGATCAGGAGCTCGCTGACGGCGTAAGGAACAGAGAACAGGATATAACCGGGCTTTTTCCAGTTCAGGCTGGTCCCGGTCACATTGATGATATACAGGGTGAATACGACCGAGAGCGTCGCATGGAAAACGAAATAGAAGGCATGAAAGAGGTACTGCCATACCCCGACATTGGGGATCGTGGCAGTCGTCAGGTAGACCCCGACCACACTCGATACCGAGGACAGCATATTCGTCAGAAGCATCAAAAGGAAGACGAAGTGCTGGCTCATCAATTTGTTCCGTATGGTTTTCGGGGGTATATACTGTCTTCTCTTGGCTGTCAGGCTGTACACAAAGCACAGCAGCGACAGAAGGAAGGCCGGTATTTCAAAATTGAGAATATACATTGAACCCTCCTTTCAGACATGCATCCCCGGATTGGAAATCGCCAGAAAAACTATACCACATACGGCCCGCGATTGCAAGAAATCCGCCTGAAAAACGGAGCGTATATGAGAAAAGGGAAAAGGCAAAAACAACAGGTATAATCGTGGATCAGGATTCACCGTCCGGGATCTCCAGCAGAAAACTGACCGGACGGAATCCGTCATTGCAGGAGAGCATGGCGGAACGCGGATCCCGCATCCAATCGCCGTAGAAGTGCCCGCCTCCCGCGGCGAGTTCCCGAACGAACGGAGCGATAGTATCCCAGGCGCTTTCGCAGAATCCTTCCGGACGTTCTCCTCCGGACGATACGAATGTCATACCCTCCCGCATGTCGCACGCATGCTCGATCGGATTCTCGTGTTCGGCGATCAGATCGTCATAGCGCGCGACTCTCTTTACCGAAATCCGGACCCGGGCTGCACTCTGCCGTTCCCAGTCCTCCCGGGTCAGCAGACTGACATGCTCCTTACGTTCTTCCCCGGTCTGCGGGAAGCGGACGGAATCGGCTGTCCACTGATCGCGGAATCCGAGTTTCTGCTGAACCCTCCGGGACTTTTCATTTCCGTCCGCATATCCGCACCAGACCCCGGATATCCCCAACGCGGTAAAGGCGCGGCGCAGCAGGACCCGTGCGGCCTCGGGCACGATGCCCTGCCCCCAGTACGGAACGCCCAGCCAGTATCCGAGTTCGACCTCATCGTCCAGTGATGCGAGCGAAGTGTTCCGCATCAGACTGATGCTGCCGACCGGCAGACCGGTCTTCTTGAGCACGATCGCATAGGTCTCCGGATCGGACAGGACGGTCCGTATGATCCGCTTTGTGTGTTCCACATCCGGGTGCGGTGTCCATCCGCAGGGCGGACCAACTCTTGGATCCCGGGCATATCGGAAACATTCCGGCGCATCGGACTCCGTCCACGGACGGAGGAACAGTCTTTCGGTTTCCAGCATACTCGTCCTCCTTATGATTTGCCCTGCTGCCGGCACCAGGTGTCCATCACGAAACCGACAGGCAGATGTTTGACCAGGCGGACCTGCCTGCGGACCGGTGCACCCAGTATGGAGACCGGTTTTCTCTTTTTCAGATCCCGCATGGCCCTGTCCGCGACCTGTTCCGCCGTGTACCAGCGGTCAAAATAGCGGATCGTATCGTCACGCTTGGCTCGGTCCATGAATTCGGTCTTCACCCAGCCCGGGCAGACGCACATCACATGGATCCCCCGGTTCTTGAGTTCTCTTCCCAAAGACCGGCTGAAGCTGAGTACAAAAGCCTTGCTGGCGGCATAGACGCCCATATAGGGCACGGGCTGCCAGCTGGAGTTGGAACCGAGATTCACAATGGCATCCCCGGCCTGCATACAGGAAAGGACCAGATGACACATGGCCGTCAGGGCCCTGGAATTGAGATCCACGATCCCGAGCTGTTCCGCAAGATCCAAAGTGGAAAACTCCCCGAAGAGGCCGTATCCCGCCGCGTTGACGAGAATCCGGACATGCGGTTCCTCAGCCGAAAGACGGGATTGCACCGTGAGGAAACTGTCGGGCAGGGACAGATCCAACGGAATCGTCCGGACCTTTGTCCTGCAGATTCCTTCCAGCTCCCTGAGGCGGTCTTCCCGGCGTGCAATGACCCAGATTTCGTCCAGATCATACTCTCTGTCCACGGCCAGTACGAATTCACGGCCCATCCCGGAGGAGGCGCCGGTCACGATTGCAATATTCATTCCTCTTCCCTCGTATGTTCTTCCGGGAACGCGGTTCCCGGACTAGCGGATGAAATTCGTCGCCTGCCAAGGCTCCTTGTCCGGCAAGCCGAATGCTTCCCTCCCCAGCGCAATGGATTTGACCAGGAACGCCATATTGGCGGCAAGCGCGCGTACCGTAAGGAGTCCTTCGGCATCCTGCTGCGCCTCGCCTTTTTTTGCGCCGTGGACACTGTTCCAGTACCGGCTGGAGGCGACCGGCATTCCGGAAATGGTGAAATATTTGTTCAACTCGTCGAACGTGGCCGAACAGCCGCCGCGCCTGGCCACGACCACACTGGCTCCCACTTTCATAGTCTTGTCGAAATCCGTGCTGTAGAACAGCCGGTCCAGACAGGCAATCAGGGTCGCATTGGCCGAGGCGTAGTAGACCGGAGAAGCCACGACCATCCCGTCCGCATCCTTGAACTTTTCCGCGATCTCGTTGACCGGATCGTCGAACACACACTTGCCTGTTTTTCCGCAGGACCCACAGGCCATGCAACCCCGGATAGGTTTGTTGCCGACCTGGATGATTTCGGCTTCCAGACCGTTTTTCTCAAAGACTCCGGCCATCTCATTGAGAGCCAGAGCGGTATTACCCCCGGTCCTGGGGCTACCGTTAAGCATTACAATTTTCATACCATATTTCCTTTTGCATGACACGGTTCCGAGCCTTGTCTGTGAAACCGGATCAGGCCTCGTTGAACTTTTCTTTCGGCTGCCGGCACCGCGGGCATTTCCAGTCATCGGGAAGTTCCTCAAAACTGACGCCGTCATGTTCCGCCGGGTCGTAGACGTAACCGCATACCGAGCAGACATATTTTCCGGTCGACTCCTCGTTTTCGAACGTGTATTTCTCAAATACGGTCGGTACCGGATGATCCAGGTCCATAATGCGTTTGGCCTCAAGGTTCTCATAGCCCTGAGGCGTATGCGTTCCGCAGTAGATTGTCGGATGCTCGCGCACAAAAGTGCGTACCCTGTCCATCGTTTCCCGTGCGGCAGGAAGGTCCTCATATACCACGGAAAGTTTGTTTGCATACAGGGCCTCGTCCACATACGTGATGTCCCCGTGGAACATATAGAACAATCCCTCATTTTCAACAACGACGATACTGTTCCCCTTTGTGTGTCCTTTGGCCTTGATGAACCGGATGTGGTCACGGATGATCTGACTTTCCGGGAAATTGTAATAGGCTCCGTCCGTGAAATGAACCGGAACGATATTCGGGATATCCTTAAGTTCCGCAGCTTCCAGTTCGTCCGCATTCACATAGATCTTGGCGTTTGGAAAAGCCCGAAGCTCCCCCGAATGATCTGCGTGCTTGTGAGTCACCAGAATACAGGTGACTTGCTCCGGTCGATAGCCCAACGCTCCAAAGGCCTCCATATAAGAACAAATGTCTTTCCCGGTATAGGCCAAGCTGCTTGTGTCCGGATGCTCCTCCGGAGTTCCTCCGGGAAGACCGGTATCCACAAGGATCACCTCTTTTCCGGTATCGATCAGATAGTTCTGTAGACTGCCGCGATACCGGATATCGGGGTCGAATGCCTGAGGGCCCTCTTCTCCACCGAATGCAAAAGACTGGGTATAGAACCCGTTTTTTCTGAACTTGACTGCTCGAATTTCCATTAC
>JAFYHA010000064.1 GCA_017539425.1 Clostridia bacterium
GGCTATCAGCTGCAGTACCCGGGTGTCAACAGCTGGGCTAACGCTTACCGCGGAAACGTGGTCACCGAACCGGAGAAGGACACCAACCAGGAAGCTACCGACGCCTTCAAGGCTGCGTACCTGTCCAAGGCCAATTTGAACACCGGTAACGGCTCGGCTCCCGAAGCCGTTCTGACCACCCCGGTCGACCTGTCCAAGGCGACCAAGCTGACCCTGACCATCAAGTTCGACGAAGTCGTGGATCTCTCCACCCTGACCGGAAACGGACAGTGCGAGTTGTCCTCCAGTGGCAAGTGCGACCAGCTTGAGAATCACTGGGATTTCGTGAACAAGCTCAAGGGCCTGACCATGGATCCCGAAACCAAGACCGTCACGATGGTTCTGAATTTCAGCGAAGCCAACAACGGAGGCAATCCGGACGGCAAGAACTGGGATCTCTCCGCCATCAACTTCATCCGTGTCTACCATGTGGGACAGGATAGCGGTGCGGCCAAGGTGGGCTACGCGATCACCGACCTCAAGTTCGAATGATCGTACGGTCCGTCTGACCTTACAGACAAGTCCATAACGGGGCGCGGTCCGGTTCCGGACCGCGCCCTTTCTCTCTGCCTCGCAACGGAAAGCCAAGAAAAAAACTATTGACAAAACACAAGAGTTATATTATAATGCAGTTTGTCGCATCTTGTGCGAAGTTATCGCTGCATTCGGAGAACACTATGGAACTGGATCTTGGACCGCTGCTCAGAGGCGAAGTCACGCGAATGGATTTCAGCTTTTCGGTCGAGGCACCGGAGATCCCGGACGTTGTGTTCCCGGAGTCCGTTTCCGTTTCCGGCGAAGTGACGGATCAGGGAGGATACAAGCGTCTGCGCTTCGGCGTGGAACTGCCTTACCGTGCGCAATGCGCCCGGTGCCTTGCGGATGTCGAAGGGGTATACACCCTGGACTTCGAAAGGACCGTTGCGCTGCGCCAGAACCTGACCGAGGAACAGCTGGAAGACGCGGAACTGGAATATGTGATCCCCGAAAACGGAAAAATCGATGTGGACGGAGAGATCCGTGACGAGATCGTCATGTGTTTTCCCGGACGCTTCCTCTGCACGCCGGACTGCCCTGGACTCTGTCCGAAGTGCGGAAAGCCGCTTTCCTCGGGTCTGTGCACGTGTGCTTCGCAGGACCGGATCGATCCCCGCATGGCTGTTCTGGCTCAGCTGCTCGAGGATGACTCTGGAAACGGCGAAACCAAACAGTAATCAAATGTGAACGCATGCCGGGAGGTGTGCGCAAGGAGGTATAGGTATGGCAGTACCAAAGAGAAAAGTATCCAAGGCGCGCAGAGATAAACGCCGCTCCAACAATTCCAAGCTGACGGCTCCTGAACTGGTCCGCTGCTCCAATCCGGAATGCAACGAGATGGTTCGTCCGCATCATGTCTGCCCCGCTTGCGGCTATTACGGCGGCAAGCAGGTCATCGTAAAGAAGACCAAGGAAGCAAAAGGTTAACGGATACAAAAGAGACTTCGCCGTAGCGATACGTCCGGGGTCTCTTTTTCACTGAGTGCAGTTGTTTTTCCGGAAAGGAGGGGGACCGTGTTTGGCTACATCCGCGTGAGCGAACCCGAACTGAAAGTCCGGGAGCTGTCGCTGTACCGGGCCTGCTATTGCGGCCTTTGCCGCTCACTGGGCCGGGAATGCGGGCAGATCTCCCGCCTGTACCTGAGCTATGACCTTGCGTTCATGGCTCTGGTCCGTTCCGCCCTGCTCGGGGAAACGTTTGAGATCGGTACGCACCGCTGTCCGGTGCATCCGTTCCGGAAGCGCCCCATGGCGGAACCCTGTCCCTCGATCCGGTTCTGCGCCGCCGCGCATGCGGTGATGATCCGCGGGAAAGCCCTGGACGATCTGAGGGACGAGAAGGGGATCCGGCGGTTCCGTGCCCGGCTGATCCGGTTTCAGACCCGGCGGGCCTGCCGCAAGGCCGGAAAGAATTATCCCGGTCTCTGGGCAATGATTGAGGGAAGGCTCGGAGAACTGGCCGTACTGGAGAAGGACGGAACGCCTTCGGCGGATATCCCGGCCGAATGCTTCGGTAACATGCTGGCCGATATCCTGTCCTACGGTCTGGATGGATCTGCGGAGACGGTGGCAAAGGAAATCGGGATGCATACCGGGAAGTGGGTCTACCTTGTGGACGCACTGGACGATTTTGAAGAGGACGTAAAGAAGAACCGGTTCAATCCGTTCCGGAGACTCTACGGTACGGACGAGCTGACCGAGGATATCCGCCAGGACGCGAGGCGCGCGCTTATGGGCGAGATCGCCGCGATCCGGCTGGGTACGGACCTGTTGAACGTCACGGATCCGGACGTCCTTGCGCTGATCGAACACATCCTGGACGTCGGTCTGCCCGAGACGGCGGAATCGGTCCTGAACCCGGACCCGAAACGCAAGAAACGAAACGGAAGGAGGCTTGGCCTGTGACAGACCCCTATAAGGTACTGGGCGTGTCGCACGACGCGACCGATGAGGAAATCAAGAAGGCGTATCACGATCTGGCCAAGAAATACCATCCGGACCGGTACGCGGGCTCGGATATGGCGGACCTGGCCGAGGCCAAGATGAAAGAGATCAATCAGGCCTACCAGCAGATCCGTGATATGCGGGAAAACGCGAAGAAGGGAAACACATCCGGCGGGTATACGACCCGTGAACAGGGCTATTCTGGCGAGCGGGCTCCGCTGTACAACCAGATCCGAGGCCTGATCAACCAGCACGACTACACCACGGCCGCCAGACTCCTGGGTACGGTCCCGTATGCGGACCGCGGCGCGGAATGGCATTACCTGATGGGATGCGTCGATATCGGTTTCAGGCGCCTTGTGGACGCACAGAGGGAGCTTACGCTGGCGACCGAGATGGATCCCCGGAACGAGGAATACAGGCAACTGAGAGATATGCTCAGGACCAGTATGGAGCAGAACGCCTATGACCACGGCACGGCGTCGCTTTGCGCGAGCCTGGCCTGTACGAGCCTTTTGTGCAGCTGCTGCGGAGGCCGGTAAATGGGAAACCGACTGCGAGGCAACCGGACCACGATCCGCAGGCTGACCTTCTCGGCCATCCTGACGGCCCTGACGGCTGTCTTCCTCTACATCGGAGGATTTCTTGAGATCCTGGACATCTCGATGGCGGCCCTGGGCGGACTGCTGATGCAGGTCGCGGTGGTCGAGAATACCCGGGGATGGACCTGGAGCATCTATATCGGGAGCTGCATCCTGGCGCTGAGTCTCATGCCATTCAATTTTGCGGGATGGTCCTATCTGTTCCTGTACGGATTCTATCCGATCCTGAAAGACGTGATCGAGGCCCGCATCTTTTCAAAACCTGTCCGGTTTGTGCTCAAGCAGGCCGTATGTCTGGCCGGCGGGGGAGCCATGTATCTGATCCTCAGATTCCTGTTGGCCACGGAAAACGAGACCTGGCCGGTCCTGATCCTCATCGGAGGTCTGTATCTGCTGAGCTTCTGGGCCTATGACTTTCTCCTGTCCCGCCTCACCGTTCTGTATGTCCTGCGCCTGCAGCCGAAACTGAATCTGAAATTGAAGTAGAGACGCAAAAAAGCTGTCCGTGTGCCGGGTTGACCGGGAACGGGCAGCTTTTTGCGCTTTTTCGCGTTCACAGATGATGGACGAAGTCGTCGATCCGCTCCAGCGCCTGCGTGATGTGCTTGACCGAATAGGCATAGGAGATCCGGGCAAAGCCCTCGCCGCACTGACCGAACGCGGATCCGGGGACGATGGCGCACTTCTTCTCGCGGAGCAGCCGGTTGCAGAATTCATCCGAGGACATACCGTACCGGCGGATGTCCGGAAAGATGTAGAACGCGCCCTCGGGCTCGAAGACGTCGATGCCGATCCTTCTCAGACCTTCATAGATGTAATGCCGGCGCCGGTCATACTCTCCGACCATGTTCTCGATATCCTCGTCGCCGCTGCGGCAGGCTTCCACGCCTGCGTACTGGGAAGTGGTGGACGCGCACATGATCGCATACTGGTGCAGCTTGAGCACCATCCGGCAGATCGGTTCGGGAGCGCACAGATAGCCCAGCCTCCAGCCGGTCATGGCATAGGATTTGGAGAAGCCGCTGACCAGGATGGTCCGCTCGCGCATGCCGGGAAGGGTGGCTACGGAACAGTGCTGTCCGTTATAGGTCATTTCGGCATAGATCTCGTCCGAGAGAATCACGATATTCGTGTCCCGCAGGACCTTGGCGATCTCCTCCAGGTCCTCCCGGGTCATGATGGCTCCGGTGGGATTGTTGGGATAGGGCAGGACCAGGCATTTGGTCCGGGGCGTGATGACGCGGCGGAGTTCGTCCGCGCGGAGCTTGAATTTGTCCTCGACCCGGGTGACAACGGGAACGGGCACACCCCCGCACAGGCGGGTCAGCGGTTCGTAGCAGACAAAGCAGGGCTCCGGAATGATGACCTCGTCTCCGGGGGACAGGATCGCGGACAGACCCATCTGGATGGCCTCGCTGCCGCCCACGGTGATGATCGTCTCATGCGCCGGGTCATAGGTCAGCGAAAACCGGCGTTCCAGATACTTGCAGACTTCCTGACGGAGAAGGGGAAGGCCGGCATTGGAGGTATAGTAGGTCTTGCCTTTTTCCAGGGACGCGATGGCCTCCTCGCGGATGTGCCAGGGAGTCACGAAATCCGGCTGTCCGACCGTAAGCCCGATGACGTCGTCCATGGTGTCCAGAAGATCGAAGAACTTCCGGATACCGGACGGAGGCATGGAAACGACCGTCGGATTGAGTACTTTAGAATAGTCGAGCATCAGTTGCAGTTTCCTCTCTCATCCGGCTCCGCATATCCGTATACGAGGCCTTTGTCCTTATACTTGCGCAGCACGAAATGGGTGGCTGTGGAGGTCACGTTCTCGATCGTGGCCAGTTTCTGAGCCACGAAGAAGGCCACTTCCTTCATCGTCCGTCCCTCGATCAGGACGCACAGATCGAAGCCTCCGGACATCAGGTACAGGCTCTGTACTTCGGGATACTGGTAGATCTTCTCCGCGATCTTGTCAAAACCGCCGTCCCGCTGGGGAGTGGTCTTGACCTCGATCATGGCGGTCACGTACTCGCGGTCGGTCTTGTCCCAGTCGATCAGGGTCTTGTATCCGACGATGATGCCTTCCTTCTCGTAAGTCTCGATCAGCTTCTTGATATCCCCGGTCTCTTTGGAAAACATCATGCCCAGCTGCTCCGGGGTCAGGGTCGCGTCGTCCTCAAGGGCTTTCAGAATCTTATCCATCTTGTTTCTCCGATCTTCTCTGTTGGATTTTGCTGACGATCTTCTCATAGGTCAGCCCGTAGCGGTCAGCAATGTCCCGGGCGTAACTCTTTCCGTCGGGCTTGGCGCGCCAGATCTTGAAGGACCGCTGTCCGGATTCCATTCCGGCGACCAGCGTGTCGATGGGGACGCCTCCCGCGGCCTTGGCGGCTTCATTGATCCGGTCGATCTCTCCCGCCAGTTCGTGCAGGTGGGTGGAGAACAGGCACCGGCATCCGACCATGGACAGGCCCTGCAGGACCTCGGCCGCGATGTAGGAAGCCTCATAGGATCCGGTGGACGAGAGCGACTCGTCCAGAAGGACCAGCGAGTACGGGGTGACCCGGTCGAAGATCTCGTCCAGACGCGCGCATTCCTCTCCGAGACGGCCCTTGTCGATGGTGTCGTCCGCACCGGTGGGGAAGTGGGTGTAAATGGCGTCCGCCGGGCTCATGGAGGCCTTGTCGGCCGGCACGAACATACCCAGCTGCATCATAGCCATGGACAAACCGATGGCGCAGGTGATGACGGACTTGCCTCCCCGGTTGGGTCCGGTCAGCACGTAGATCATCGCCTTGTCGTCGAATACGATGTCGTTCGGAACGACCGGGTAGTCGATCTTGAGCGCCACGCAGGGGTTGTACAGACCTTCGGCCCGGAACGCCCGCTCTCCCATCGGACGGATGTCCGGTATGGTCAGGGGGCAGCCCCGCTTCTGCAGTTCCTTGAGCATCTGGGTCCCCCGGACCACGAACTCGAATTCGGGCATCAGTCCGAGCAGGAAGTCCGTATTCTCCAGCACGTAGGTCTGGACGATGCGTTTCCAGGAACGGAGAGAGGATTTGTACACGTCGTTGATGGCCGAGTTGAAGGCCAGGGAGAGCGCCATCTTCTGGTTCTCGGACTGCTTGCGCCCGAACGGGACCAGGGAGGCGATGCAGGTATAGGCGTCATCCTTGAAATTCAGACGCAGGATCTTGTCGATCACGTCTCCGGATTTGAACGACTCCGGATTGATGGAGAGCACGCCGGCCTCCTTCGGCCTGAGCTGTGCGTCCAGGTTGACGCCGATCGTCACGGATTTGATCTCACGCACGCGCTGAGTCAGCTCGTTGAGCTTACGGTTGAGTTCGGCATAATAATCGCTTTCCGCCAGCTCGGCGATCCGGTCCGCCAGCTTGAGAAAAGCGCGGCTTTTCAAGTCCGGGCGGACGTTGGAAAGTCCTTCGTGCAGGACCTCCACGCTGGAAATGTACAGCTCGATCTCGGTCATGGAGGAGAGATAGTCGTTGGTGTCCCCGTTGTCGGCCTCCAGCCGGCGCAGCTCCATGATGTCGGTCAGGACCGGGATCAGCTTGTTGAGCATCACGGTCAGCCCCTCGCAGCGGAGCATGTCGTCGAACGTTTCCATGCGGTACCGCATGACTTCGGGGTCCATTGTAAAGTAGTCGGACAGGCTGCCGCTCTTGAGGTCAAAGGCCTCCAGAAGCCCCAGCTCCTCCAGGTCAAACAGGTCGATGTCCGGAACGTTGGTCCCGGTCATATGCTCCCGTTTGGTCTTGCTGTCCGGATAGATGAGACTGAAATCGCTCAGGTCCAAATTCTGTGCCATTGGAAAAACTCCTGATTATCTTAAGGAATAGAGGACGGGTTTGCGTCTGCGGAATACCGTGACGTAGGAAAAACCGGTTTCGAGGAGTAGACGGTAGCCTTCCCGGATGCCGGCTCCGATCTGCGCGGGGTTGTGTGCGTCCGATCCCACGGTCACGAGTTCGCCGCCGCATTCGCGGTAGAGTTTCAGAAGGGAGGCGTCGGGCATCGTATAGTTGTCCTCGCCCCGTGCAATGGGGCTGACGTTGAGTTCCAGCGCGATCCCGCGTTCGGTCATCAGACGGAAGATCCGCTTCAGCACGTCCCGGTATCCGTCCTCCGGGACGGTCTTGCCGGCTCTTCTGACGTACCGCTCCATATAGGTCAGGTGAGCCAGTGAACTGATTCCGTCAAAAGAGAGCAGGGCTTCGGTCTCAAGGAGCATCCTCTCGTAAAGCTTCTCGATGAGAGGAGCGTCGAACCCCGGATGCTCGAACTTAATGTAGGCAAAATCCACACAGCCCTTCAGATTGTGCAGGGAGCCCAGGATAAAGTCATAGTCATGGCGGGACAGGATCGCCCTGGCCCGGTCCGGATATTCCGTCGCTTCGCCGAGCTCGATCCCGTAGCCTACGTCCAGTCTTCCTCGGAATGCATTCCGGCAGGCGGGGATCTCCCGGTCCGCAGCGGCCTCGTCCAGCGGCGCGTATCCGAGTTCGGGCCCGTTCACGTCGCAGTGATCCGTGATGCAGAGATGGGTCAATCCCAGATCCAAAGCCTTCTGGCACATCCTTTCCGGAATCGCTTCCGGAGAACCGTCAAAGGACAGATGGGAGTGGACATGTGAATCCGCAAAAACCATCAGGGGATCCTCCTTTCCGAATTCTGAAATCCAAAACTATCTAGAATACAGTTTATCATATTTTGGGCAAAAAGAAAATGGTTACGGTTCATTTTTTGCGGAAAGGGCCGGGAGAGGAATGACTTGACACGGCCTGCGGGTGAAAGTATAATGGATAAATAGACCGGACAGGGCATTCCGGCGGGACGGAAATGCATCCGTTCTCCCGAGTTCCGGGTACGAAAGGACTAGATATGAGCTTTGAATCCGAACTTGACAATTATCTGGACACACACCGGGAATATGAGAAGCTGGCCATCTCCATAGCGGAGATCGGCGGGGATTACCGCTACGGACTGAACGAAAACGACTGGATGCCTACCGCCAGCACGATGAAACTGTTCGTGCTGGGCGCGCTGCTCAAGAAGTGCGAGAGAGGGGAAGAAAAGCTGGACCGCTTCGTGACCATCGAAAAGGAGCATCTCTATCCGGGTTCCGGTATTCTCCGGTATCTGAGCGTCGGCATCCAATTGACCGTGCGGGATCTGCTGGTCCTGATGGTGATCCTGAGCGACAATTCCGCGACTAATCTGTGCATCGATATCGTGGGCGGGCTGCCGGAGGTCAACAGGCACATCCGGGAGATCGGAGTGGAGAACGCTTCGGTGAACCGGAAAGTCTACGACAGCAGCCCGAATCCGGAGAAGAAGCGGCTGGCGGACGTATCGCCGCGCGCCTATACGGATTATCTTGTGAAAGTGCGCACCTCGGATTTCTTCTCTCCCGAATACCGGGAACAGTTCTTCTCGATCCTTGAGGATCAGAAATACAAGGATATGTTCCCCCGGTATATGCCTCTCGAGGACTATGACGACGACGGGACCGTCCGGGTGATGAACAAGACCGGGTTTTCCGGAGGCGTCCGCGCCGATACGGGCATCGTGGCTTTTGCCAACAAACGGGAATTCGCGTATGCCGTCATGGTCAGCGGTTCCAGGGACGAATCGTACAGTTATGACAACCGGACGCATCTGATGATGGCGGATATCGGAAAACTGTTCTACGATCATTTCGGGAAACAGGACGTTTAAACACGCGCACTTGCGCAAAAACATATTTTAATAGCAAGAGGGAAAAATGGAATCTTTCATGAGCAACGACTTTATGTTGCACACACCGACGGCACGCCGTCTGTTCGAAAACTATGCCAAGGATCTTCCGATCATCGATTACCACTGTCACCTGAACCCGGGAGAGATCGCCCGGGATATCCGCTTCTCCAACATCACCGAGGCCTGGCTGTATGCGGATCACTACAAGTGGCGCGCCATGCGCGCAAACGGGGTGGACGAGGCGAAGATCACCGGGGATGCCTCGGACTTTGACAAGTTTGCGGCGTACTGCCATATCATGCCCCGCCTGATCGGGAATCCCCTGTATCACTGGAGCCATCTGGAACTGAAACGGTTCTTCGACTGCGATCTGGTCCTCAACGACAGGAACTGTCTGGCCATCTGGGAGCATACCGCAAAGAAACTGGAAGGGGATATGAGTGCTCGCTCCCTGATCGCCAAGTCCCGCGTGGAGGTCCTATGCACGACCGACGACCCCGCGGATACTCTTTCGGATCACGAAGCCATCGCTGCTTCGGGTTTTGCCACGAAGGTCCTGCCGGCATTCCGTCCGGACAAGGGGCTGAACATCCGCAAGAAGGGATTCCGTGAGTATATTGAAAAACTGGGCGAGAGCACCGGGGTCGGGATCCGCACGCTGGAGGATCTTCAGGAAGCCTATGAGAAAGCTCTGGACCGGTTTGCCGCCCACGGATGCGTGCTGGCCGACCACGGACTGGACAACGGAGTGGATTTTGTCCGTCCCGTGACCCATCTGGCCGGACAGATCCTGGATAAGGCGCTCCGTGGCGGAACGGTCACCGCGGAAGAGGAGATCATGTACCGCTCGTATATGATGCGCTTCTTCGGACGTCAGTACAAGTCCCGCGGCTGGACGATGCAGATCCATTTCGGAGTGCTCCGCAACCCCAATGACCGGATGTTCGCGAAACTCGGACCGGATTCCGGATTTGACACGGTGCACGGCCGGAATACCGTCTACAGCCTGGCCATGCTGCTCAACGACCTGGAGTCCAACGACGCGCTCCCCAGAACGATCCTGTACTCGATCGACAAAGCCGACAATACGGCGGTTGCGGCCTTGTGCGGGTCTTTCTGCAGAGGGGACGGCTCCGGCATGCCCACGGTCATACAGGGCTCCGCGTGGTGGTTCAATGACCACGACGAGGGAATGCGTGCCCAGATCCGCGAATTTGCCAGCGTATCCTCGCTGGGCTGCTCTCTGGGCATGCTGACGGATTCCCGCAGTTTCCTGTCCTATCCCCGTCACGAGTATTACCGCCGCATCCTGTGCGACGAGATCGGCAGATGGGTCGAGAATGGGGACTACCCGGATGATGAGGAGGCGCTCGGTACGCTGGTCCGTGACATCAGCTACCGGAACGCCAAGACCTTTTTCGGCTTCTGAATTCAGTCTGTTCCATACGTGCAGGCCCCGCAGGATATGCGGGGCCTGCACCCGTAAAAAGGGCACAAATGTGTTGCTTTTTGCAATTCTAAGGAGTATAATGTACAAGACATATATTTTGTCATAGAAACTTTTTTCTTTTTGGAAAGGGGAAGTCATGAGGAAATGGATATGTATGGTCTTGCTGACCTGCATATTGCTGTCCGCCGGGATTCCGGTATTTGCGGATACGGCTTTTTCAGGATTTACCGAGAAGGAACTTAAGGCTTCGGGCACCCAGTTTGCGGCATCGCATCACCTGACGATCGGAAACAGCGCGACGGGTACGAATTACTACGCCGCTCAGCCGTTCGTTCCGGGTGAGGATCCGGTAGTCGGATGCCGGCTGTTTCTCCGGATTGGGGACAATGCGACGGTGACTGTAGAGATCCGTACCGCGCTGGACGAAGATCCGGGAAGCGTACTGTACTCCTTCAGCTATCCGCTCGTTTCCGATCCGCATTTCACGATGGACTGGTGGGATTTCGAGTTCACCCGCGCCGTAAGGCTGGATCCGGGACGAACCTACTACCTGGTCTTCTGGTGCGACACCTACCACAGTTCCTGCCAGGCCTGTTCCACGAGCGGTACGGTGCAGGGGCTTACGCACGAAGCGCTGATCCGTTCGGAGAAGGGTTCTTCGTGGCAGACCCTGAGCAAAAAGTGCTTCGGCTTTGAGATGCTCACGGATCCGGATGCCCAGGCGGACGGATTCCCGGTGGCAAAGCCTGACGGGACACTGCTCTTGCACGACGCGGAAACCGCGCACGGATTTTCCCGTTCCGACAGCGGAAGCACTTTTTACGTGGACCGCAAGCATATGACCGAAGGCGCATCCTCCGTGCAGGTCAGGGCGGCGCAGAATCCGGCCCTCAACGAGATCCGGCTCTCCGCGTTCCTGGATTTTGACCACATAGCGGATCTGTCGGCTTACCGGTACCTGTATTTTGATTTGTGGACCCCCGGGGACATAGACCCTTCGTTGGATCTGGAGATCTCGTTCGTCCGTTCGGGCGACGCGAAGGTCAGATGGAAAACGGTCTCCCTGACCGGACTGGAAGCCGGCTGGCACAGGATGGTTTTCGACCTGACGCAGATGGAAAAGGGGACGGACGGAGACCTGACCGCTATCACCGGAGTCCGGATGTTCGCGTCCGGCAGCCGCAGACCGGACGGCCTCACGCTTAACTTTGACCATATACTCATGTCCGGGGAAGAGATCCCGTCCTTCCGGGACCGGTACTATACCGACGAGGAACTGAATGCGCACACGGACGTCAGCTGGATCGACTATCCGGGCAAAACGCCGTCCATGGCGGATCTCCTCTTCGGGGACCCGAACGGGGACGGACGGATCGACCGTGCGGATGCCCTGCTCGCCGTCCGGTATGCCGTCGGTATGGACTCGCCGGACGTCCGCCCGTTCCGGGCCTGCGACGTCAACGGCGATGACCGGATCAATGCCAGGGACGCGCTGCTGATTCTAAAAAAAGAAGCCGGCAGACTGGATGATTTCCAACCCGGGAACGTCTATTCCGATCCTCCGGTACGTCCGGACTTCGAGGTGACGGCGGCCGGACTGGAAAGAGGAAAGATCTATACGATCTCGACCAACGTGATCGCCCAGGCCACGCTGAACGTCATGGGCCATGACGCGGCAAGACTGGTGGCCAGCCTGCAGGGCCTGATCAACCGGAATTTCGGGAAGACCGGTGTTCTCATGGTCATCTCGGATACCAATGCGGAACGGTGGGTCCCGTACATCCGGGAGCACTCGGATCTTCTGGACGGAATGGAGGAAGTCCGCTTTCCGACGTTCCTTCAGTGGGTCACGGGCTTTGCCGAACAGATCCGGGAATGCGGCATGATCCTGTGGGATCCGGACGTTCCCGCGACCGCCAACGTGGCGGCCACGATCTGCGGACTGGACGGCTACCTTCCCGTGAAATATGACGAGCGGAAGGGAAGCCTGATGAGCCGCCTCCTGGCCCTGGACGTGCCTGTGAAAATGGATCTCACCGGCATGTTTACCGGAGAGGGCATCATACCCGGGACCGCCCTTCCTTCGACCGGAAGCGCCAAGTGCGACGCATATCTCTGGGCTCTGGAAAAATATGCGGACAGATGCTCGGACGATTTCCTGATGTATCTGCCGGACGGCGCGTCCGCCGTCACGGGCAACCCGATCTATGAGGAGGACATCCATTCCAAGAGTCTGGATTACAACCGCTTCTACAACCATGACTACGGGATCTACCGCAGAGCCTTCTTCTTCGATCTTTCCCCGATCGAAGGCGAATACCCCTGCGACGATCCGGATCAGCCCCTGGGCACGGATACCGACACATTGCGCGCGATCCTGCTCAACCGTTACGGACGCGCGGACGGGCTGTTCGGCGAGATCGTGGGATTCCCGCCCTGGTGGTTCAAGTATTCCAATCACAACGACTGGGGGTCTCTGGATCCCACGGTCGTCGAATCCACGTTCACGTCGATCATCGGACTGTACAACTGCTATATGGATGCGGACGGAACCCTTCCGAACTGCTCGCTGTATACGCAGTATCCTTTGAAAGAACGTTATATCGCCAATGCCAACCACAAGCCGGTTGAGGAGGTCTTCGACCCGGATACGGTCTACCTGTTCATGTATACCGGCGACTATGATTCCTCACCGTGGGCCGTCGTCCATCTGTGCGAGGCCTATGACGATCCGGCGAGAGGCACGTTCCCGATCACCTGGTCGGTCAATCCGGGGCTCTGCCGCCGGGTACCCATGGTTTTCGAGTACCTGTATGAGAACCAGACCGAAAACGACTTTTTCACGGCGGCCAACAACGGTGTCGGATACATCCGTCCCCAGAGCCTGTTCCAGAGCACGAGCGCCCGGACGCTTCCGGACGCAGACCGGGAATGGGTCCGGCTGAACAAGGAATACTTTGAACGGTTCGACATGGATGCCGTCGGGTTCCTGATCGGAACGCCCTCGGATCCGGTATGCCTGGCCTACAACCAGTTTGCTCCGGTCGGCAGCAACACGAACAGCGCGGGATGGGCCCCGACGGTATATGCCGGCGCACCGTACGTGCGGATCAAGAACGGGATCGGGGATCCGGCCAAGACGGATGCCGAACTCACGAACCAGGTCCGGGATATGCTGGGATTCGCCCAGAGCATGAAAGAGTACCACACGGCAGGCTTCCGGACCATCAAGTACACGGCCAGCCAGCTGAAGCAGGTCCAGGACGCGTTTCTGGAGTATGCCGCCGTCCATGATCCGGGTACGACCTACAAATTTGTGGATTACCGCACGTATTTCGCGATGCTGGAAGCCGCCAATACGGGCAAGTGTATTCCGGACTGAGACAGTGAGGTATCCGATATGTTAAAGCATCTATTGACCGTATTCCTGCTGGCCTCACTGCTTCTGGCCGCCCTGACCGGGTGCGGAAAAGGGCCGGACGTTCCGGATGCGGAAACGCCAACGGAAACCGAAGCGGGATCCGAAAGGCCCGCGGAAACGGAACCCACAGAAACCGGAAAAGCCCGGATCGTACTGGACAGACAGGTCCGGGACGATAAGGTGACGGTTTCGGTCCGGATCGACAGTCTGTCCGGACTGTGCGCGTTCGACGCCAATCTCCTGTATTCCCCGACTGCGCTGACTTTCCTGAAGAGCGCGGGTGAGGAGGAAGGGCAGGGGAGGGTCCGCTCGGCTGCTTCGACCGTTCCGGGCACCGTGACGCTCTCCTGGGCATCCCTTGAGCCGGCGGCGAATGGCGAGGTCCTGTTCGAATTGGAATTCAGCATCGCCTCAGGCGGGGACTCCTTCGGTCTGAGCCTGGACGTGCAGACCTTGTGTGACGGCGAACTGAACGCCGTTCCTTACGAAATAGTTGCGGACAGTGAACATTCCTGATCCGCTTCGAAATAGACCTTTTTTTGGAGGAAAAGTAATGAAAATCAGAATTGTAGGAGTTCTTCTCCTTCTGGCCATGCTGATCTCGGTGATGGCTGCCTGCGGCAGCACGACGCCGACTCCGGGCAAGGAGACGGACAAGGAGCAGACCACGTCGAAGAGCGGCGAGACGTCCTCACAGCCCGGCGGAGAAACGGAAACGGTAGGGGGTTCCCAGGAAGATCTTTCAGACGGTCTTGCGGATGAGGATTTCAACGAATATCTTTTCACGGTGCTGTACAGCAACCGCGGACTGATGGTCCTTAACGAAGTGGACGACTTTACCGGCGACCTGATCGAGGACGCCATCTATGAAGGAGCCCAGGCGGTCAAGGAAAGATTCAATGTCGTGTACGAGCGGATCAACGCCGGAGGCGACCAGGAGCTGTCCAACCGTCTCTCGAACAGCGTGCTGACCTCGGGGACTGTGGACGAATTCTCCATGACCATCGGTCATGATTTCCTGACCGTCAGCAACGCGATGAAAGGATGCTATGCCGACCTGACTGACGTCCCGGCGTTCCATAATCTTTCCAAACCGTGGTGGCCTGAGAACAACATCAACAGCATTTCGGTAGGCGGCCGGCTGTATGTCGCGTCTTCCTACGCGTCCTATTCGCCCCTGGCCGCGGCCGGCGCGATTGTGTTCAACAAGAAGATCATCCATGACCTGGGCCTGGAAGCGCCGTATCAGACGGTCCGGGACGGTGACTGGACTATGGAGGAACTGCTGAACTACGCGGAAGACGGTTATCAGGATCTGGACAAGGACGGTACGATCAACATCAACGGCGGCGAGGTGTACGGTTTCGCCATTGGCCGTGAATGCGGTTATACGTTCCAGCGCAGCGTGGACGTGGTCCCGATCTTCAAGGATGAGAACGATATGCCCTATTTCAACCTGGACGTGGCCCGTGCCGATGAGTTCCTGAGCAATCTGGACAGCATCTTCGAATACGGCAAGTTCTTCCTGGAAGACAACAACTCCCACAACGTGGCATTCGGCGCCAATGCCGCCCTGATGATCCAGACCTCGCTCAATACGGTCCTCAAGACGATCCGTAACTTTGAGGGTGTGACCTACGGGTTCCTGCCGATGCCGAAACTGAATGACGAGCAGGAAAAATACATTTCGGGTTCCACGGATATGCTGTGGGGCATTCCGCAGACCTCCTCCGGACATATGAAGGAGATCTCGACCGTGATCGAGGCCCTGTCCTGCCAGTGCTACAACTACGTGCTGCCGGCTTTCTATGAATCCACGATGAAGTCCAAACTGTCTGACAGTGAAGAGGATGTGGAAATGCTGGACATCGTCCGCGACTCCACGGCACTGTCCTTCGCCTACTTCTATTCCAGAGCTCTGGGCGGAACTGAGGTCTGCATGGCGGACCTTCCCAGAAACACCAAAGCCGGTGAGGTTTCTTCCTACGTGTCTGCCAACCAGACCGCCCTTGAAGAGAACCTTGCCATCCTGGTCGAACAATATCAGCAACTGCAGGAACTGGTCGGATGATCCCTGTCCTGTAGCCTAACAGACTGTACGTCTGCAGTCTGCAAAACGGGTGCCCGGAGACGCTGGTCTCCGGGCGCTCTTTTTTTGGTGTGTCAGGCGAACGCCTGAACACGGCAGGTATATGCCAAAAAGCAAATAGACATGACAAAAGGCTTCGCGTGCCGCCTCTCACCTGCATCTGCAGGGAGTGTCAGTCTCGCGAAGCCTTTTTGGTTGTAATGCGTTACCGGATCTCGATGGAGAAGGATGTTTCCCAGAACAGTCCTGCGGGAAGCCTGACCATATCGTGCTTTGAGTCAAGGTCGTCGATCTTCCCGTCATCCGAGGGAAGCCCGTGCCAGGGCTCGATGCACAGGTAGGGCGCATCGGTCTTCGGCTTGTGCCAGAACCCGAGATAGGGAGTATTGGGATAGGACACCGTTACGCTGCGGCTGCCCTTGTCGGACTTGAGCGTCACGGAGTCGGCCATGTCGGTCACGAAGATGGCGTCGTTGTCGAACATGTCGTGATGCAGACGGTAGATTTTCCCGTTCTCCAGTTTCCAGGGTTCGGTCCCGGGGGTCATGAAACAGGTGTCGCTCAGGATCAGCTTCTTCACCGGAGCTTCTTCACCGAATTCCAGATAGTAGTCCGAGAAGGAAAGGCCTTCATCCAGGGGAACGTTGAAACCCGGATGTCCGCCGACCGCGAAGGAAAGCACTTCCGTGCCGGTGTTGGTCACGCGGATGGACGTGTCCAGACGGCGTCCGCACAGACTGAACGTGATCTGGTACATAAAGCGGAACGGATACTCGGCGAGGGTCTCCTCGTTGGTGGACAGGGTAAACGTCACCGAATCGCCGGTCATGCGGGAAACGGCCAGATGCGCGCGACGGATGAAACCGTGGATCGTCATTTCATAATCCTGGCCGCGGTAGGTGTACTTGCCGCCGAACAGTCTTCCGCAGATGGGGAAGAGAAGGATGGCGCGGTCCGCCCAGTAGCGGCTGTCGCCCTGCCACAGATACTCGCCGCCGTTCTCCTTGGATTTCAGGGACATCAGCTGCGCGCCTGTCTCGTCGATCGTCGCACTCAGAAATTCGTTTTCAATGGTACGTAACATAATGGACTCCTCGGTATGGATCAGTAAATGTCGTCCAGGACTTCCTTGGGAGGCTCCTCAAGGAGTTCGGGATGTTCCAGGTAGTGCTTGAGCGATTTGAACGCGGAGGACAGTTCATATCCGGACGCGATACGCTCATCCATGGTGATCTTCAGCTCGATGATCTTCTTCGGTACGGTCTCGCCGTTCTTGTTGATGACGGGCACGATCTGCTTGATGCCGTACGAGATGAAGATGGGAAGATTTCCGAAATTGTAGATGTGGTGGTAGACGGGAGGGATGCCCAGGGATCCCATGCTCGTGATGATCAGCGAGCCGTGGAAGGGACTGACGTCGGTCAGCGCTTTCGGAAGCGTGCCGTGGTATTCCATCCGGCGCAGGATGAACATGATGAAATTCATCAGGCAGCGGGGCAGGCTGGTCAGGAAAGAGGCGGCCTTGTCCATGCCGTTCTCCTTGCCTAGGTCACCGACGGTCTTGCGGACGATGTCGTTGAATTTCTGGTAGACGTCATTGACGGTATCGGCAGGATCGAACCAGACCTTGACTCCGGTCTCGGGGGCGTCCTTCGTCATTTCCTTCTTGACGATCATGTTGACTTCGATGTTGCGTCTGGCATACACCCGGCGTCCGCTGACGAACCGGTTGATGGCCGGGTGCTCCGCCACGGTACGGGTATAGGCCGCCAGGATCAGGTGCAGGATGGTGAAGTAGTTCATGCCGCTCTGCTGCTTTTCCCGGCAGAATTTGTCCGCCCGGGTCACGTTGATCGAAGCCGTGAACATGTTCAGGGAATCACAGCGGTCCCGCATCACGTAAGGTGTGAACTTCTGCACGTAATCCAGGGAGCGGAGCAGGCGTCCGTCCTTGCGGTCCTTGAAGCGTTTCTTCTTCATCAGGCGCTTGCGCTTTTCCTGTTCCTTGAGCTCTTTCTCGGATATTTTCGCCCCTTCCGGCTTCAAATTCAGATTGGGCGTATCGTCGATGTATTCTTCCTGTACTTTTTCATCAAATTGCGGATTATCCATAGTCACCTCATGCAAATAGGGCAGCCTGCTCGGTCGCCAGTTTGTCGCAGCGTTCGTTGTAGGGGTGTCCGTTGTGGCCCTTGACCCAGATGTAGGTCAGTCTGTGGGCGGAGACCAGAGGAAGCAGTTTCTGCCACAGGTCTGCGTTCGGGACCGGTTCGGATTTCCGCATCCAGTTCTTCGCCTTCCAGCCGTACACCCACCCTTTTTCCAGACTGTCGATCACGTATTTCGAATCCGAACAGAGCGTGACTTCGCAGGGCTCCTTCAGCCGGGAAAGCCCTTCTATGACGGCGGTCAGCTCCATGCGGTTGTTCGTGGTGGACGGGTCGCCGCCGGACAGAACCAGTTCTTTTCCCTTATAGACCAGGATAGAACCCCATCCGCCGGGTCCCGGATTGCCGGAACAGGCGCCGTCGGTATATAGATCGACATGTTTCATAGCGCACCTCCCGTACAATCATACTGTATCATTATAATGTAAGCGAGCTGTTCTGTCAAGATGAATGTGATCCGCGGATAGTGTCAGGCGTCTGTCAGTCCCTGTAGAATTCCATATAGGATTCCGTGTCAGATGAAAGACATTCCCGACCGAAGATGCCGGAAGCGGGAACGACATCCGAAAGTGTGGCGGTTCAAAATAACCTAAATAACCTATTTACAAACCAATAAAAATAGGTTATAATGGGTTACGAGAGATCATAGGATCGGAGGAAACGTAAGATGGATCGGATTAAACAGCTGGAACAGGAAATTGCCGCGCTTCCGGAAGGGTATATATCCAGAAAAATGATTTCCGGAAAGGTCAGGTATTACAGGCAATGGACGGAGGGCAAAAAGATTCGGAGTGAATATATACGGGAAGACAGACTGGATGCCCTTCAGAAAGCAATGGATCGAAAAAAAGCGTTGCGGGAGGAATTACGGGAACTGAAGCGCCAGACACCAAAGAAGCAAGAGAAAAAGGCTGAGGCGGACTGCTTTTTCAGGATGCTGCTCGGAGAAGAACTGCAAAGAGCGATACTATTCTACGACAGGACAGAAAAGCGGGATTGCTTTGAACGGATCATGGATTATCTGCTAGGTGATGAGTACGGGAGAGTCTGCCTTGTTTACGGCTTGAGAAGGACCGGAAAAACGACCATGCTATTTCAGGCGATCAAACAATTGCCGGTTGAACAAACCGCCTATCTGAAAGCATCGCCGAACAACACCATGATCGAATTGGATCACGATTTGAAGAAGCTCGTGAGTGCGGGATATCGGTATATCTTCATCGATGAGGTCACCCTGATCCGGGATTTCATAGATTCTGCGTCGCTCCTGTCTGATATCTATGCTGTTCAGGGAATGAAAGTGGTGCTGTCCGGAACCGACTCTCTCGGATTCTGGTTCGCGGAGCAAGAGGAACTGTACGATCGGGCGATCCTGATCCATACGACCTATATTCCGTTCCGGGAGCACAGCCGGTTACTCGGTATCGACGATATCGACGAGTATATCCGCTACGGCGGAACGCTGCGTGCCGGCGAGACGAAGTTTGACCAACCGGAACTGTATGTCCAGAACGCGACCTTTTACAGCAACGAAAGCACACGAAAATATATCGATACCGCAATCTGCTCCAATATTCAGCACAGTTTAAAGTGCTATGATGCCGGCGGGCATTTCCGTCACTTGGAAGAACTGTATCAGGCAGACGAGTTGACAAGTGCGATCAATCGGATCATCGAGGATATGAACCATCGATTCGTTTTGGAAGTCCTGACAAAGGATTTTCTGTCCAACGATCTCGGACAAGTCAGAAATAATTTGCTGAAGTCAAGCAATCCCAAAGTCCGGAACGCCGATTTGAGCGGCATAGATTTCGGCGCGGTTACCGATCGCCTTCGGAAGTTGCTGGACATCCGGAATCGAAATGAAACAAAAGTTAAACTGAAGGAAGATCATGTAAAGGAAATCCAGGAATACCTTCAGGCATTGGATCTGATCATGGAGTACCCGATTGAAACGATCGAAGGGACTACACCTCTCAAGCGGGTGCTGTTTACCCAGCCCGGGATGAGATTCTGCCAGGCACAGGTTCTGGTATTCTCCCTGATGCGGGATGAGGCATTCGCCGGAATGCCTGACGAAATTCGGAATGCAATCCGGGATACGATTCTCAACACCATACGCGGAAGAATGATGGAGGATATGATCCTTCTGGAAACTATCCAGACGACCCAATGGCCGGTCCAGGTCTTCAAACTGCAATTTGCCAGAGGCGAGTTCGATATGGTCGTCTATGATCCGGATCGTAATTCGTGTTCCTGCTATGAGATCAAACATTCCAACCGGATGGTGATCGATCAGACCAGGAACCTGATCAATGAAGACCTTTGCGCCTTGACCGAACA
>JAFYHA010000065.1 GCA_017539425.1 Clostridia bacterium
TAGATATTGGAAGTCTTGTGAACAGTCCTCATACGAAACCTCGAACGGTAATCTTCAAAATCATTATAGCCCTCATAAAAGCGGGAGAATAGGACGCAACGTCCCAAATTGTGGTAAAAACGTCCGGATACGGAGAAGATTTTACAAAAGATACGTCATTTGACAGGCATAAGACCCGTGTAAAAATGCTAACGAATACTTGAGCCACCCGACAACTTCGGTTCAGGGATGGAAAGCATTTTGCAGATTAAAAAGCGGAGAGACCGATCGTCCTTGTGGCACAAGGACTTTCAGCCTCTCTTGCTTTTGAAAAAAGTGCGTAATGTCTGAGATGATCCAAAGGGTAATGGATCCCGCATTCATCTGGGTTCGGTTCAGCAGGGAATAGATAAACGAGCATTCACCGGATGAACTTTTTGTCGGTATCTCCGGGAAGTTCCGCGAAACGTTCGACCCTCATGTGAAGGTCGTACTTCTCTCTAAGTTCCCAGATCGCGTCCATCATTGGGGAAGCGTGATGTCTATCCAGCGCCTCCTGGTTTTCCCAGGAATCGATCAGAAGGACCGAGTGTGGATCCGAAACCGGAATATAGTAATCGTAGCCTATATTTCCGGGTTCCTTTTGGATTTTCTCCACAACACCGGTGCGGATCATTTCCTCCATGAATCGTTTTGCGTTCTGCCCATCACCCGTATAGGTGATGTGAATGGTGATTTTGCCCATGTCAATGAACTCACTTGGAGAGACGGATGACCAAGGCGGGGGCTATACCCGTGTTGAAGATCACCATAGCGCTGTCGACTTCAGCGAACTGGAGCACGTAATCCGCGTTTGTGGGATCGTTCTTGGAGGGCGAACGCAACCGGTACTCAGCCACAGGCGGATAATAATCGGATATAAAGGCGGAAGTCCCCTGACACAGAGCATAGTCCGTGGCGATTTTCAACCTGGCTCTATCCTCGTCCGTAAAGGCGGGCATGAATCCGTAATCTTCGTTTGTGATTTCCCGGTTGCTGAGTAAGAAGATCCGGTCCTCCGTATCCTCACAGGCCTGGTTGTACTGATACGTCTTGTCCGGGGCGTTATCCGGTTCCATCGACCTTGACGAATTGTCCACGGTCGTCAGGGTGATGAGCTCTTTCTGCAGGGCGCTGAACGCGGTTTCGTAGAAAACGTCATTCAACCAGAGACGTATGTCGGAAAGAGCATAGTTGCAGACAAGGCCGGTTCCGCCGTTATGGTCGAATTCGCCGTGTACGATCTGATGATAATAATCGTGGCAGTCGATCACGTCTGCGCAGAACAGTAAGGCTGTCCCATTGGTTTCGCTCAGTATTTTCCAGAGGATCGGCTCGAACTTGAACCAGTATACCGTAAGCGTGCTGAATCCGTTGTCATCCTGATAGCTCTTACTGTCTATGCCCTGATTCGAATTCAGCCAGGGTCTATAGGAGGTAAAGTATACGCCTCTGTACCGTTCTCCGCCGTAGGACAAATCGATATACCACATGAAATCCGTTTCGTTTGAATCCTGGATGTAATACTCATAACTCGTCCACTTCTGGCTGTTCTCATTTGTGGGCAAGGTTCCGGCCGCACTTGTCAATGCGCTTGTGACCGTTTCGTCCACGACCAGGGTCTGCGGGTAGGAACCGAACAGAATGTAATTGCCGGTATCGCTTTCGGCAAAGGTCGAATTGATCCGGGTATAGGCTGTTTCAACCTTTCCGCAGGCGGAGCAGACACCGCCCACATAATTGTGGGCGCTCATGGGAACCGTTTTCTGCTCGACAATGACCTCGCCGCAGACCGAACAGTGCGATCCTTGGGTCAAACCGGTTTTCGTACAGGTCGGAGGAACAGCGGCATCCGTGACCACAGTATGTGCTGTCTTAGGCACTTCCGTCTGTGCGACCAGGACTTCATTACAAACTGAGCAATGCTTTCCTTCCGTCAATCCTGTCTTGGAACAGGACGGCGGGACAGCCGCATCCACGACCTCGGTGTGAGCGGTTTTAGGCACTTCTGTCTGGTCAATAAGGACCTCGCCGCAAACCGAACAATGCCGTCCCTCAGTCAGGCCGGTTTCCTTACAGGTCGGCGCGACGGCTTCATCCACGATTCCGGTATGCGCTAACGTTGATATGGGTCTCGTTTCAACTTCTCCGCACTCGCAGGTCCGTTCTTCTGTGCCCGCCTCGGAGCAGGTCGCGGGCTTGACCGTTGTCCAATCGCCGAAGGCGTGTCTATGGGCGGGAACAACGGCAATGGGGGAGAACACGTTGACGGAGAAGGTGATCTTTCCGTTTTCCACCCGGATGTCCAGTTTCTGTGCCACACCGTAGCAGATCGTGAACACTGCGTAATTGTCGATAGGGAGCATGGCATAGGGCAGGGAGATGTTCACGGTGACGGGCTTTTCAAGCTGGATCTTGTTTCCGTCCTTGTCCTTGAGGCTGACGTCCACGGCAAAGAATTCCGCGTTGTCCTTGACTTCATAGACCGACTTGATAATCTAGCGGCGCACACTCGTGACTTTAGATAATATGAAGTGACCCCCAATTTGCAAAACCGTGGATTTACCGTTATAATTCATAGTGAATCTCAAAAACTACAAATTACGGGTATTACCGCATACAAATGGAGGTCACTATGATAAGAATACTCAAAATTGGCA
>JAFYHA010000066.1 GCA_017539425.1 Clostridia bacterium
CGAGCGCTCGGATAAACCGAAACGGCATATGAGCCCGAAAGCCCTCAGGGGACTTCTGATCATCCTGGGCGTCGCGACAGCCTGTCTGACGGTGGCCGTTCTGACCGGACTGCTCCTGGGCCGGGCCGCCGAGAAGATTCCCGAGCCTGACGAATCCGAAACGGTCCGGATTCCGTTTGAACCCCATGACGTACCCTCGGTAAATGCCGGGACGCTGTCTGCCGGGGAGGCGCTGTCCCTGAACTTTGAGGAAGGCCAGACCGTATCGGTGACCGTCCGGGATGAACAGGGGACCGTCTTTATCCGGTCCGCACTGCTGTCCTCGCTTGGTCTAAGCGCGAAAGAGGGCGCTCCGGACGCGTCTGAACTGGTTTCCGCGATCCACGGGAAAGGCGCGCGCGCAAGCCTTTGCCTGTATCTGTTCGCCCCCTCCGCGCACGATGACGTGCTCAGGGAAAGACTGTACGGCATCGAAGAGACTCTCCTGACCGAGATCTGCGATGCGGAGCCCGACGAGATCCTGCTATTCGGCTGTCCGATGGATGCCGACGGGATCGCAAGGATCCGGACCATCCTGATCCGGCTTCACGAACGGTTTACCCGTACGGCATTCTGTGTCTGCGTTCCGTACCGGATCCTGACCGAAACCGAAGGGGCGCCGTATACGGAGTATCTCGGGTGCACAGATTTCCTGGGGCTGGATCTGCACGGTGCGGGCGGTCCCAGAGGTACCCTGACCGAACAGGAGGACGGATCCTTCGTTCTGGTCCCCAACCCGGACAACCGGGTCAATATCTACGAAAATTACTTTACCATCATCGTTTCCCACCATATGCGGCTGCTGCCCGACGCGGAAAACGGAACTCTCCCGGAAGATCTCGGAGAGGCCGGGTGTTCCGACTGGCAACTGACCGACGTCCACAAAACGCAAGGTTAACATTTCTAGAGGGGTCTTTTTATGGATTTAGAGGTCATAAAAAATTTCATTAGCAACATCGATTTTGCCATGATCGGGATGATCGTGACGGCCGTAGTCTGCGTCTTTATCATCCTGATCCACATTCTCAGGGCAAAGAAACACGGCCTGGCCTTTACGATCGGCACGTTTCTCATTCTTCTGATCAGCATTGCGCTTGCCGTCATCGGATCCCGGATCCTGGCACTCCTGCTGGGTGACCAGCTCCTGGCCCTGATCAAGACGCTGAATCCCGATACCTACGAACAGATCCTGTCCTGGGTGCCTTCCGCAACGAATGCCGGACCGGCCGTATTCGCGATGCTGATCGGTCCGCTGCTCATGCCCATCCTCTTTATCGTCTTCCGCGCCGTCCTGCAGATCTTTGCCAAACTGATCCGAAAGATCTTCGCAAGACCGATCAACCGCTACGAGTACGGCGAGGATCCGGAACAGGCCGAAAAGAGAGCCGCCAAGGAACAGGCTAAGAAGGAAAAGGCCGAAAAAGCCGCCGCCGAGAAAGCGGAAAAGGCAAGGGCTAAGGAAGAGGCCGCATCCGCCCAGGCGGACAGTGCCGACCAGACGGCCAAGACTACCGGTGAAGCACCCGAGGATGCCCCAAAGGAAAGCGAACCGGCCAATGAGGAGACTGCGTCTTCCGAAACCGCGGAAGGAACTGCGGAAGAAACTGTGGAAGAAGCTTCCTCGCCGGCTGAGGAAAAGCCTGCTGAAGCGAAAGCGGATGCTCCTTCCGGGGAGCCGGCCATTGCTCCCGCCCGCGAGCCGCTGAACACACAGCCCGTCAAGCGTCGCCGCAATCCGATAGCCTTGGCGCTGGCCCTGATTCTCGGCGCCGTATGCGGCTGCATGGTCGTTGTGGTCCTGTTCAGTTCCGCAATCGGTTACCAGATTGTGATGAGCAATCTGTTCGTCGGTCTGGACAAGGCGGCTGAAGAGGCCTCACAGGGCATTTCAGCCTCTGAAAATCCGGAATCCGGAAACAGTTCTGCCGATCAGGGCATGACCATGATCAAGGATCTGACCGAAACGGCCAAGAGCATCACGTCCATCAACGTGATTGACCGGACGATCTTCAGCTGCGGCGGACAGGTCCTGTTCAACCTGACCTCCACCTACGAGTATGACGGAAACCGGCTGCGCCTGATGTCCGAATCCGACGTGCTGGGCAACGTCATCCGCGACGCCAGCGTGTTCCTGAATGTGGACACGTCAAGCGACCGCTTTACTCTGACCACCGACCACGCCAACGCCATCAAGGACGTGGTTCGGGATATGGGCGCCAGCGAACTGGTTCCTCCGATCGTGGCCAACATTGTGGCCAGGGCCAGTACGGAATGGTCGCAGGGCAAGCCATTCAACAACATTTCCTTGCCGGATCTCGGCGAGACCATTCAGCCCTCTGCCTACGTGGTCTTCGGAAAACTCAGCGAGACCACCAAGACTACGTTGAACGAGGACCTGATGACCATTGCCGACGTTCTGTACGTCCTGATCGACAACGGCATCTTCAATGATCCGGAAAACATCACGTCCATCCTGAGCAAGATGGGCGAGAGCGGATGCCTGGACGACATCTTTGATATTCTCGAGCAGAACGAGCGTATGCGCGTACTGGTCATCGAGGTCGAAAACATCGCGCTGAGAAGTATGTCCTCCATGCTGGGTATCCGGGAAAACAGGGAAGAGATCTACTCGGTTCTGATCAGGGACCTCGTGGAATCCTACAACCAGCTCAACAGCGTATCCGACGATTCGGTCGTCGGATTCGGCAAAACCGTAAAAGAAAAATTCCAGCACGCCGGTCTTCCCATGACCGACAGTATGGCCGATACCCTGGCGGTATCCATGCTGGTCGAGTTCGGTACGAACAACATTACCGAATCGGATATGGAAGCCTTCTTCCGCAGTTTCGGAGACGATAGCGGTGCCTCCTCCGACCTGAAAGGAAATGCGGATTATGTCCTGCTCTCCGATGAGACCACAGACGGACAGAACAACCGTGTGGTCGGCCGCGGGACAGAGTGGATCAAGGATATGACGGCAGCGCTGACCCAAAAGAACCAGGACCGGATTTCGTTCCTGCTTGACGAAGCCGAGGCCCTGTTCGGCTATCCGCTTACGCAGATTTCGGATAATATTCTGACCAACGCCCAAAAGGATGACAACTCCGACGCGTCAGGGTTCGTTTCGAACCTTCAGGCCGCCGGTTCGATCCAGCCGGTCCTGACGACCATACAGGACCTGATGCATTCACCCGAACAGTTCTCCGAAAGCCGCGCATTTTCCATATTCATGGTCAGCAGCGCAAAGGATCTGATGGATATGATGAACGAGGACAATCAGTCCAGCAATTCGGATACCCGCAAGATGCTTGCATCCGTCGGAAAAACCATTGATGACCTGAAGAAGAACGGATACGATCATCCCGAAGAACTGCTTCTCGCCCTGATCGAGTCCGATACGATGACCGAAGGGATCGGAATGAATCCGATCGAGACCAAGTCCGTAGGTGACAAGGTCAACGAGGAGGTCCTCAGGAGCCAGGTCGGATACGAGATCCTGCTTCCGAACATGTATGACGTCGTGACCGCCATGATGTCCATAGGCGACACGGCTGCGACCAAGGAGGAAACGCTGGAGAACATCCAGAACATGGTCAGCAACCTGACACCGGAAACCGCTAGAGCCCTGGCCGGTATCGCGGAAACCGACCTTTTGTCCAACATCGGAATTCCGGAAGACTCCATGGAGGGAACCACGTCCGTGGTCTCCAACCTGCTCAACAATCTGGCGGACGCCAAGGAAACCGGTATGTCCGATGACCAGGTTCAGAGCGAGACGGACTCCATCAACTCGCTGATGCAGGTCGCCATGTCTTCGGTCAACACTTCCGCGGATACCATGTTCGGTGACGACAGCAAGACCAGTATGACCGCTGACGAATTCCTGACCAATGTCTTCGGTTCCGAAATCGTAAGCAATACGATCGCATCCAGTATCGTCGACGATAACGGTGAACCCGTCAATGATCCGCTGAATATCGGCTCCGCGTTTACCGACAATGACATCGCTCTGCTGATGCAGGCAGAGGACGAGGGCGGATACAGCGATGAACAGATCCAGATGCTGCATGCGTTCCTCGGGATCCAGCCCACACAGGTAGAACCGTAAACAGGAAATTTTTTCATGTAATATAAAAAGGATGGAACTATGCTGATTGGAATAGACATAGGCGGCACGAAGTGCGCCGTGATCCGGGCCGGGAACGACGGAACGATCCTGGACAGGACGGCTTTTGCGACTGCGGATTGCGAGAGCACGATGGAACGTTTTGCGGATGCCATAGAACAATTCGGCAAACCGGACGCCATCGGCATCTCCTGCGGCGGACCTCTGGATGAGACCCGCGGTCTGATCCTGTCCCCGCCCAATCTGATCGGATGGGACAACGTACCCGTTACGGATATCCTCTCCTCCCGCTTCGGATGCCCGGCCGCCCTATGCAACGACGCAAACGCGTGCGCGCTGGCCGAATGGCAATACGGCGCAGGGCGGGGAACCCGCAACATGATCTTTCTCACATTCGGGACCGGACTGGGCGCCGGCCTGATCCTGGACGGGAAACTGTATTCCGGCACGAACGGAAACGCAGGCGAGACCGGACACATCCGCCTTGCCGAGTTCGGACCGGTCGGATACGGAAAGGCAGGATCCTTTGAGGGGTTCTGTTCCGGAGGCGGAATCCGTCAGACGGCCCAGACCCTAGCTCTGGAGCTTCTGCAGACCGGCAAGGGATGCGCCTACTGCCCGGCCGTTCAGGACCTGGATTCCGTCACCGCACGTTCGGTCGCGGAAGCGGCCCGCGCCGGAGATGAAACCGCCGTCCGGGTGTATGAACTGGTCGGTGAAAAGCTCGGGACCGGTCTGTCCGTCCTCATCGACCTGCTCAATCCCGAACGCATCGTAATCGGCAGTATTTTTGAACGTTCCGGAGACCTGATGCGGAAATCCATGGAAGCCGTGATCGAAAGAGAAACCCTCCCGGCCGCCCGTGCCGTCTGCAGGGTCGTCCCGGCTGAGCTCGGGGACAGGATCGGAGATTATGCCGCTGTGGCCGTTGCGGCCGGAGCGCTTGAGAAAGGACAAACGTGATATGCAGATCACACTTGATCAATTGTTTCAGCATTATCCTGAACTGACCGTTCAGGCCAACAACATCCGCGGAGCGATCCATGCGCTTGTCCGGATGTACCGGCAGGGAGGCAAGCTGCTGATCTGCGGAAACGGCGGGTCCTGCGCGGACTCGGACCACATATCCGGGGAGCTGCTCAAAGGATTTCTGCTTCCCAGGACCCTGACTCCGGAGGACCGGGCAGCGTTCGGTCCGGAAATGCGCATCTCCCAGAAACTGGACGTTCTCCAGAAAGGGATACCTGCCATCCCGCTTCCTCAGCTGGCCGCGGCAATGACCGCATTCTCAAACGATGCCAATGCCGAAATGGCGTTTGCCCAGCTGGTCTATGCCCTTGGGAAGCCCGGAGACGTGTTCCTGGGCATCTCAACGTCCGGTAATTCCTCCAATGTGGTTCTGGCCGCCGAGACGGCCAAGGCCCAGGGTCTGTATACCGTCGCACTGACCGGTGAGAAGGAAAGCGCTCTCTCCGATCTCTGCCGGATCACGATCCGGGTTCCGGCCGCCGAGACCTACCGAGTGCAGGAATACCATCTTCCGGTCTACCACTGCATCTGCGCGGAAGTGGAAAAGGAACTGTTCGGGGAATCGTAAAGCCCGGAATCCGCATCCTTTCGTGTCTGTACGGGTAATCGTACTGTAATAAAAGGGTAAAAGAATCTCTTTTTTTGAGGTTTCGGACTGTTTTTTTGAAAAAAGATTAAAAAATTGTTGCACAACTTGAATTCATGTGCTATAATTCCTTACGGTTATATGTATTGCCAATGGCATTTTTGTCTTTCTGAGCCTTTTTTATGATCGGATGTTATTGACTTTTATATATAATTGTAATAAAATGAAAACACAAATCTATTTTATGGAGGCAAACCATGCTTTTCGCAAAAAACAAAAAAAGTAGCGGAATCATCAGCATTCTGGCTTTGGCTCTCGCTGTGACCATGCTGGTCGTCGTCTGCATGACCGGTTGCACCGACTCCAACGCTCAGGCTGCCGCCGACGCTGCCCAGGCTACCGCAACGGATGCAAAGACCGTCGCTGACGCCGCAAAGGCAAAGGCAGATGCCGCTGCTACACCCGCTGACATTCAGGCCGCTCTCGCCAACCTTCCCGCTGGCGTGACGATGGAACAGGTCAACGCTGCGATCACCAATGCGCTGGCTGATTACCTGAAAACTGCTGATGCCGTGACACAGGACGCTGTCAACACCGCTATCAACAATGCCCTGGCTCCTTATGCCAAGACTGCTGATGTTCTGACGGCTGCTCAGGTCAATACGGCTATTGACACGGCTCTGAACAACGCTCTGGCTGCTTACCAGAAGACCAACGAAGCTCTGACAGAAGCTCAGGTCCAGACTCTGATCAACAACGCTCTTGCGGATTATCAGAAGAAGGCCGACGCTCTGACGGCTGACGCTGTTGCCGCCCAGATCAACAACGCTCTGGAAGGCTACATCACTGAAGGCGCTCTGGCTGAGGCTCTTGCTGCTTACTATGATAAGGACGAGATCGACGGCTTCCTGGCTGATGTTCAGGGTGGCGTTGCCGCTGAGTACCTGACCATCGAAGACTGGGATGCTGCTACCGAGCTCTGGTTTGCTTATCAGGATGCTGTTGCTGCCGGTGAAGAGGTTGAATTCCTGGCTCATTACATGGATGAAGTTTTCGCCGCTGCTCTTGGCGACGGTCCTTCCTATCAGGAAATGTGGAATCAGCTCGCTACCAGCCTGTTCGCTGAAGAAGAGTATGAACCTACCGATGGCGACGATGTGAACACCGTTGCTGACTTCATTGAGAAGTACTATGATGTGGCCGATAACGACGCCTCCGGTGAAGCCGGTGACTCCGCTGCGGACTACACACTGAAGATGGATGTCATCGATCTGCACGTCCGTATCCGCAATGCTAAGCTGAGCTCCAACGCTACCGACCTGCTGACCGACATGGTCGCTATGCTGGCCAAGGATACCCTGAACGCTCAGGGTGAAGCTCTGTTTGACGACCTGATCGCTGCCGGCGAAGCCATTGAGGATCCGGCCCTGTACGACGGTGTCTATCTGGCGTACCATGAATATGACGCGAATGACGAGCAGATTTCCGGTTACAAGGTCAACAGCACCACCATCGAGGCTGTCACTGCTGCCAATACCGCGATTTCCGAATATGCTGATGACATCGACGGCGCTCACAACCTTTACGGTTACGCCATCGCGGTCAGAGATCCGGTTACCGGCGCGTACACCGATGATATGACCGTTTATGGTCACGTGAATGCCACCACGGCCAACGAAGCTAAGGATTACCAGAATGCATATGATTTCCTGTATGACTCCATCATCGGTCAGCAGGAGACCATCGTGACCAACAATCCGACCGTTGCTGACATCTCCATCGATACCGATGACGATGAGGACGAAATCGTTGTGCTGGTTGGTTCCGCTGAATTCGATCCCACCAATGAAACCGAACCCGGTCTGTATAACTACTACAGCACCATCAACGACGGCGACCTTGATCCTGTCACGAACGACAATTCCGCTATCGTGGATACCTACGTTTACAGAATCAAGGAACTGAAGTTCATCAAGGCCCAGAACCAGGCTTACCTGCGGATGGCTGCCGACTATGACAAGTTCCTGGCTGACAACGGTATCTCCCCGGCTTCCGACCTTTGCTTGGGCCTGAGCCGTATCGCGGTCAAGTATCAGGATTGGTGCATGGAATTTGATTATGCCGATGTTAAGAAAGATACTCAGACGAGTTTCTCCTTCAACACCATGATCACGGATATGCATGCCGAACTGGAACAGTATTTTGCTGCTAACGGGTGATTCTTCACTTGCTTAACATAAAATAGCTTAGGCGCTACTCAATTTGGGTAGCGCCTTTGTTCTGCCTGCCTTTTTCTTGTTCAAGTTGCTTGTTTTTTATCCATCCGGATGGTACAATAGATACTAAGGGTTTCACCTGAATCCCTATGCAAGTGTAGAGAGTGTGAATTATGGCCAAGAAGAAAAATCTAAAAGCCAGTCTCCAAAGACTGGACCCGGATGTAAAGGCCGGTCTTTCGGCAAAAGAAGCCGAAGAACGGGTACGCTGCGGATGTGTGAATGTTGTCGAGGACAAGCAGACCAAGAGCACCCCGCAGATCATTGCCGGAAATCTGTTTACGTTTTTCAATATGGTACTGCTTGCGATTGCATCCGTGTTCCTTTTCTTTGTGATCTATCTGACCGCGATCGGCCGTAACGATATTGTCAATCAGTATTTCGGCTTTTCCAAATTCGTCTTTCTGATCCCGGCACTGATGAACGTGACGATGGGCTCCGCGCAGGAGATCCACAGCATGAATGTCATCAAAAAACTGAGGATCGTGACCCTGACCAAGAGCAAGGTCGTCCGTGACGGAAACGTCAGCGTGATTGAAGCCGATAAGGTTGTCCTGGACGATATCGTGCTGATCAGCGCCGGCGACCAGGCCGTTGCCGACCTGATCGTAAAGGAAGGCGAGGTCTTCGTGGATGAGTCCATGCTGACCGGTGAATCCGATCACGTCAAGAAGACCCCGGGGGACACCATCTACTCCGGTTCCGCGATCATTGTCGGTGAAGCCAAGTGCCGCGTGACCGAGGTCGGCAGCGACACCTATGCCGCCAAACTGACCGAAAAGGTCAAAAAGGCATCCCGTCACAAGTCCGAACTGATGGTATCAGTCATGAAGATTATCAAGATCCTGACCGTCTTCATCGGGATCGTATTCGTGACCATCATGACCACTTTGGTCCTGAAGATCCTGAAGACCGGCGGAGATCCCTCGATCTGGGACGGAAGAACTCTGTCCCTGTCGGATCCCGTGACCTGGTCGCTGATCCTTCTGACCGAAGGTTCGTTCGGTATCGGCATGATCCCCAGCGGACTTGTCCTGACCACATCCGTTGCCCTGATGGTCTCCATCGCCCAGTTGTCCAAGAAGCAGACCCTGATCCAGGAACTCTACTCGCTTGAGAATCTGTCCCGGATCGACGTGATCTGTCTGGACAAAACTGGCACCCTGACCGACGGCACCATGAACGTGGCGGACGTAAAAGCCTTCGTTCCGATGGAGCAGGTCGAGCAGTACGCCAAGGACCTGATGGCCGTTGCCGGAGACCGGAATGCGACTGCTGAGGCCGTTTATCAACGCTTCGGGATCTCCGAGTCCCCGGATATCCGGGAAAAGATCCCGTTCTCCAGCGCCACAAAGTGTTCCGGCCTCGTTTATGCAAACGGGAAGAAACTGCTGATGGGCGCACCGGAATATCTCCTGCCCAAAGAGGATGAAAGACTCGGTTTCGCAGCCGAACAGGCCGCGGAAGGGAAACGCGTCATCGCATTGACGCTGGACGGGGAACTGGCCGCTTTTCTGGTCATCGAGGACCATATCCGCGCCACGGCTCCCGATACACTGAAGTTCTTCCGCGAAAACGGTGTAACGGTAAAAGTCATATCCGGAGACAACCCCCTGACGGTCAGCAAGATTGCGCAGAACTGCGGGATCCGGAACGCAGACAAGTACATCTCGCTCGCGGGTGTTCCGCTTGAGGAAATTCCGGACCTTGTCGAGGAGTATACCGTGTTCGCACGCGTTTCTCCCGAACAGAAGGAGGCCATCGTGCTGGCTCTGCAGGCCAACAAGCACAAGGTCGCCATGACAGGCGACGGAGTGAATGATATCCTGGCTTTGCGCAAATCCGATTCCTCCATTACGTTCGCCAAAGCCACCGAAGCCGCCAAGTCCTGTTCGGACGTGGTGCTTCTGGACAATGATTTTTCCCATCTCAAAGAAGTCGTGGGCGAAGGGCGCCGCGTCATCGGGAACATTCAGAAGACGTCGGTCCTGTACCTGATGAAGTCATTCTGCGTGCTCCTGTTTGCCTTTGCGCTCATTCCGCTGGCCAAAGGCCAGATGTGGTTCGCCGTAGAGAACATGTATATGCTGGAAGCCGCCGTGATCGGTACGGGCGGATTCCTGATCTCCCTGGAGCCCAGACGCAACCCGGTCACGGGATCGTTCATCAAGAACATCACGTTCGAGGCTGTCGCAGCCGGATTCCTGGCCGCGGTATCCATTTTGATTCCAATTTTGCTCTATACCATCCCGCAGTATCTGGGCATAGAACCGTACATCGCTCCGGACAACGTTCGGACCATGATGACGGTCATGCTCACGACGTCCGGCTTCATCGTAGTGTTCTCCAAGTGCATACCGTTCAACAAATACCGGATCTTCGCGCTGTCCGCTCTGTCCGGAGTGGCGCTCCTGCTCGGTTTCATGCTTCCGTCCCCCTATATAGGCGGGGCAACGATCGGCAAGGACATGCTGACCTTCAACAAGGCGGCCGGGGAAACGTTCCTCAATTCCAGACTCGCATCCGAGTTCTTCCATCCATGGAGATCGCCTTCGGTACAGAATCTTTTCAGTGACCCGAACAATTTCTTTGTACTGCGTCTGTTCCTGTATATCGCGGTACCGCTGTTCATCCTGGTCATGTTCGCGCTGCAGAACTATGCGAGAAAAGACTATGGCAAGGACGTCAAGCTCCACAGGGCCTTCCGAATCGGCCGCAGACTGATGCTGGGCACCGGTCTTGTGCTGATCCTGCGCGCGATCCTGTCCTTCGTGGAAATGATTGCCGGCTCCCGGTACGCCATTGCGTTCTACAATGGCGACGACCTCATGAAAACCCCGTCCGCTATTGCGACCACGGTTTTCCTGATCGCGCTGGCTGTCATCGGTTATTTCGGATACAAACTCTGGAAGGATCCGACGAAGAAGATGATCATCGTCTCGGTCGGGATGACCGTAGGACTGGTGGTCGTCACCACGATCGAGCGGATCATCTCCCGGGCGCTCATTGCCACCGGAGATATCCTGACCATCGCCGACAGCGCCGTAACACTTGTACTGACTCTGGTTTACATTACGGGCGCGGTCATCGTGCTCTGCAACCGCAAACTTGGGCTCCTGAAGCCCCGTGACAAGGTCTGACCCATATAAGACCGCTCAGCCTTGGAGGCCGGGCGGTCTTTCCCGTCCCGTACAAACCTGTTTTCATTTTGGAGAAATCGATTCATGGATGTCGTTTTTTACGTTCACGGCCGAGGCGGTAGCCCTGAGGAAGGGGACCGCTACCGCACCCTGTTTCCGGACTGCCTTGTGATCGGCGTTCCGTATACCGAAGACCGTCCGGACCGGACCGGTCTGCAGATCC
>JAFYHA010000067.1 GCA_017539425.1 Clostridia bacterium
AAGATCTACGGACCCTTATCGGGACAGATCAAGGTGCAGGAGCGGTTCGTGACGGCGATCGAGACCGCGCTCGGCCCCGCCCTTCAGCATATCGTCGTGGATAACGAGGATACGGCCAAGACGATCCTGTATGCGCTCAAGCACGCGGACAAAGGACGGACGACGGTTCTCCCGATCTCCTCCATGAGTGCGCAGACCCCGACCCGGGAAATGGAAGAAGCCATCGGTTATCCGGGCTATATCGACGTAGCGGACAAGCTGGTGACGGCGGATCCCAAAATGTCGGGGATCCTGGGCTCAATCCTGGGCCGCACCCTGATTTTTGATACGATCGAGCATGCGACCGCGCTGGCCAAGGCACAGAGATTCCGTGTCAAGGTCGTCACGCTGGACGGACAGCAGATCAACGTCGGCGGTTCCTTTACAGGCGGTTCGGCCAATACCAAGAACGGTCTTCTGTCCAGAACGGCGGAACTCAAGCGGCTGACAGCGGAACTGCAGGAGAGAAGCGACGACGTCGATCAGAAAGAAGCGGCGCTCCGCGGGATGAACGAGGATCTGGAGGGACTCTCCGAAGAGGAGACCAACCGCCAGGACCGGGTCAACATCCTGCAGAAACTGCATGACAATGAGCAGAGGCTCAGCGACCGGACCAAAGACGAGTTTGACATACAGAACAAACTCCTGGACAAGCTCCGCGCGGATTATCAGGAGATCCAGGACGCGAGGCTGACCCGAGGCCAGGAAATCGAGCGTATGAAAGAATCCCGTGTCGAGATCTACGCCAGGCTGAACAACGAGACCAAGCAGCGCGCCGACCGGAATGCCGAGCGTGAGGAAATGAACCAGTCCGTCGAGAAACTTTCGGCAAAACAGACTGAACTCCGCTATGCGATCGAGGGCAAGGAGCACGAGATCGAGACACAGAATGAACTGATCGGGCAATCCGAGGCCCGGATGCAGGGATATGATCAGGAGATCGCATCCCACAGGGCCCGTCAGGACGAACTGCGCAGCGACATCGAGCAGAAAAAAGAGCAGATCGATCAGGCCAAAGAATTCATGGATGTCGAGCGGGAAAGTCTGGACGAACTCCGCCAGAAGCAGAGTGAATTCAACGAGAACAATGCGGATTACAACCGCAAAGTCGCGCAGATGAGCGAGACCCTTGCCGAACGTTCGGAGGCCAAGCAGACCCTGGCTCTGGCACACGACAAGGCCAAGGACCGGTATGAGCGGCTTCTGGAGCGGCAGGACGTATTGGCCGACCAGCTGTGGCAGGATTATGAAATGACCCGCGCGGACGCGATCAAGGCCGGATACGAACCCGCCACGGACGAGGACCACGCCGAACTGGAGAAGGTCCAGAAAGAGTGCCAGAACAAGTTGCGCTTCATCGGGAACGTCGACCTCGGCGCCGTGGAAAAGTATAACGAGAAGCGGGAACGCTATGACACCATGAAGGCACAGATCGACGATCTGGAAAAGGCCACGGAAGAACTGCAGGCCGTGATCAAGGATCTGTCTACCGGAATGGAAGGGAATTTTGTGGAATCCTTCAACCAGATCAACGACTATTTCGGGCAGGTCTTTGCGGAACTGTTCGGCGGCGGAACCGCCGAGCTGTCCCTCTCCGATCCGGATAACGTTCTGGAATCCGGTATCGAGATCAAGGCGGCGCCTCCCGGAAAGATCATTTCCAGTCTGGCGCAGCTGTCCGGCGGCGAGCAGGCCTTCATCGGGATTGCGCTCTTCTTTGCGATCCTGAAGGTGAATCCCACTCCGTTCTGCTTCCTGGACGAGATCGACTCGGCCCTGGACGAGGTGAACGTGGAACGACTGGCGGACTATGTCAAGCGGTATACGGACGGGACTCAGTTCATCATGATCACGCACCGCCGAGGCACGATGGCTGCCGCAGACCGCCTGTACGGCGTTACGATGCCGACCCGGGGCATTTCCAAGGTGTTCACACTGAACATCAATGACGTGCAAAAGAACACGAAAGGGGACTGGAATGGGCTTTTTGGATAAGCTGAAAGCAGGTCTTCAGAAGACGAAGAACGCGCTGTTCGGGAAAATCCACGATATGCTTTCCCACTTTGTCCGCGTGGACGAGGATATGCTCGACGAGCTGGAAGAGATCCTCATCTGTTCGGACGTGGGCGTGGAAGCCACCGAATCCATCATAGAAGAGCTCCGGCTCAGGATCAAGGACGGAAGGCTCAAGGAAAAGGAACAGGTCATCGGGACCCTTCAGGAGATCATCAGTCGGATGATCGGAGCGGGTGAGCCGCTCAAGCTGGACACGGTTCCGTCCGTAATCCTGGTCATCGGAGTGAACGGAGCCGGAAAGACGACTTCGATCGGCAAGATCAGCAACCGGCTGAGAGAAGAGGGTAAAAAAGTCGTGGTCGCGGCAGCGGATACATTCCGCGCGGCTGCGATCGACCAGCTGCAGGTCTGGTGCGACCGGGCCAAGGTGGAGATGGTTCACCAGAGCGAGGGCTCGGACCCGGCAGCCGTGGTGTATGATGCGATCTCCTATGCCAGAACGCACGGCACCGAGGTCCTGATCATAGACACGGCCGGAAGGCTCCAGAACAAGACCAACCTGATGAACGAGCTGGCCAAGATCAACCGGGTCATCGACCGGGAACTGCCGGGTGCCTGCCGGGAAAACCTGCTGGTGCTGGACGCCACGACCGGCCAGAACGCCATCAGTCAGGCCAAGGAATTCCGGAAGACCGCAGATATCACGGGTATCGTCCTCAACAAGATGGACGGAACCGCCAAGGGCGGCATGATCCTCTCCATCAGACAGGAACTGGACGTACCTGTGAAGTTCATCGGCGTAGGGGAAAAACTCGACGATATGCGCGAGTTTGATCCGGACGAATTTGCAAAAGCCATTTTTGAGTAAAGGAAACAGATTATGCAGGTCGTGCTTGCCTCGCGCAACGAAAAGAAAAAAGGGGAACTGCAGACCCTCTTGGGACAGCTGCTTCCCGGAATCGAGGTCCTGTCCCTGGATGACGTCGGTATTACCGAGGAGATCGTGGAGAGCGGGTCCACATTTGAAGAGAACGCCAGGCTGAAAGCCCTGGCCGTGGCCAAAACCGGATACATAGGGATCGGGGACGATTCCGGACTGTCCGTCCGTGCCCTGAACGGAGAACCGGGCATCTTTTCCGCGCGTTATGCGGAAATCAAAGGATACGGCATCGGACACAACGACAGTCTGAACAATGAACTCCTGCTCAAGAACATGGAGGGCGTGCAGGACCGCTACGCGGAATTCGTCTGCGCCATCTGCTGTATGTTCCCGGAGGATATGGACCGGCCGATATCGGTGGAGGGAATCTGCGAGGGCAGCATCCTCACCGAATTGCACGGAGAATCCGGATTCGGATACGATCCGCTGTTCTGGGTGCCTTCCCTGGGCCGGACATTTGCCGAACTGGACGGTCAGGAGAAGAATTCCGTTTCCCACCGGGGGCGTGCCGTACGCGCGCTGGCCATGGCGTTGAAAAACAGATTTGAGGTTTGATATGGAAATCAGCAGTAAACAGAGAGCCTATCTGCGCGGTCTGGCGGCTAGCCGGAGCGCCATCATGCAGATCGGAAAAGACGGACTGACGGACAATCTGGTCCGGACACTGGACGACGCGCTGGAAGCCAGGGAACTGATCAAGATCTCCGTCCTGGAGGCGGCCGAGGAAACACCCGGCGAACTGCTGGAAAGACTCGCGGAAGCGCTTTCCGCGGTGCCGGTGTCTGTGATCGGACGGAAACTGGTCCTGTACCGTCAGGCACGGGATCCGAAAAAGAGAAAGATCGAACTGCCGTGACGGAACCTACAGAATACAGACGGGTCGGCCTGTTCGGAGGGTCGTTCAACCCGGTCCACAACGGACATGTGGCCGCCGCCAGGGCGTTTATGGAGCAGATGTGGCTGGACTACCTGTTCATTATGCCGACCGGCATCGCACCGCACAAGGAGGAGGATCCGAACACTTCGCCTATGGACCGGCTGAAGATGTGCGAACTCGCCTTTGAGGGTATGGAGGGCATCATCGTCAGCGATCTGGAGATCCGGAAGCCCGGCAAGAGCTACACGGTGGATACGCTGAGGGCCCTTTCTGCAGAGGATGTCCGGCTGTTCCTCCTGTGCGGAACGGATATGGTTCTGACTCTGGACACCTGGAAAGAGCCGGACGAACTGTTCAGACTCTGCTATCCGGTCTATGTACGCCGGGAGAGCGATCCGCTTCTGGACGGACGGATCAATGAAAAACTGGCACAGTATTTCCGAAAGTACGGAAAGATGGTCCGCAGGATCACAATGGATCCCGTCCGTGTGTCCTCCACGCAGATCCGCGAAGCGGTTCAGCAGGGACAGCCGATCGGAAACCTGGTTCCACCTGCGGTAGAGCATTATATCAAAGAGCAAGGGCTGTATCAAAATGGATGAGCTAACGGAACGGCTGGAAAAACTGAAAGAACAGGTCCGGGGGATGATGTCGCCCAAGCGGTTCGACCATACGGCCGCCGTGTCGGAGATGGCCGGAAGAATGGCGGCACTCTACTGTCCCGAACAGACCGGGGTACTGCAGGCCGCCGGGCTGCTCCACGACATCACCAAAGAAAAGAGCATTGAGGAGCAGTTTGACCTGTGTCGGCAACTCGGCATACCCTACCGGGAAAGCGACAGGCTGGTCCCCAAGACTATGCATGCCAAAACCGCGGCCGGATTGATTCCCTTGCTGTTCCCGGAATGGAATGAACCCGGGATCGTGCAGGCCGTCCGCTGGCATACCACCGGCCATGCGGGTATGACCATCGGGGAGAGAATCCTGTATTTTGCAGACTATATCGACGAGACCCGGAAATTTGAGGATTGCGTCACCTTGCGCAGACTCTTCTGGGATCCGGATCCCGGTTCCATGGATCCGGAAAAGCGGCAGGCCCATCTGCGGGATCTGATGATTCTGTCCTATGATATGACAATACGGAACCTGCTGGACGAGCACACGCCGGTCAGTATAGATACCATAGAAGCGAGAAACGCGCTGCTGCTGGAGGCGGCTGGCATTTCCGAAGACCATCCCAATAACGGAGACGAATAATCATGACTGAAACAAAATATCCAATTCGTATATACGCTAACGCAGAAGAACTGAAAGCCAATCTGCCGGATCTGGAAAACGCGGATCCCAGGACGCTGGCCGTGAGCATCACACAGATCCTGGCCCTGCACAGGGCTGAACAGATCATGATCCTGGATGTCCGCGGCAAATCGGACATCACGGACTACTATGTAGTGGCGACAGGCCGTTCCGGCACGCAGGTACAGGCCATGGCCGGAGACGTGGAGGCACTTGTCGCCGAAAAGGGCCTGAACCCCTTCCATCAGGAAGACCTGAGCTCAAGGACCTGGGCCGCCCTGGACTACGGCCCGGTATTCGTGCACATCATGAACCGGGAATCCAGGCAGTTCTATAACATTGAAAAACTGTACGCCGACGCGGATCGCCTGATCCCCGAGGAAACGGTCCCGGAAGAAACCGCTTCCGGGAACTGAATCGGCAAAGGAGTGACAAAATGAAATATGATTTCAAGGCCATTGAACAGAAATGGCAGGCCGTCTGGGAGGAAAAGAAGACGTTTCAGGCCAAGGACGGCACCGACAAGAAGAAATGGTACGGACTGGTCGAGTTTCCGTATCCGTCCGGAGCGGGAATGCATGTGGGTCATATCAAAGCCTATTCCGGCCTGGAGGTGATCTCGCGCAAGCGCCGTATGGAGGGGTACAACGTGCTCTTTCCCATCGGGTTCGACGCATTCGGTCTGCCGGCGGAAAACTATGCCATCAAGACCGGCGTCCATCCCCGCCTGACGACGGACCGGAACATTGCGCATTTTACCGATCAGCTCAAGCGCGCGGGCTTTTCGTTCGACTGGTCCCGCGTCATCGACACATCTTCCGACGAGTACTACCGCTGGACGCAGTGGATATTCTTAAAGATGTTCGAGAACGGTCTGGCGTTCCGGGACACGGCCCTTGTGAACTACTGCCCGTCCTGCAAGGTCGTCCTGTCCAACGAGGATTCCCAGGGGGGCAAGTGCGACATCTGCCACAGCGACGTGATCCAGAAAACCAAGGATGTCTGGTATCTCCGGATCACCCGGTATGCGGACAAACTGCTGGAAGGACTGGACCATGTGGACTACCTGCCGAACGTCCGGCAGCAGCAGATCAACTGGATCGGCAAATCCACAGGCGCATTCGTGGATTTCAAGCTGAAGGACACGGATGAAAAACTGAGGGTGTACACCACCCGTCCGGACACGCTGTACGGCGTCACATTTATGGTTATCGCGCCGGAGCATCCGATCCTGGACAAATACCGCGACCGGGTCAATATGGACGAAATCGAGGCCTACCGTGCCGAATGCGCGCGCAAGACCGAGTTTGAACGGACTCAGCTGGTCAAGGACAAGACCGGTGTCAGGATCCAGGGTCTGACCGGGATCAACCCGCTGACCGGGCAGGAAGTCCCGATCTATGCCGCGGACTATGTGATGATGGGCTACGGTACCGGCGCGATCATGGCCGTTCCGGCCCATGACCAGCGCGACTATGAATTCGCCAAGACGTTCGGTCTGGATATCGTCCAGGTCATCGAAGGCGGCGACATTTCCAAGGAAGCCTACGCCAGTGAGGGCAAAATGATCAATTCCGGATTTCTCAACGGTTTGTCCGACAAAAAGTCGGCCATCCGCGCGGCAATCGCGAAACTGGAGGAACTGGGGCTCGGCGAAGAGGGCGTGCAGTACAAGATGAAGGACTGGGCGTTCAACCGTCAGCGCTATTGGGGAGAACCGATCCCGATCGTGCACTGCCCGAAGTGCGGTATGGTCCCAGTACCCTATGAGGAACTGCCGCTGAGACTTCCCGAAGTCAAGGAGTTCCTGCCCGGTGAGGGCGGAGAAAGCCCTCTGGCCAGGATCGAGTCGTTCGTGAACTGCAAGTGCCCGAAATGCGGAGGAAAGGCGAAGCGGGAGACCGATACGATGCCGCAGTGGGCGGGATCGTCCTGGTATTACCTGCGCTATATCGACCCGAAGTGCGACACGGGGATCGCGGATCCGGAAAAGATGAAATACTGGATGCCGGTCGACTGGTACAACGGCGGTATGGAACACGTGACCCGTCATATGATCTATTCCCGGTTCTGGCACAAGTTCCTGTATGATATTGGCATCGTGCCCTGCGACGAACCGTACGCGAAGAGAACGGCCCAGGGGCTGGTCCTCGGCGCAAACGGAGTCAAAATGAGCAAATCCCTGGGCAATGTGGTGGATCCGAACGACGTGATCGACCTCTACGGCGCGGATACGCTCCGCACCTATGTGCTGTTCATGGGCGATTACGGTTCCGCGGCTCCGTGGTCGGATTCCTCCATGAAAGGCTGCAAACGCTTTCTGGAGCGTGTGGCGGATCTTCCGTCCCGCGTGCGTCCGGGCGCCGGTGCCAAACTGGAATCCGCGTTCCACAAGACCGTACGGAAGGTCAGCTCAGACATCGAGGAGATGAAGTTCAACACGGCGATCGCCGCGATGATGTCGCTGCTCAACGAGATCGAGACCGCAGACGGAATCTCGGCCGAACAGCTGGGCGTGTTCGTCAGGCTGCTCTGCCCGTTTGCGCCGCATCTGTGCGAGGAGATCTGGGAAAGTACAGGACACAAGGGACTGTGCTCCGAGAGCGCATGGCCTGAGTTTGATGAATCCAAGACCGTGGATGAAACGGTCGAGGTGGCTGTTCAGGTCAACGGCAAGCTGAGAGGCACGGTCACGCTGCCCATGAACTGCGAGAACGGGGAAGCCCTGGCCATCGCCAAAGCCGACGAGAAGATCCAGCCGTTTATCGAGGGCAAGACCATCGTCAAGGAGATCGTGGTACCCAACCGGATCGTCAACCTGGTCGTGAAAGGGTAAAGGAGAAAGCCGATGCAGATCCCGTTTTCCAATGATCAAAAGCGGAGAACGCTGTTCCGTGTCCTGTCCATCATTTTGGGTGCCGTGTCCATCCTTTTGTTCTTCTGGGACGCCTGGATGGGGTTCTACTCGCTTCTGACCGCCGCATTGTTCCTTATGTGCTATTGCGGCTGGATTCCCCAGCTGGAAAAACTGCCCTGGCTGCTTGCGGTCCCGGCCATCCCGATGATTGTATACGATTTCTACCGGGTGTATCTGTTTATGCTTCAGATGTTCCGGCACGGCGCCTCCAAGTATGACGTGTGGTATACGCTGGAAGTCCTGCTCCTGGCCCTGACCTATCTGTTCTTTGTAGTGCTGGTCTTTACCCGGTTCAAGGTCCGTTGGCTGAAGATCACGGTCCTGGTCCTGTGCGGTGTCTGCGTACTGCTCGGCATCTGGGATATCCTGGACGGGACCTGGGTGCTGTTCAACAAAGGACGGTTCCATTCGGAGGATACGGTCGTAAAACGGTTTTTCCTGTACTATATACCGGATATCTTCTTCTGGATCAATCCGTTCCTGATGCTGGGATCGGTCGCGGCCAGGGAAAAACTCTGAACTTTCCGGACCGGATCTGAACCCGTGCAACGGTTTTTTTTGAAGAATGATATTGACTTTTTGGTTCCAATCGTGTAAAATTACATTGTTGCGGTTCCTTAGCCACGCAACCATGCAGTCTTTGAAACGGAGGGGGGGATAAAGCAATGGCAGAAGTTAAGCTTAAGGAAGGCGAGTCTTTGGATAGTGCTCTCCGTCGTTTTAAACGCACGTGGGCGCGCTCCGGCATTCAGAATGAGCTCCGCAAGAGAGAGCACTATGAGAAGCCGAGCGTAAAGCGCAAAAAGAAATCCGAAGCTGCTAGAAAGCGCAAGTACAAATAAAAAACCGGCCGGTCTAACCGGCCGATTTTTTTACTCTTGAGGAGCGGGCTTTTTGGCAAACGCCTTATAGAATCCGGACACCATGCGGATGATCCCGTTGTCAATGGGAGTCCGGTGCGGAGGAAGTTCTCCGGTTCTGTGAAGGGTCAGGATCTCTTCATAACGCTTGCGGGCACGGGCAATGGAGTCGTCCCAGGACACGTACAGCGTTTGGCTGGCTTTTTCTCCGATCTCTTTCGTCTTGGGCAGATTCCGGCAGATCCATTCCAACTGCACTCCCATTTCTTCCGAGGACTCGGAAATGAGGAATCCGTTTTCCATATGGGTCACGCCGTCTGCGGAACTGCTGTCCCGCACCAGTACGCTGGGCGTTGAGCAGGAAGCCGCTTCCTTGACGACCAGCGGGTTGTTGTCGAATACGGAAGGCAGGAGGAACGCGTCGGCGCGGGAATACCAGGCCTTCAGCCTTTCACGGTCCAGAATGGTGCCGGTAAAGATGCACCGGTCGAGGATGCCCAGGTTTTCAGCCTCTTTGCGGATGTTTTCGAGGTCTCCGCCGTCTCCGACAAAGGCCATCCGGAACGGAATCTCCTTGGCTTTCAGACGCGCAAGTCCCTCCAGGATGTAACGCTGTCCCTTGTACCAGAGCATACGGCCGACGAACAGGAACAGAGGTTCTTCCGCTTTCAGGGCGTATTCGTCATTGAGCTTGTCCAGGATCTCGGGAGCACAGGGGGACGGATCGATGTCCACACCGTTGGGCATTACGGTATACTCGCCTTCGAAGCCGAGTTCTTTCAGGTTCTTTCCGGCGCCTTCGTTGACGACCCAGATGTCGTCGCAGGCCGACACGTTGCGGATGATCTCCTGGACCATGATGTGCTGGAGCGCCTTGGATCTGACGAACCGGGCCAGGTCGTAGTCGAACTTGGTGTGGTAGGTCAGGATGATCGGAACGTGAACGATTTCACGGAGTTCGCGTGCGAGCAGCGTGGACGCGACCGGACAGTGCGTATGGATGAGTTCCGGTGAGAACTGGGACAGACGGTTCATGGCTTTCCGGGTAAACGGGCGTCCTGCGCGGTATCCGACTTTTTTTCCGGCGTACATGCTGGGATAGCGGAGCACCTCGAAGGGATAGTCGTCGACAACGTCCGGATAGCGCGGTACGGCCACGAGAGGCGTATCTCCGTGCTTCTGGAGGTAATCGGCATAATTCAATATGGTATTGCTGACTCCGTCGATCACCGGCGGAAACGAGTCATTGAGCAAAACGGTTTTCATAATTATTCACCACAAATGTGTAATCAGACAGTATGCACTGTATGCTTACTTTACCATATTTTGAGCGGAAATGCAACTCAAAGGGCATCCTGGCGGCGGACACAGAACAGGTTGAGGTCCCAGGCGGGTATACAGGGAAAACGGCGGAGGTACATTTCGTAACCGCCTTTTGAGAGGGACTGGATCAGAAGTGGCAGGGTATACAGATCCGCCGGACGGTGGTACAGCGCGATCTGCAGGTCCGGCCTGCCGATCGCCAGCAGGTGCGAGGCGCCGAGGAGAGCCTGCTCTTCAGATCCCTCGATATCCATTTTGATGAAGTTCGGGCGGGATTCGCCCAAAAGGGTATCCAGGGAGACTGCCCGGACTATGCGGGAACGAGTTTTGCGCGGCCGGACTGCGGAATGGTAGTTTTCCAGAAGGCAGGCGTTGCGGTTGTCCCGTGAGTTGGCATCAAAGACCAGCTCGGCAGAACCGCTCCAGGCTGCGGCCTGTACCGGTTCCTTACGGATGGAAGGGAGCGTGTCCAGATAGGCGCACAGGCGGGCAAAGGATCCGGGATCCGGTTCCAGGGCCACGACGGACGCAATGGGAAATCCCGCAGAGAGCCATTCCCGGATGCTGTCTCCGGTATAGGCCCCTAGATCCACCACGAAACGGTAGCGGTGAACGGGAAGAGAAGCATAGACCTCTTCTTTGGAGGACGTATGGGCTTCCAGATCGGACAGGCTGCCGGACATCCGGTAGGCCAGGACGGAGTCGAAGAGGCGCCTGGAGAGATCGTCCGAAAGGAGGCCGCGCGCCTCACCGATTTTTTGACGGTCTCTTTCGAGTACCGCTTCGCTGAAATACTCGTCCCCGAACACAGGAATGTCCGGGATCAGGAGAGGCTGTTCCGCGGAGACGGTGCGGATATGGTCCATCACGTCGGGAAGGGCGGTGGCGAATGTGACGAGGATGATGAAATCCGGCCCGTGCAGGGTTCTGGCCTGCGATAGGGTCAGCACCGGCTTGTCATGAAAGGACTGCCCGCGTACGAAATCGTCGCTGGCGATAAACCCGGAGATCCGGATGCCGAGATGCGCGCAGATGGACAGGGCCTTGTCGGCGCCGTCTCCCATGCCGTACATGAGGATCGGTTTTTGCGTTTCGGAGAGAAGGGCCCACAGACTTCGGGACATACGGTTCCTTTCCGGCCGCGGACTTGACAGTCCGGTCAGGCCGTCGTATAATAGACGCGAGCGGAAAGCTCGCCAATTCTGCAAGGACGGAGGCCGTAAATAAATTACGGATTATAACTATGGATTGCCTTTTTTGCAAAATCATTCAGGGAGACATCCCGTCTTCGAAAGTGTTTGAAAACGAATATGTCTATGCGTTCAAGGATATCAACCCCCAGATGCCGGTCCACGTTCTGATCGTTCCGAAAGCACACCTGGGTTCCGCCGACGAGGTGGACGCGTCCAACAGCCGGTATGTGGCCGCCATTTTTGAGGCGATCCCCCGGATCGCGGCACAGGCGGGGCTCACCAACGGATACCGTGTGGTCACCAATGTGGGCGAGGACGGATGCCAGTCCGTCAAGCACCTGCACTTCCACCTTCTCGGCGGCGGCAAGATGTCCGAAAAGATGAACTGAATCCGGTACATACAGAGCGACCGGCCGTTTACGCGGCCGGCCCTTTGTTTTCAGTTCACGAATTCGTCGTAGATGGCTTTCATCGCCGGTTCGAAGTCGTGTTCCTCGATGCCGATGATGATGTTCAGCTCACTGGACCCCTGATCCAGCATCCGAATGTTTACGCCCGCACGCGCCAGCGCGTCAAATACGCGGGCTGCGGTACCCTTGGCCTTGACCATGCCCCGGCCGACGACCGCGACCAGTGCCAGACCGTCCTCGGTCGAGATGCTGTCCGGCTTGACCCGCCGTTCGATGGCGGAAAGGAGCTTTTCCCGTTTTTCGTGAAGGGCGGCCGTGCTCAGGATGATGCTGATGGTGTCGATCCCGGAAGGCAGGTGCTCGAAGGACATGTCGTTGTCCTCCAGCACGTCCAGGAGCCTTCTGGTGAATCCGACTTCGGAATTCATCATGTCCTTTTCGATGTTGATGACCGAAAAGCCTTTCTTTCCGGCCACGCCGGTGATGATGTGCTTGGAATCGTAACTGTCCGCCTGCGCCACGATCATGGTTCCGGGGTCGTCCGGCATATTGGTGTTGCGGATATTGATCGGGATTCCGGCGTTGCGGACCGGGAAGATGGACTCTTCATGCAGGACGGTGGCGCCCATATACGACAGTTCGCGAAGCTCACGGTAGGTGATGGTCTTGATCGGCGTCTTGTCGTGCACGATGCGCGGATCCGCCATCATGAATCCGGAAACGTCGGTCCAGTTTTCATACAGGGCGGCTCCCGCCGCACGGGCCACGATGGATCCGGTGATATCCGAACCGCCTCGGGAAAACGTCTTGATGGTTCCGTTGGGCATGACGCCGTAGAACCCGGGTATGACCGCATTCTTGTGGATCTTCAGTTCCTGGCCCAGGATCTCCTGGGTCTTTTCCTCGTCGAAGGTCCCGTTGTCCTTGAAAAAGATGACGTATTCGGCGTCAATGAAATCGAAGCCCAGATACTTGGCCAGGATCAGGCCGTTGAGGTATTCGCCACGGGAGGCCGCATAGTCGCGTCCGGATGCGGAATACAGGCAGGTCTTGATGTAGTTCAGCTCGCCGCTGATGTCAAACTGAAGGCCGAGTCCCTCGATGATGGACATATAGCGGTCTACGATCTTGCGGTAGTAATCGTCTACCGCGGAGGATGACTCGCGGTTCCGGATCATCTCGTAGATCCGGTAGAGCATATCGGTGACCTTTTCATCGGCGGGAAAGCGCTTTCCGGGAGCGGAAGGCACGACAAACCGCCGGGCCGGGTCGGCTTTGATGATATCGGCGACCTGTTTGAAATGGGATGCGTCCGCCAGGGACGATCCGCCGAATTTAACGACTTTAGTGGACATATCGGATTCCTTTCCCAAAGGGATGGACTTTGCAAGAGATTATAGAGGCAGAAGGAGGATTTGTCAAGTGTCCGGGGGAGATTGGAAATCCGGCATATCCGTCAGGTCCGGGGCGGATTCCTGCGGCATTCCGGTATTCCGCCTGCGCATCCGTCCGGAATGAGGGTGGTCCTCGGAGGACTGTGCCGCCGAGTCGCCCTCCACGTAGCGCTTGGCCTGGGTGGTGAACAGTTCGTAATAGCGACCGTGTTTCTGCATCAGTTCGGGGTGGGTGCCCTCCTCGATGACGGCTCCGTATTCCAGGACCACGATCTTTGTCGCAATCGTGGCGCTGGAGAGCCTGTGGGAAACGAAGATCGTGGTCTTTTCTTTCCTCAGACGGTCAAACTGGTTGAAGATCTCCTGCTCGGCCAGCGGGTCCAGGGAGGCCGTCGGCTCGTCCAGGATCAGGATCTCGGAATCCGCATAGAAGGCCCTGGCGTTGGCCAGTTTCTGCCACTGCCCGATGGACAGCTCGAGTCCATCCTCTTCAAAGATCCGCATCAGGGGCGTTTCAAAGCCCTTGGGGAGGCGGTTGATGTAATCTCCGGCGTCGGCCTGCTCGGCGGCGTCCCGGATCTCCTCTTCGGAGACTTCCTTATGAATATTTCCGTAGTGGATATTCTCGGTCACGGTCTCGGCATACTTGCCGAAATCCTGGAAGATGATGCCGTAGAGACGGTACAGCTCCTTCAGATCGTACTCGCGGATATCCCGCCCGTCCAGAAGGATCACGCCTTCGGTCGGGTCATACAGACGGGTCAGGAGCTTGATCAGCGTGGTCTTGCCCGCGCCGTTGAGTCCGACCAGGACGACCGTTTCGCCCGGACGCAGATACAGATTGATGTTGCGGATGACCTGACGGTCCGTGCCCGGATAGGAGAATGAAACATTCCGGAATTCGATGGTATGTCCGCCGTGGGCCACGTGGGCCGGTTCCGGCAGGGTGGGCACAAGACAGGGTTTCTCGTCCATATAGGAGATCAGGTTGTCGATGAACAGGGATCCCTCGTATATGGTGGCGGAGGTGGAAATGAACGTGCCGACCGCGCCCGCAATGGAGGTCAGCGCACCGGTCAGCAGGGAATAGTCGCCGACTTTGAGCTGGCCCGAGAACACCTGAATGGCGATCAGGCAGAAGAACACGCAGTTCGTGACCGACATGATGACCGTGGACAGGATGTGCCAGGCGTTTTCACGGAGGGTCAGCGAGCGGATGCCTTTGAAGTACGAGTCGAAAACCGTGCTGTAGCGTGAGATGAAGGTCGAGGACAGATCGAACATCCGGATCTCCTTGACCATATCCTTGTTCACCATGATATCCGCGTAATAGTTCATCTGGCGTCTGGATTTGGACCGGAAACGCATATAGTTGAAATTCTTCTTGCGGAATTTGAAATTGATGATCGCGGACGGGACGGAAACGGCGATGACCACGAAGATCGACCACCACAGGCTGGGAAGGGTCAGCAGGATAATGATGTACGTGACGAACGAGATGATCGCGGACAGCATATTGAACGAAGAACTCAGGATCTGCAGCGGCCGGTTCCCGGCCTCCCGGTTGGCGTTTTCCAGTTTTTCATAGAACGCGGGCAGATCGAACGAACTGAGATCCAGTTCGCTGGCTTTGCGCATGATCCTCAGTTTGATGTTCTTGACCACCAGTTCTCCGGCCAGCCGCATGACTGCGTTGTTGACGTGGCTGATGACCGAATTCAGGATCCGGTAGACAAACATGAAGACCAGGAACATGAACGCGGCGCTGGCGAAGAACTCCTCCACGGTGTGATTCTCCATGTAGGCGTCCTGCAGGGCGTTCTGGATCTGCTGCGTGATCTTAAGGCCTACGGCGGGCATGATGCCCTGAAACAGGGCAATGAAGATCAGTAGGAACAGGATCCAGTGCCCGGTGTCCCAGACGATGCCGGTCAGGTAGAGGAAACGGCGGAAAAAGCCGCCCAACAGTTCCTTCAGATACCGCGGCACGTCTCCGGGGGATTTCGGAGGTTCGACCGTCTTGTATTTGAATGTGGCAAAGGGAGGGGGCATGGCGAACTCCTTTCTGTAGAAACTACGTTTAGTTTAGCATAGCCCGGGATCGAATGCAAGACAGATGCGCCCGAAAGAATTGCCAAAAAAGCAAAAACGGATTATAATGGAGGCAAATACAGGGACACATTCCCGGACAAGGAAGAACGGATATGGGAGTATTGCGAGCACCGGATGTGCTTCTTCCGGATTTTTCCAGAGTGGACGCATCCAAATGGGCGGTCATCGCCTGCGATCAGTTTACCAGCGAGCCCGGATATTGGGAACAGGCGGATGCCTGTGTGGGAGATTCACCCTCCACCCTTAGGCTGATGCTGCCCGAGGTGTATCTGTCTCAGGCTAAAGAGCGGATCCCGGGCATTCAGAAAACGATGCAGGAGTATTTAGGAGCCGGCCTGCTGAAAGAGCGGAAAGGCACGTATATCTACGTGGAACGGGTGCAGTCCGACGGATTTGTCCGCAAAGGGCTCGTCGTGAGCGTGGACCTGGAAGCCTATGCGTTCGAAGCGGGCAGCCAGTCTCCGGTCCGTGCTACGGAAAAAACCGTACTGGAACGGATTCCGCCCCGCGTGAGGATCCGCGAAGGAGCGGCCCTGGAACTGCCGCACGTCATGCTGCTTGCCGACGATCCGGAAAACCGGCTGTTCGACGTCGTGACCTCGCATCTGGGTGAAAAGCTGTACGACTGCGACCTGATGCTGGGCGGAGGGCATCTGACCGGCTATGCGGTGGACCCTTCGGCCTATGATCGCATCGGGGAGATCGTGGACTCGTACGGAACCGAAAACACTTACGGAAAAGCTCCGCTTTCGCTCGCGGTAGGGGACGGCAACCATTCCCTGGCCACGGCTAAGACGGCTTATGAGAGGATCAAACAGGAGATCGGGCAGAAGGCAGCCGAGTCCCATCCCGCTAGATTTGCGATGTGCGAGATCGTGAACCTTCACGATCCGGCCCTCCGGTTCGAGCCCATTTACCGCGTTATGTTCCGGGTAGATCCTGGGGACGTGGCGCATGCGTTCAGGGATTATGCGAAGAAGCTGAACGGACAGGCAGAAGCCCAGGAGGTCACGTTTGTGACCGGAAAGAGTGAGGAGACAGTTCTTGTGCCTCATCCGGAACAGCAGCTGGTGGTGGGTACCGTACAGACCTTTATCGACGGGTATCTTTCTTCCCATTCCGGAGCGGAGGTGGATTATATCCACGGGGAGGATTCCGTTCGCGAACTGACCAGACCCGCCGACACGTTCGGGTTCCTGTTCCAGGGCATGCAGAAGAACGAGCTGTTCAAGACGGTGATCCTGGACGGATCGCTGCCGCGCAAGACCTTTTCCATGGGTCATGCCCGGGATAAGAGATATTATATGGAAGCGCACAGGATCGTGCCCTGATCCTCACGTGCGTTCGTATGATTTGAAAAAAAGTCTTGACAAAGCGCAGGAACTGTGCTACACTTTGCGAGCATAACGTTTGGATGTCAAAGAACATCCGATGAAAGAGGTTAGAATCATGAAAGAAAACATCCACCCCAAGTACGAGAAAACAGTAATTCGTTGCGCTTGCGGCAATGTTGTTGAAACCCGTTCAACAAAGACCGGAGAAATTCGCGTTGAAGTTTGCTCCAAATGCCATCCCTTCTTTACCGGCAAGCAGAAGTTTGTGGACGCCGGCGGCCGTGTGGACCGTTTCAAGAAGAGACTCGAAGCTTCCCGCAAATAATCCAAAGTCTTATAGACAGTCCGGCAAGGCGATATGCCTTGCCCTCTTTTTCACTATTTGAGCCAATGGGAGGTGAAACCGATGCCGGTATTGAATACAGAACCGTTGTTTGCCGGGAACGAGCCGACCCCGGCCGTTCTGGTCGGAACCTGTCTGAAGGGAGAGAATGGCGCTTACAGGGACTCCGAGATTTCACTGGACGAACTGGAAAGGCTGCTTGAAACCGCCGGTGGTTGCGTGTATGCGCGCATGATACAAAACGTAGAGGCGCGCAATTCTAAGACTGTGATCGGTTCCGGAAAAGTCAAGGAACTTTCAGACCTGTGCCAGAGCGGAGAAGTCCGCCTGGTGATTTTTGATGACGAACTGACCCCGATCCAGATCCGTAATCTGGAAGATGAGATCGAGGGAGACGTGAGGGTGATCGACCGCACAATGCTGATCCTGGATATTTTCGCACTTCACGCGACCAGCGCAGAGGGCAAGATCCAGGTCGAGCTCGCCCAGCTGAAATACAGTATCCCGCGGCTGACCGGACAGGGCAAGAACCTGTCCAGACAGGGAGGCGGGATCGGTACCCGGGGCCCCGGTGAAACCAAACTGGAGACGGACAGCCGGATGGCGCGCCAGCGGGAACAACTGCTTCGGGAAAAGCTGGAGAAGATTGCGAAAAACCGCCAGACGATGCGGAAGAGCCGGGAGCGCAACGGGCTTCCGAGGATATCCATCGTAGGTTATACCAATGCGGGAAAGTCGTCCTTGCTCAACGCCCTGACGGATGCGGGTATCCTGGCCGAGGACAAGTTGTTTGCCACTCTGGATCCCACGACACGAAAATACGAACTCCCTTCCGGGGAAGCGGTACTCCTGACGGATACGGTCGGGTTCATCCGCAAGCTTCCCCATCATCTGATTGAAGCGTTCCGTACGACCCTGGAAGAGGCAACGGATGCGGATCTTCTGATTCTACTGCTGGACATATCCGATCCGGAAGCCGAATGGAAACTGGAGGTCAGCACTCAGCTCCTGACGGAACTGGGGGCACGCTCGGAAGATATGATCCTTGTCTACAACAAGATCGATGCGCTGCCGGAAGGAACGGTCCTGCCAAGATTGAGCGGTACGGAGACCGTGTCGGTGTCTGCCAAAACCGGGGAAGGGATCCCGGACCTTTTGGAGGCCGTATCGTCATGGCTGCGCAAACATAAAAGAAAGGTCAGACTTCACATTCCCGCAAAAGATCTCGGCGTGCTGAACCAGCTCTACCGTGTAGGGCAGGTCGAGAACGTGGAGTATACCGAAAACGGAGCGGAGGCGGATGTGATTCTCGACGCTGCGGGTCAGGGTAAATTCCGGGACTATATCCCGGAGATGACGGAGCAACCGGAAGATGAGTCGGAAGAATAATGTCGAAATACAGGCCTGGCCGGACGAGCACATACTCAGAACAGTTGCCGGAACCGGCGAGGACCGCTTCGAGGAAAAGAAATCGGTCTTCATCGGGGCTGCCGCACCCGTTTCGACCGAAGAGGAAGCCGCCGCGTTCGTGGCCCTGAGAAGAAAGGCTTATCCGGATGCCCGGCATCATGTCTGGGCGTATATCCTTTCCGATGGGCGCAGTGCACGCTATTCGGATGACGGTGAGCCCCAGGGCACAGGCGGGCTGCCTATGCTTGAAGTGCTGAAAAAGAGCGGGGTAGAGAATACGGTCGCAGTCGTGACCCGGTATTTCGGAGGGATCCTACTGGGTACCGGCGGTCTGACCCGCGCCTATGCAAAGGGTGCACAGGTGGCCCTGGCCGCGGCTGGGATTGTGACCTACTATCCGCTTTCGGTCTATGAGATTCGGTGTGATTACGGGGATTACCAGAAAATCCAGAAGGAACTCTCGTCGGCGCCGTGCCGGATCGACCGGTCCGATTTCGGAGAAGACATATCCCTGATCCTGGAAATCCGGTCCCGCGAAGCGGAGAAATGGATGAGATTTCTTACGGACCTGACCGGAGGCAGGGTGTCATTCCGGCAAACCGGAGAGAAATTCGGATTGCTTGAAAAGTAGTTTTGACAAAAAATGCGTATATTATAAATGGAAACCATTAGCGAGGGGTGCAGCCGTGATTCCACGCGAGTATATTGAGGAAGTGAAAAACCGGTGTGATATCGTTCAGCATATCGGTACATATGTCAATCTCAAGCGCGCAGGGTCGAACTATGTCGGACTGTGCCCCTTTCATAGTGAAAAAACGCCTTCCTTCACGGTCTTTCCCACGGAAGGCAATTTCTACTGCTTCGGATGCGGAGCCGGTGGGAGCGTGATCACGTTTGTCCAGAGGATGGAGAATCTGGATTTCCAGGAGGCGGTCCGGATGCTTGCGGACCGGAGCGGGATCCGGATTCCGGAAGATATTTCCCAGTATCAGGCAAAAAAGACCATCTCCCGCGATCGCCTGTTCAAGATGAACAAGGATGCGGCCATTTTTTTCCACGATATGCTGATGTCTCCCGACGGAGCGGAAGGACTGAACTATTTCAAGAACATCCGTAAGCTGTCCCATGCGACGATCCAGCATTTCGGACTCGGATTTGCTCCGCGTAATCCCTCTATATTTTTGAACTATATGCATGACAAGGGCTATACCGATTGGGAACTGACCGAAGGCTTCTTTACAAAGCGCAGTCAGACCAACGGGTCGATCTATGTTATGTTCCGAAACCGTGCTATGTTTCCCATCATCGACACGTCCGGAAACGTCATCGCATTCGGCGGCCGCGTTATGGACCACAGCGAACCCAAGTATCTGAATTCGTCGGATACGGTCGTATTCAACAAGCGGAAGAACCTGTATGCCTTGAACTTTGCGAAAAACAGCGGGCAGGACACGATGATCCTGTGCGAAGGGTATATGGATGTCATTGCCATGCACGCGGCAGGGTTCACCAATGCCGTGGCTACGCTGGGAACCGCAATAACTCCGGATCATGCGCGTCTGCTGACCCGGTACTGCAAACGGTGCATTCTCATCTATGACAGTGACGCAGCGGGGCAGCGCGCGGATGACAAGGCGATGCGCCTGCTTGGCGAGGTGGGACTGGAGGTCAGGGTTCTGAAACTGCAGGGAGCCAAAGACCCGGACGAGTTTATCAAGAATTTCGGTAAGGAACGGTTCCGTCAGGCACTAGACTCTACCAAGACCGGATTCGATTACAAATTTGACAAAGCCTGCGAGGGGCTGAATCTTTCGCTCCCTGAGCAGAAAATCAAGGCGACCCAGGCCGTTTGCGATCTGATCGCCGGATACCATTCCGCTGTGGAAAGAGAGATCTACATCCGCGAAGCGGCCCAGAGACTGGATGTCAAACCGGAAACGCTTCAAAGCGAAGTGGTCATCAGGGTCCGCCGGGCCAGCCGGAACGAGGAAAGAGAAAGGGAGCAGAAAGCCCGGGACGACGCATTGCGCCTAAGGGATTCGGTAACTCCGGAAGCCAACCGCAATATCGCAGGCGTCTCGGCCGAAGAGACCCTGATCGGACTCTTGCTTTTGTATGACGATTACCGTAACCTGGCCGCAAAAGGGAACCTGGATCTTTCGGCGGACGATTTTACCACGGAGTTTGGAAAACACGCATATGAGGAGATCCTGAGACTACAGACCGAGGGAGGCTTTGACCTTGCCCTTCTCGGAGAATCCTTCGACAGTGCCGGAATGGGGCGGCTGACGCAGTGTCTGCATCGCCGTAAGCAACTGTCCAACAACGGAATCGACGTGCTGAAAGACAGCGTGGCGGCTCTGAAAAAAGCCAAAGCCACCAGTGACGCACAGAATATGGATCTCCAGACTCTTCTGGAATCACTCCGCAGAAAAAACGGCGGTAACACATCGGGAGGTATATGATGAGAAAAACGATTTGCATAATCCTATTGATTTCGATTTTGTGCTGCGTTTGTTCCGGTTGCGGGACAGCGGTGTCGGGACCGGCGGAAACCCGGGCCCCGATTTGGCCGGACGTTCCTACCCGGGTCCCGGGTAAGTCGGATATCACGTTCCTGACGGCCGAGGAGTTTTCCAGCGACCGTACGGTCGGGAAAGTCAGTGGGGATTTCCGCAATGCCTACGCGGATTTCGCGATCCGGCTGCTCAAGGCCAGCAAGGATGCAGGAGGCCGTTTGGTCTCGCCTCTGTCCGTGATGACCGCCCTCCAGATGGTGGCCAACGGGGCAAAGGAGGAAACGCTCAGGCAGTTTGAAAAGCTGCTGGGCGGGAACATGGACGTGGAGACGCTCAACCGGGAACTGTTCAACTACTACCGTTCCCTGAACGACGCGGCCGGCAAGGACGCGAAATTCGAGGCGGCCAACGCGGTCTGGATGACCAACGATGAAAATTTCAAGGTGGCCGAGGAGTTTGTCCGGGTGATCTCGAATACCTTCGATGCCCAGCTGGCGCAGGCTTCGTTCACCGATCCCAAGACGGTCGACGCGATCAACGACTGGTGCCGGAAGCACACGGACGATATGATTCCCAAGATCCTCGAGTACGAGGATGTGAGCGAGGATACGATCATGGTCCTGCTCAATGCCATCCTGTTTGATGCACTCTGGAGCGAACCGTATGAGAAATATCAGTGTCATCCGGCCACATATACGACGGAAAGCGGAGACACAAAAGAAGTGACGATGATGTACGGCGAAGAGGGTACATACATCCAAGGCCAATACGAGACCGGATTTCTCAAACCCTATAAGCATAGCGGTTACGCGTTCGTGGCGCTGCTTCCCCAAGAAGGAATGCGTATGGAGGAGTATCTGAAGACCCTGGACGGTACCCGGTTCGCACAACTGATGAGCGGGCGGAAAGACGCAGTGGTCCATTCCGGTCTTCCCAAGTTTTCGTTCGACTGGTCGGAGTCACTGAAGGACGTTTTGAAGTCGCTCGGGCTTACCGACTGTTTTGATCCTTTGTACTCGGACCTGACCGGTTTGGGTACGTATGATCCCTATGCATCATTCTTCATATCGGACGTCATTCACAAGACGCACATCGAGGTGGACGAATCCGGGACGAGAGCGGCTGCGGTTACGGCAATCGAAATCAAAGCCGGGGCGGTTCCAGACCCATATCAAGTCATTCTGGACAGGCCGTTCGTGTATGCCATCGTGGATACGGCCAATATGCTTCCGGTCTTCATCGGTACGATGACAGAACCGGCTTAACTGAGAAGCTTTTTTGAGGAGAAAATAATATGAAAATTGACGGCGACGAAAACATTCCGGAGATCGTATCCGGTTCGGAAATCGAGGAACTGCTGAAGCAGACGGCGGAAGACGATTTTGCGGATGATTTCTTTGCGACGGAAGAGAAGAACAAGCCAGGTCCCAAGCCCAAGAAGCAACAGGGAAAAAAGGGAGAAGGCGATGATTTTGACGAAGCCTTGAGCGACAAATCGTTCGACCCCGAGAAGGGAGAAATGCCGGATCCCCAGGAACTGGCCCAGGATGAACAGGAGATCGAAAAGGAAGTGGCCAGCTTCGGCGACGGGAACAATATGGCCCGTAAGCTCAAGCAGGAAGGTCTGGCTATCGACGACCCTGTCCGCATGTACCTGAAGGACATCGGCAAGATCCCGCTGCTGGAGCCGGAAAGGGAGGCAGAGGTCGCGGCGATCATGTCCGATCCGGAGCGCAGCGAGGAAGAACGCAAGGCTGCACGCGACGAACTGGTCAAATCCAACCTTCGTCTGGTGGTCAACATTGCGAAGAGACACGCTGGCCGCGGAATGACATTCCTGGACCTGATCCAGGAGGGCAATCTGGGCCTGATGAAGGCGGTCAAGAAATTCGATATCACCAAGGGATACAAGTTTTCGACCTATGCGACCTGGTGGATCCGCCAGGCCATCACACGCGCCATAGCGGATCAGGCCAGAACCATCCGGATCCCGGTCCATATGGTGGAGACAATCCACAAAGTTTCCAGATACAGCCGTCAGATGTTCCAGGAGCTGGGACGTGAACCTACCGCTGAGGAAATCGGAATCAAGATGGGGATCAGCGCGGACAAGGTACGTGAAATCATGCGTGTAGCGCTGGATCCGGTCTCGCTGGAAACTCCGATCGGCGAAGAGGAAGACAGTCATCTCGGAGACTTCATTCCGGACGAGGATACCCCGGCACCGGCGGATGCGGCCACGGCCACCATCCTGCGCGAGACGATCGAGAAGGAACTCAGCACGCTGACGGAAAGGGAAGCGGAAGTGATCAAGCTCAGATTCGGCCTGTATGACGGGCGTACCCGGACGCTGGAAGAGGTGGGCAACGTGTTCAATATCACACGTGAAAGAATCCGCCAGATCGAAGCCAAGGCCATCCGGAAACTCAAGCAGCCGACCCATTCCAAACATCTCAAAGGATTTCTGGATTGATTTTTTGAGTCTTGACAGTTCACATATAAAAGAGTAAAATCTAATATGTGAAAAAATCCGGGTCGGATTTATCCCGGATGAAACCAACAAATGTGCGAATAGCGCACGACCTATAAAGGGGGAAAACCATGAAAAAGATTATCTGCCTGCTTTTGTGCGCAGCGATGCTTTTTTCCGTCATGATACTTGCCGGATGCGGCAAGAAGGATGAGGACTCCTCTATGGAAGACATCACAGATCAGTCCAGCAGCAGTGCTACGACATTGACGATGTATGTGGTGACCAAAGACGAGACCACCGAAGAGGCAGAGTCCATGGTCAGCGATGCCATCAATAAACTGACCAAGGCACAGTATAAAACCCAGGTCAATTTCATCTTCATGACAGAAGACGAGTACTACGCCACGATGGAGCAGCTTTTGAGTGCAAACGAAGAGCGCGTAAAGAAGGCGGAGGAAGCCAAGAAGAACAAGAACAAGGAATCCAATACGGAAACCGCTACGGAGACCGAATCCGAAACACTGTCAACAGAGACCAACGAATACGGCGTCACGATCACCCGCTATCCGACGGTCTCGGACGATCAGGTCGACATTCTCTATATGGGCAACCTCGGAACCGTAAAAGGTTATGACAAGTATCTGGAGTATATCGAGAACGGTTGGCTGGCTCAGCTGAACGCGGAATTGAGCGGATCTTCCAAAAAACTGAAGAGCTATATCTCTTCGGCACTGATTTCCGCGGTGCAGTATAACGGTAATACCTATGCCATTCCGAACAACAACATCATCGGTTCCTATACGTATATGCTGATCGACAAGGAAATGTATGATAAGCTGTACTACACGGCCGAAATCGAAAATGTGAAGACGATTATGGACCTTGCGGATTTCCTCTCCGATGTCCACAAGTACTACCCGGACGTCCTGCCGATCAACAGCACCTATGAGTACTGCATGAATGACCTGGCCTATTACTGGGATATTTCCGTTGCGGATCATCCGGACGGGAAGTCCGTTCAGAATGCCAAGACTGCAGACTCCAAGACGACCGCAAATTTCACGCATCACTCCTATAAGGTGACCGGTGATTTCTCGGTGATCGGATATGCCTATACCGATCTGTCCACAATCAGCCGCGGAAAGACGCTGCTCTCCTTTGACTCTCTGTTTACGAACAAGACCTATGTCACCAATTTCCTGACGCTGGCAGACTACAAGTATTCCGGATATTTCGGAGAACCTGCGGATGGCCAGAAAGTTGCGGTGTCCTTTGTGACCGGTGATGCTTCTGTGGCCAATCAGTACAAGGATACTCATTATGTCGTTACAGTCGGATACCCGAAAGTCACGGAGGATGACGTGTACGGCAATATGTTCGCCGTATCCGCATATACATCCAGCGTCCAGAGAAGTATGGAGATCATTACTTTCCTGAACACCAACAAGGAAGTTCGCAACCTGCTCCAGTATGGTCTGGAAGGCATCCACTACGAACTGGATGAGAATGATGTCGTGACCAGACTCAATCATGATTACATGATGGATATTGAAGCAACCGGCAACTGCTTCCTGGCTTATCCGGAAGAGGGCATGAACAAGGATGTCTGGGATATTGCCAAAGAGCAGAACCGAGTGGCTGTGCTGAACCCACTGTACGGCTTCAGTTTTGACAATGAACTGACCTGGAAGGATCCGGAAACGGAGACCAGCGATAAAAAGGATCCCAATCCCTACGGAACCTATCAGATTCTGGATGAAACCCTGCTGACCTATATCAGCAATCTCTCGGATACGGTATGGGGCAAGATCACAGCCTGCCAGTCCTATGACGAACTGGAAACGCTGGTGACCAACCTTCAGAAACAGCTTAGCCCGAGAAACGATGCCAAGATCGGCACCATCACGGACAACAAGATGGCGGTAGAGGAACCCGAGACGGATGAGGAAGGCAACCCTGTCGAGAAGGAGACCGAGGCTGAGACCGAGGTGGAAACCGACCGGGAAGAAACCCGATCTATACACAGACGGTTGAAATCTACACACCTTTCGTGATTTACTTCAACTGGTTGTCCAAGTACGGTTATCTCCCTGCCGGATACGGTGCAGATGCCGCTTGATACGCATCTTGAGTATAGTGCGTAAGTATAGTGCATAAGAAAAAGGGAGTCCTCATTTCTGAAGGACTTCCTTTTTCAAGAAATAGTATTGCCGGCCGGCAGCCTTATACTGGAACAGACTCCGGCGCGGCGGATAGGAGCTATTATGGTATCTTTAGTGTTTGCGGTCATTCTGGCCGCGGTTGCCGTGGGACTGTTTGTCATGGCGGGCAAACAGGCTGCAAGCGGCGTGTATGTGAACGGAAAGGTCCAGGGCAAGAACAAGGCGCTGGTCATGCGTCTTGTGAGCGCAGGCGTGATCCTGGTCGCCTTGGTCCTGCTGATCTCTTCCATGGTCGTATCCGTGGATACCGGTCATACAGGCGTGGTCACCACATTCGGCCGTGTTGAGAATTATACCTTTGACAGCGGCGTACATTTCAAGGCTCCCTGGAACAGCGTGGTAGAGATGGACAACCGGGTCCAGAAATCCACGGTCAAGCTGGAGTGCTTCTCTTCGGATATTCAGGAAGTCAACTGCCAGTACACCCTCAATTATCAGATTGCGAAAAGCAACGCTCAGGATATCTACCGGGTGGTCGGTGTGGATTATTTTGATACCGTTATTACGCCTAATGTTGCGGAATCGGTCAAGACCATCATGGCGCACTATACGGCCGAAAGCCTTGTTTCCAACCGTGACACCCTGGCTTCCGAGATCGAGACCCTCTTGTCGGATCAACTGATGAAGTACAACATAGAGCTTGTTTCCACCGCTATCGAGGATATGGATTTCACAGACGAATTCACCAATGCGGTCGAGGCCAAACAGGTAGCCGTTCAGAACAAATTGAAGGCAACCACCGAACAGGAGCAGAAGACCATGGAAGCCCAGCAGGCCGCTGAGCGCGCCAAAATTGACGCGGAAGCCGCAGCAGAGGTGGCCAAGATCCAGGCTAAAGCCGACATGGAAGTGGCCAAGATTTCGGCTGACAGTGCGGAGTATCAGGGCCGCAAGGACGCAGCCATCGCACTGCAGAGACTTGCATCCATCAACGGCTGGAGCATTGTCCAGGGCGAGGATGGTGTCAATCATCTGTACAAACCGGACGGAACCGAGATCACGGCCGCCGATCTGGAAGCCGGCACAAACAATCTGATGACCTATTACTATGTGAGCCAGTGGAACGGGATCCTGCCCACCTATTATGTCAGCGATGGAAACGTGAGTTCTATCCTGCTTCCGGCAGGTACCGGGAGCGCACAGCCCGAACCGTAATTTCGGGTGCTTCCTTTCCATTCTTATTATGAAGAGACTGCCAAAAATGGCGGTCTCTTTTTAACGCGCGAAAGCAAAAGCGGACCGGAAGGCAACCGGGAGGCAAATTTACCCGAAAAAGTTTAAAAAAAGTAAAAAAGGCTCTTGACAAGACGGGGGGAGGGTAGTATAATGAGCAAGCTGTCGCCAAAAAGGGCGGCACATTGATCCTTGAAAATTGAACAACAAAAGAAATGTACAAAGCATTGTATGTGCAATACAGATC
>JAFYHA010000068.1 GCA_017539425.1 Clostridia bacterium
GATCGAGCATATCGAGAAGATCGTCAAGACCGTGCGTCCCGTCTCCTCCGGACCGGATGCCCGTAACGTGATCTTCCTGTCCGCGGACGCGTTCGGCGTCCTGCCTCCCGTTTCGATCCTGACCCCGGAACAGACCAAATACTACTTCCTGTCCGGTTTCACGGCAAAACTGGCCGGGACCGAGCGCGGCATCACCGAACCGACACCGACCTTCTCCGCCTGCTTCGGTCAGGCGTTCCTGGAACTCCACCCGACCAAGTACGCCGAGGAACTGGTCCGCAAGATGGAAAAGAGCGGCGCCAAGGCCTACCTGGTCAACACAGGCTGGAACGGCACGGGCAAGCGCATCTCCATCAAGGATACCAGAGGCATCATCGACGCGATCCTCAACGGGGACATCCTGAAGGCCAAGACCAAGAAGATCCCGTATTTCAACTTCGAAGTCCCGACCTCCCTCGGCGGTGTGGATCCGGCCATCCTGGATCCCCGCGACACCTACTCGGATCCGTCCGTCTGGGATGAAAAGGCCAAGGATCTTGCCGCCCGGTTCATCAAGAACTTCGTCAAGTACGAAAGCAACGAGGCCGGAAAGGCCCTCGTCGCCGCAGGTCCTCAGCTGTAATCTATCCGAATATTGGCATCCAGGCTCCGTCGTTTCTGCGGCGGAGCCTTTTTTGCGTCCTGTCTTGACTAATCCCGCCCGCGCGTGCATAATGGAAATGATCCGGACAGCCCTATGTCACTCTGAGATCGGCCGGATACCCGAATCTGTGATCATGAGGTGCAGGTATGAGATCTTCCACATTCCGCTTCTTCTGCGTTCTGCTGTCGGCCGTATGGCTGCTTTCGCTGGCCGTCCCGGTCCTCGGCGCGGGCGCCGTTCCCGAAACGACCGCCCGGGATCTTTCCATCGAAGTCGCCGGGGAAAGCGCCGTCCTTCTGGAAAACAACGGGGCTCTCCCGTTTGAGTCCGGAGTCCGGATCGCTCTGTTCGGTTACAACCAGATCGATTTCCATCCCGGCGGAGGCGGCTCCTGCGCCATGCCGGACGACGGCCGCGAGATCGTCACCGTCCTGGATGCTCTGCAGAAGGCCGAAACGTCCGGGCAACTCAGTCTGGACCCGGATCTTGTCCGGTTCTACAAAGGGATCAGCCGGGAGACCGTTCCGGGCGCGGACCTGATCACACAGGCCGCCGGCCGCAGCGACGCCGCCGTGGTCTGCATCGGACGCTGGAGCGAGGAGGGTGTGGACCGCAAGCCGGAACCCGGAAGCTTCTATCTCAGCAAAGAGGAAAAGGCCCTGCTTGGGGCGGTCCGTTCCGCCTTCGACAAGGTCGTCGTGCTGCTCAACCTGTGCGGCGTCACCGACCTCTCCTGGGCCACGGACAGCGCCACCCGGACGGACGCGCTTCTGCTCATCGGCATGCCCGGCCAGTACGGCGCGGACTGTCTGCCGGACCTCCTGCTCGGCCGGATCTCCCCCTCCGGACGCCTTTCGGACACGTTCGCCGATTCCTATGACGCCTATCCCTCGTCCCGCAACTTCGGGCAGGTGAACACATACTATGAAGAAGACATCTACGTCGGCTACCGGTATTTCGAAACC
>JAFYHA010000069.1 GCA_017539425.1 Clostridia bacterium
GGCATCACGGTGCGGACGATGCGGTCCGGATGGCAGGTCGACAGGGTCAGTTCCCCGTCCGGGCCCCCGACGACCTCCACGGGCCTGTATGTCCTGGCCTCGTGCAGTTTGCGCGCGTCCTGGACTTCCCCGATAAACAGCTGACTGTACACGATATGGCTCAGGTAATAGCTCTCGGATCCGTCCGAGAGTACGGTCTGCGTCCGGCCTTCACCGGTCATGACGAGGGCATAGCGCGCGAGCAGCCGGTCCCCGTAGGCCATATGGCCCTCCACGACGCGTTCGGTCTGGCGGTACCAGCCGTTGCCCAAGAGGATCCGGATCTCGTTGCTTCCCTCGCGCAAAAGCCCGCGGACGGGATAGGAGCGGTAGTACACCCGGTGATGCGTCCGCACGTCCAGCGGATACAGGAGGTCCGAAAGATCCCTAGAGGAATAGTCGGACTGGCACGGGACCAGCATTTCGTCCGTGACGCTCTGTCCGTTTATGAAGAGTTGGAAGAACCCGAGTCCGGTGATCTCGATGTCGGCGGTTTCGGGCACCGCGTCCAGATCGAAGGTGCGGACGATGACCGGCAGTTCCGGTTCGGTTCCGCAGGCGATCCATTTGGCTTTCTCAATCATGGCCTTCCTCCTTTTCCTCCGGGCGGTCCGTAAGGGGCAGGATGTCGAAGATCTGCTCGATGCTGCCCGCGCCCATGATCACCAGCACGTCGCCGGGACGCATGCGGGCGCGCACCGCCTCCACGATCTTCTCCCGGTCGCCGAGATAGAACCCTTTCTCCCCGATGCGCGAAGCCAGCGTGGCGGCATCCGCGCCGTATATGGACTGCTCCCGCGCGGCGTACACGTCGTCGACGTAGACCTCGTCGGCCACGTTCAGCGCCAGCACGAACCGGTCGAACAGCTGTGCGAGCCGGCTGTAGGTATGCGGCTGGAACACGCAGAAGATGCGGTTGTAGCCCATGTGGGTCATACCCTTGAGCGTCGCCTCCACCTCGGTGGGATGATGTCCGTAATCGTCGTAGACGGGTATGCCGTCCAGGCGCCCCCTGTACTGCATACGGCGCTTGGCGCCCCGGAACTCGCGCAGTGCGCGGAGGACCGCTTCCCGGTCCAGACCCTGCAGGTCCGCGACCGCGATCGCGGCCAGCGCGTTGTATACGTTGTGATAGCCGGGTACGTGCAGGGTTAAGGAGCCGTAGGGCTCGCCGTGCCGGAAGATCTCGAATGCCGGGTAGCCGTCCTTGGTATAGTGAATGGTCGCCGCGCGGTAGTCCGCCTCCCGGTCGACGGCATAGGTCACGACCGCGCCCTCGAAGTTCTCTAAGGACCGCATGGTCTCGGCGTCGTCCGCGTTGGCCACGCTGAGTCCCGGCTGCCCGTCCATGCGCGTCCGGTCCGCGAAATTCCGGAAGGACTGGCGTACCTGCGCCATGTCCCTAAAGTAGTCGACGTGTTCGTATTCCTCGTTGAGGATGACCGCGAGCGAGGGCGAGAAATCCAGGAACGAATCCATATACTCGCACGCCTCGAACAGGAAGTAGTCCTCGTTGTTCCCGATCCGGTAGGCGCCGCCCATCGACTCGAGCACCGCTCCGGACAGGACCGTGGGGTCCGTCCCGGCCCCGATGAAGATCTGGGCGAGCATGGACGTGCAGGTGCTTTTGCCGTGTGTGCCCGAGATCCCGATCCGGGTCCTGTAGGAGCACATCAGGTAGCCGAGATAGTCCGCGCGGGAGATCATGGGAAGGCCCCTTCTCCGGGCTTCCGCATATTCCGGATTGTCTTCGGTGATGGCCACGGTGTAGATGACCGCTTCATAGCCCGCCAGATGGTCCGCGCTGTGCCCGATGTGCACGGGGATCCCGTCCTCGCGCATCTTCTGGGCCAGCTCGCTGTCCGCCCTGTCGGACCCGGCCACGTGATAGCCCAGATGCCGGGCCAGTCTGGCCAGAGAGGACATACTGATGCCCCCGATCCCTATGAAAAAGAGGTTGTGAACGTCCTGCAGCATGTCCGCGATCCGGTCCCTGCCGTAGTGTGTGTTCTGTGTCGACATTCCTCTGTTTCCTCCCGTTTTGGCTGGTTCTGCGCTCCTGTTCCGGCTCCGGGGCCGCGCATTTACGCCCCGTTCCGCTTTGTTAACAATTAGTCCATCAGTATGTGCGTTTTAATTCATAGATATAAACTACAATCGTCCTATCAATTACAACGACCATACATTTGGAGGCAATATAGCATGCAAATTACAGACCTTAAGATCCGCAAGCTTTTCAATGACGATAGTCCCATGAAAGCCGTCGTGTCCGTCACGTTCGACGATCAGCTCGTCGTGCACGACATCAAGGTGATCTACGCCCGTGAAAAGTACTTCATCGTGATGCCCAGCCGCAAGAACGCGGACGGCAGCTACCGCGATGTGGCCCACCCCATCACTCCCGAGTTCAGAACCGGGATTGAGCAGGCCGTCCTGGCCGCCTACCATCTGGCCGTCGAAAAGGCCAAGGAAGAGGCTGAGGCCGAGACCGAAAAGCCAGCGGAACCCGAGGCTTCCGCCGAGTAAGGTTGACCGGACCGGATCCAAGAGGGTCCGGTTTTCTTTTTTTCTAATCCAGCTGCCCGAGTCCGATCAAGGCTCTGCCGTTTTGCAGGGTCAGGGTGGCAAACTGTCCCTCGTACCCGATGCTGCCCGGATTGCAGAGCTGGATGGAGACCGGGTCTTCCGGTCCGCCCACGGTCTCGAAATGGGTCTCCTGCTCGTGGGTGTGGCCGTACAGGGCGACCGAGGCGCCGGCCCTGTGCGCCGCGGCGGTCAAATATCCGGTCCCGCTCTTGACATTGTGCGTGTGTCCGTGTACCATAAGGATACGGACGTTTTCGAAGACGCGGATCTCCTGGTTCGGCGCCGTTCCCCCGTCCGGAAGAACGGACACGAAATCACAGTTTCCGCGCACCGCGAGGATCGGCACATGGGGATGGGTCTCCCGGAAGCCGAACAGGTCCTTTAGACCGTCCCCGAGGAAGATCAGGCCGTCCGCCTTCGGCTGCCGGTCGAATGCCCTTGACAGGCTGTCCCCGTGCCCGTGACTGTCCGAAGCGATCACTAAAGTCAAGACCCGCACCTCCCCCGTTCCGTGTTTCCTTATTATATCATACTTTTCACCGTTGGGGACGGCCGACTCAAAAAAGGCCGGCCCGCGGGCGACCTTTTTTCAGATTTCGGAGACCCCTCTGTCCACTTTCCTGCTCACAGTCCGGCGCAACCTCAAGAGCGCTTTCAAAAGCGTATGGCACGAGCGGAAGCAGTATGCCTGCTTTCTCATCGCCCTGCTCATCATACAGACCGTGCTCTGGTCGTCCGTCCTGTCCATGCACATCCGCAGAAATCACGCCTATGCGGTCATCGAGTCCAATTTCGACTATCACCTGTGCGTCAGCAACCTCAACGAGTATACCTATCCCACACTGTTTGACGCCCTGAGCATGGCCCAGGCGCGCCAGGACGGTTCGTTCCGGAGCTTCCGGTTCGAGCATCTGTCCGACGGGACCTATTCCTGCTACGTGCTGTTCAAGAGTCCCCTGTCCCGCTCCTACGCGAATTTCGAGTACAACTACCTGCGCAGCCTGATCGGGAAGAAGCTCACGCTCTCCCCGCTGTACACCTTCGGGACCCGGTATCTGCCGGGCATCGTCTGGAGCACGGTCGGACTTTGCGCCTTCTCCGCGGTCTTCTCGGTCCTGATCCTGATGTGGCTGTACACCATCCGGCTCAAGCACTTTTCCTTCCTTTACAGTATCTATATGACCTGCGGGGCGGATTTCGGGCGGCTGTACGAAACGGCCGCGTACGAGATGGTGGCCGCCGCACTCTATACCGCGCTGCCCTCGGTCGGTCTTTCCGTAGGGCTGGTCGCGCTGTTCTACACCTCCGGGGGCGTGGCCTTCTCGTTTTCGTTCTGGGGGCTCCTCGTCATCCCGCTGCTGACCGTCGGGATCGTGCTGGCGGCAACCTTCTTCCCGATGAAGCGGCTGTCCCGGACGCCTCCCATCGAACTGCTCAAGACGGCGGACAACTCCTCGCTTGCCCGCTCCCCCAGGCATTCCCGGAACCTTCTGTTCAAGAAGCTCCCGTCCGTATACGAACGGGTCTCGTTCATCCGCTTCCGCACCTATTTCGCCCTGCTGATCTCGGGCGCCGTGCTCTTCTCGTCCGCGTTCCTGTGCCTGATGTTCCTGTCCGGCATGCAGCGCACGAGGGAGGAGACCGTCCGTCCCGAAGTGACCCTCACCTTTACCAAGACGGTCTCGCAGCGGACCACGGCTTCCCGCGCGGCCGAATATATGGAGGCCTTCGATTCGCTGGCCACGGAGATCCTGGCCCTGCCGTCGTCCGGCCGTGTGGACTATGCCGCCGAGACGTACGCACCCGGGGTCCTGTCCCGGCTCCTGGTCCGTTCCGGACAGGTGCTCGACGCCGACGACCGCGTCGTGGGGTCCACGGAGGTCGGGGGATATCCCCTGACGTTCAACCGTTTCCGCTTCGTCGGAACGGGCGCCCTGCAGCTCCAGATGCTGAAGGAAACCTATAAAGGACAGATCGAGGGCGATCCGGACCGGATCCTGTACGA
>JAFYHA010000070.1 GCA_017539425.1 Clostridia bacterium
ATTCCTTTCTGAAATCCATCCGGATTTCCGATCTGCGGAGCGGGAGGAGTCCCGGATCCGCACTCAGACTATTATCGTAGTCTATTGTAACCCGGCGTCGCCGGTTTGTCAACGGGTTTGAAAAAATTATTTTCGGGGAAGGAAAACTGGATAGCCCGGAGTCCCGGTTCCGCACTCAGACTATTATCGTAGTCTATTGTAACCCGGCGTCGCCGGTTTGTCAACGGGTTTTGAAAATTTTTTTTCGGGGAAGGAAAACGGGACAGCCCGGAGTCCCGGATCCGGCGAAGAAAAATGAAAAAGAGAACGGACAATAATAATATGGAAGCAGACCGGCCGCGGCCGGTCTGCTTCGGTATTCGGGAAAAGGCGAAGAATCTTCGGACCCGTTTTGGAATGTCACGGACGGGTCTTGAGTTTCTTCTTGTTTTCGTACATCTTCACGTCGGCGCGCTCGAAGACCGAGGCGACGCTGTGCTCTCCCGCATAGCGGGCACATCCGCACGCGATCAGGAGTTCGCCGCCGGCCTTGCGCTTTGCGTTCCGCCTCGACAGTTCCTGAACGCCGTTCTCCACCACGGGGATATCCGGTCCTTCCGCCACGGCCGCGAATTCGTCTCCTCCGACCCGGAACACGAGACCGGAGGGGAACAGGTCAAGCAGCTCGTTCGCGGCGGCTATGATGAGCCGGTCTCCGGCATGGTGACCCAGCGTGTCGTTCACTTTCTTCAGTCCGTTGAGGTCGAACACGGCGATCAGGAAATCCGGAGCCGGACCGTTCTCGATCCGGGCGTTGAGCTTGGCCTCCACGTTGACGTAGGCATGCTTGTTCTGCAGCCCGGTCAGGGAGTCCTGGTTGACCTTTTCCAGCGCGTCCGCGATGATGCGTTCGTATTCCTGCTCGCGCCGCACGCGGGAGTCGATGTCGTTGACGCCGATGATCAGCTGCGGACCGTCCTTTTCCTCGATCAGGGCGGCCTTCAGACGGACGAACCGGGGCACGCCCCCGATCATCAGCCGGTAGTCCAGGGTGAACAGCCCGTTCTCACGGATGTCGGTCAGCACGTTTTCACGCGTGAAGCGGCTGAAGAAATGGTCCAGATCGTCCGGGCAGATGTTGTCCTTCGCGTTCTCGCGGGACTGTCCGAAGAAGTCTTCGCCGCCCTTGGTGATGCCCAGGGTATCGTATCCGGACGTGGAACTGTATTCCGAAAAACGGCTGGTCACCGGATCCACGGTATAGATCGCGACGTATTCGCCGGACAGGGCGGAGATCCGGGAGTACGTGATGTGCTCCTCCTTCACCCGTTCCAGTTCCTCGCGGTGGCGCATCTGCTCGTCGACGTTGCTGACGCCGACGATGATGTGGTTGCCCGCGTCCTCGGGAAGACGGCTGACCTTCATGCTCATATAGTTCGGCACACCGTCCTGCATCAGCCTGTAGGTCAGGGAAAAACTCTGCTGCCTGTCCAGGGTGTCCAGGATATTCGGCTTGTTGAACGAATCCTGGAACATGGGATAGTCGTCCGGGTGGATCCGCTTTTTCGCGTCCCGGAGACTCTGCCGGAAGAAATCCGAGCCTCTCCGTTCCACGGCCAGGCTCTCCTTCCCGGCGCTGGAACTGTACTCGATGAACCGTTCCGTGTCCAGATCGACGTAGAAGAGGTTGGCGAAGTCCAGGGACAGGGCACGGGCGATGTGGGCGTAGGTCAGGGACTTGCGGCGTTCCGCCGAGATCTTTTCCTTGACCCGCATCTGGTCGTCTATGTTCCGACGCCGAACAGGACCATCAGATCCCGGTCGGTCTCCAGTTTCCGGAATGTGGCGTAGACGTAGGTCGGCTTCCCGGACAGGAACATCTGGAAGGTCAGACCGTATACGGCGTGGCCGGCCATGTAGTCCCGGATCCGGGCCTGAGCGAGCTTGCGCCTGACGAAGGGGAGGTCCTCCGGGACGATCTTCCGTTTCGCATAGTCCATCATGGCGGAGATGTAGTCGTCCCCGTCCTCGGGCAGACCCGATTCCTGGTATTTCTCCAGGATGCTGAACTGGGAGAACCGTCCGGTGGACAGGTTGATCAGATACAGGACCAGATAGTCCGAGGCCAGTTCCCGGGCCACGTTGTCCGAGTAGATTGCGTTGAAGTTGCGCATGGCCTTCAGAAGGGCCTGCTCGCGTTCCTCGTGCAGTTCGTGCGGGATGCGCTTTTCGTCCTCGTTGAACCTCTTTACGGAATCCTCTAAGGAGATCGGCTGGAAGAACAGGTAGCCCTGCACCATTTCGCAGCCGATGGAACGGACGAAATCGTACTGCTCATCCGTCTCCACCCCTTCGGCCAGCGTGTGGATGCCGAGCTTGCGGCACATCTCGCAGACCGAACGCAGGATGACCCGGTTGGAACCGCCGTTCTCGTCCAGACGGTCGATCAGGTCCTTGTCGAACTTGACGCGGTCGATATGGAAACTGCTGAACACGTTCAGCCCGGAATAGCCCGAGCCGAAGTCGTCGATCCACACGCGGTAGCCGTCCCCGTGCAGGGTCTGAAGCTGTCTGCGGAACGACTCGGTGGAACGGGCGAATTCCTGTTCGGTGATCTCCAGGATGATCTTGTCGTGGGATACTCCGTGCCGTTCCAGGATCCGGTTCAGCTCGGTGGGCATATCCACGTGGTCAAAGTCCTGGGCGGACAGGTTGACCGAGACGGGAATGGTGGGCAGCCCGGCCTTTTCCCGGTCCCGGAACTCCATGCAGACCTGCTCCACCATATACAGGTCCAGACGGTACAGCTGCCGGCTGTGGGCCAGGATGCTGATGAAGCTTCCCGGAAGGAGCAAGGTCCCGTCCGGGGCGAACCACCTGGCCAGCGCCTCCAGTGTGGAGATCTTGCGGGTCTCCGTGTGGACGATGGCGTGATAGAACGGACGGATGCGCCGCTCTTTCATGGCGCATTCGAAATCGGTCAGGATGCGGTGCTGTTGCACGACCTGGTTTTCCGGGTTCTCTTCATAGTAACCGCAGATCTCGGGGGAATCCACGTCCAGCATCTTGACGGCCGCGCGGGCGTTGTCCACGGCGGTGGAGGCCCGGATCTCGGCATGGGCGAAGATGTATACGCCCGCCTGGATGCCTGCGGTGAATCCGTATGCGTTCGGCTTGAAGGCATCCTGGACGGCCTGCACCTTCGCGCCGCACTCCTCACGGCTCCGGAACACGTCCAGGACCAGGATATGGTCCTCTGTACCGCGTCCGAGTTTGGAGTCCGGAAAGACCTTCCGGATGCATTCGGCCAATAGTTTGATCAGGGCATCGCCCCGCTCCAGACCGTACTGCTGGTTGTACAGGTGCATGGCCCGGACATTGAAATAGTACAGGACCGGGCGTTCGCCGCGGCTCCAGATCGATGCGATCTCGTCCTGGGCCTGCATGCGCATCATGGTCCGGGTGGGCAGACCGGTCAGGGGGTCATAGGACTTGATCCGGTACTCCGTGAAGGCCCTCTGCGCTTCCAGCGCATTGACCTGTTCCTCTTCCGCAGGCATGCAGATGATGACCGGATAGACCGAGCCGTCCGAAAAGGCCTGCCGGACTCCGTTGGTCATGAACAGGGAAACCTGGTTCGTGCCCGGAACAGGGTATCCGAGCAGGGTGTTGAATTTGTCGCTTTGTCCGGTCACAAAGGAAATGAACTTGCGGAACGTGGGTTCCGGTTCATTGGACATGAAGGTCATGAACAGGCTTTCGGCATCCTTCTGCTTCCAGTTTTCCCGGTCGACCCGGGTCAGCGCGCAGAGTCCGTCCGAAACCGTCACGATCCGGATGCGGCCCTCATCAGGCTTGAACAAAGCCATCGGGACGCCGCTTAGCTCATATGCGGTCTTTTCAATTGCGTTCAGCATATCGGCTCCTCCCGTCTCCGCCGGTAACGACGGCCGAAAATCTCCCATAATCAGTATACAGGATTTGCGGGCGAAATGCAATCGTTTTCGCACTTTCGGTGGCGCCTGCGGGCGCAAAAAAGGACCGCCGGCCCCGGAAAGGGGGGCCGAGCGGTCGGAAAAACCGGTCAGGGAACGGAACGGACGATGAAATCCCCGAGAAGGTCCGTATGGAAGAAGACCAGAAGGACGTCCCGGACGATGCCGAACCCTACCCAGAC
>JAFYHA010000006.1 GCA_017539425.1 Clostridia bacterium
CCGGCCAGAGCCCTGGCCACGAGGATCCTCTGCTTCTGCCCGCCGGACACGTTCTGCCCCTTGATGGCAAGCGGATGATCGTATCCTTCGGGGTAGGCCTGGATGTATTCGTCGGCCTGTGCGAGCGCCGCACCCCTCCGGACATCCTCTTCGCCCAGATCCCGTCCGAACCGGATGTTTTCATAGATGGTGTCCGCATACAGGAAATCGTTCTGCATCGCAGCGCCGAACCGGCTGTGCAGCTTTTCGGCATCCATCGTGCGCACGTCTTCCCCGGAGAGGTAAATCACGCCGTCATCCACGTCGTAGAACCGCATGAGCAGGCTGATCAGCGTGGTCTTGCCCGAGCCGGTCGAGCCGATGATGCCCAGCGTCTGGCCGGGATAGAGGGAGAAGGATACGTTCCGGATCTGCGGCTTATCCTTGACGTAGGAGAAGGACACGCGGTCGAAGCGGATGTGCGGGACCGGACCTTCAGAGACAAGATCCGGATAGTCCGTCTTGGGATAGGCCGGGCTGTCCGGGACCGATTCCAGGACCTCGTTGATCCGTTTCATGGAGGCCGCGGCCTTGGTCGAGTTGACGAAGATGCGGGTGATGACGATCATCGCGTTGGAGATCATCGCGAAGAACTGCATGAAGGCGATGATGGTCGCCGGCGAACTGAGACCGGAGTCCGTGCGGAACGCCCCGACCAGGATCACGCCCACCATGCCCAGGTTCACGAAGAAGGAAATGACCGGATTGGACACCGCCATGATCAGCGCGGCCGAGGTCTCATCCCTCACCAGCGCCCGGTTCACGCGTTCGTACCGGTCGTTTTCATATGCGGTCCGGGACAGGGCCTTGATCACGCGGATGCCCTGGCAGTCCTCCCGGGCCACCCGGACCATACCGTCCACGGACTTCTGGGTCCTGAGATACGCCCGGATGCCTCTCGACGTCACGAAGAAGACGGTCAGGAACACTAGGGGCATCACGCCGAGAAGAACCAGCGTGAGCGCCGGGTCAAGGATGAACGCGAAGATTAGGCCGCCGACCAGAAGGATCGGGCAGCGCACGCCGATCCTAAGCATCATGCCGATGAACTGGTGGACGTTATACGTGTCGGTCGTAAGCCTGGCCTCCAGGGAGGGGACCGAGAACCGGTCCACGTCCGAGCAGGACAGGACCATCGTCTTTTCGAACAGATCGTGCCGGATGGCGCGGGCTCCGTTCCGGGCCACCCGGCTGGCCAGCCGGTTGCCTACGATGTTGCCGCCCCAGGCGGCGGCCGCGCAGAGCAGCATGATGCCGCCCCAGATCAGCACTTCGGGAAGCGAATTGCCGGGGGCGACCGTATTCAGGATATGCTGCAGCACAAAGGGGATCGCGAGCTCGAGGAGTGTGGCGGTGATCTTGAACAGGAGCGTCAGGACCACCAGTCCCGAGGAGGGTCGCAAATAGAAAAAGAAACGTCGCATCGGGTCACTTCCTGTAATAGACGTAATGAACAATGATGGTGCGGACCCGTCCGCCGTGCTCGATATCCGGGCCGGTGATGGACACACCGTTGCCGGACATGAGTTCCCAGGCGTCCATCTCGTCCACCTTGCAGCGGAACACGTTTTCGGTGGATGAACTGACCAGGACCTCGTCATCCTTGAGGCTGATGCACCCGCCCTTTCCGATGACCACGTCGTCGTACACGTCCGGCTCTGCGGACTGGGTATGCTCCGTGACGTACTGGATGGAGTAACCCGTGATCTTCTCGGCCATCTTCCGGCGGTATTTGGGACTCTGGGTATTCTTCTTACCGAACATCACGCGCCCTCCCTTCCGGTCTCGATACGTTCTGCCGTCATTTTACCACACCCGGGCACGGAAACACAACCTCGCGGCGCTCTTTTTCGGCCCCGGTCCGGATCTTTTCGCGCCTGCGCGGTGTGGACATCCGCCCGGATCCGCTCTATAATAGAAATGAAACGAGCATCTTTTTTGACGGATTCCGCATTTTTTTGCAAAAATGTGAGATATTCGGGAGAAAATCCGTAGTGTACTTGTAAGAGTGCCGGAGGAAGGAGGCAGAACCGTGGAAGACAGCAAGATCGTGGAACTGTTCCTGGAACGTTCGGAACAGGCCATCCGGGAATTGTCAGGTAAATACGGTTCCGCCTGTTTTAGGGTCGCGTTCCGCATCCTTGGCAACCGTGAGGATGCGGAGGAATGCGTCAACGACGCCTATCTCGGCGTCTGGAATTCCGTTCCGCCCCAGCGGCCGGATCCGCTCCGGGCCTACGTGTTCGGCGTCGTCCGCAACCTGGCTCTCAAGAAGTATCACGAAAACACGGCGCAGAAGAGGAACAGCTTCTACGACGTGGCTCTGGACGAGATCGGGGACGTGTTCCCGTCCGCGGACAGCCCGGAGCAAAGCGCCGACTCGGAGAAAGTGGCCGAAAGTCTGGACCGGTTTCTCGGAACGCTGGGGCCAAAGGACCGGATCATGTTCGTCAGACGCTACTGGTATTCGGACGGGATCGGGGACATCGCGAAGCGGTTCGGAACCACGAAGCACTACGTGTCGGTCCGGCTGTCCCGGATCCGGCAATCCCTGAAGGCGCATCTGGAAAAGGATGGAATCGTATTATGAAAGAACTGGAAAACGAAAAAAGAGAAAAGATATCCGACTCTCTGGGCCATATCCGTCCGGAGTACGTCGAGGAGGCGGCGGATCCTGCCCCGCTTCCGGTCCGGGCCGTTCCCGGGCGGACTCTGCGACGTGTGATCCTCGCGGCGGCCCTGGTGCTCGCGCTGGCCATCGCCGGCACGGCATTCGCGTTTGCGGCCGAGGCGAAGGAATACCAGACGGCCCTCAACTTCTTCGAAGAGAACGGGATCTCGTCGGAAGGCCTGAGCCGCTCCGACGTCAAGGCGGTCTACCGGGACATCACGACCCGTCGCTTCACCAACGAAAAGACGGAACAGGTGATCCGGAAGTCGGTCCTGGGCCAGGAGATCCAGGTGATTTGGCTGTCTCCGGAAAAACTGGCGGAGCTCTGGGACCGCAAGGACACGCTCCGGCTTCTGCCCGTGAACGGGATCGGATACACGCGCGTGGCGGCGTATCGCAGAGAAGCCGATCAGCCGTCCGTCTTCGAAGGCTACGACCTGACCTGCTATAAAAACCGGGAACCGGTCTGGACCGTCCGTTTCCCGGAGGGCGACATGAGCGTGGACGGATACGTCTACCTGTCCGGGAAGACGGTCGTCTGGGGCGCCCGGTACAACGGATCCCAGAATTACACCCGGGTCGCGTGGCTCGCATGCCTGGACGAAAGCGGAAACAGCCTGTGGAAATATCCGCTCCGCCACGAAACAGAGGAGATCGTTTGCTCGGTTCTGGACAACGGGGACGACACCTGGGAGATCGTGAGCCGCGCCCGCGGAGAGTCCGGCGACTGGAATCAGCTGCTCCGCATGACCCGGATCCAGCCGGACGGGACCGAACTTGCCTGCGTATCGACGCAGCTGGAACAGCCTGAGACAGGCACGTGCGTCGTCCAGGGCGCATCCCTGTTCGGAGACGGGTATCTGGTCCGTCTGACCTGGAACCACGGCCGCGAGACAACATGCAAGCTGATCTGGGTGGATCGGGACGGCCGCATTTCCGAAACTCTGGAACTGGACGGCGGGGATTGCGACTACTACGTACAGGACATGATCGAGTATGCAGGCAAGGTCTACTTTTCCGCCTATGCCGTGCCTAAAGCGGAGGACGGATCCTCCGATATAGAAACGGCCCGGATGTTTGATCGGGCGCTGGCCTGGTTTGACGGAGAGGAAATCACCGATTCGGAGATCACGGAGATCGCCCGGAGCACCTACACGGCCGTGCTGCTCGTATGCGATCCGGAGACCTTCGCGCCGACTTCGTTCTATTCCGTGAAAGGCGCTCTGGGCGGAAAGCTGCTCGAGAACAGTCTGCATCAGCTGGAATGGGAGGTGCAGGACTTGTCCGTGGTCTGGTTCTCGCCGTTGACCAGTTCGTTCTCCTTCTACGGGTCCTGCGAAGTGTTCCGGTACACGTTCGACGACCATGGCAATCTCATCGGCAGCGAGGACA
>JAFYHA010000071.1 GCA_017539425.1 Clostridia bacterium
CTTTTCGATCCCGGCCTCGCTGCCGCTGTTCAGAACCCCGTAGCGCTCCGTTATGGCCACGACCTTGGCAGATGCCCATTGAAACCGGTCATAAGTTGAATCCATATGGATAAAGGCACGGATATTGCGGTTTTCAAATTCGTATTTCTTCTGCTCAAACAGTTGCTGCCGCAAAGACTCGTTTTCCGCCTTCAGTTGGCGGTTCTCATCCAATAGCCTTCCGACTGAGGTGAAATATGCTCCGATTCCACGGAACCCTTCTCCGATCTTGGATCCGATAAACCGGAAGGGAACCGCTGCCGTATTCAATGCGGATGTGAGTATATCCGTCCGTCCCATTACTGCCCAAACGGTAGGAAGTATGGTCAGGATCAGTGCAACGCAAACTGCAATGATGAAGAATCTGTTTTCCAGTATCCTCATTACTCGTTCTTATCTCCTGCAAGCAGTTCCAAAATCATTCTGCACTTTTCGGGGAAATGGTTTTCAGGGTCTGAAGAAGAACACAGGAACTGTATCGGCTCTTGCTTCTGCTCTCTTGTGAGGTCTGGAACGAGTTGGATCAATCTTCTGGCTACTCCGTCTCCGCCGTCACAAAACCGCACGTCCCGGCCAAATACATTCCGAATCGCCTCTTTGACGACCGGGAAATGGGTACATCCCAGTACAACAAGGGAATACCCGCCTTTCAAAGATGGTTTCAGTGTTAAAAGATACTCTTCCGCCCGTCTTTGAATATCCCGGCAGGATTCGATGATCCTGACAAGTTCAGGGGCAGGCAGGAGATCGATCGGGGCCGTCTTCTCATACTGTCTGAGCAAATTCTGAAATTTGGTCTCCCGCAAGGTTACCGGTGTAGCCATGACCAGGATTCGTCCTTTCATATGCTGCATACACATTTGCTCCACGGCAGGTTTCAGCGCAGGCTCTGTCCCGATTACGGGAATGTCCGGGAACTCTCTCCGGACCTCTTGGATTGCTGCTGATGTTGCGGTGTTGCAGGCCCAGACCAATGCCCGGGGTCTATACGCCTTTACCAGCCTTTCACTTATGCTCAGCACCCGGTTTCGAATCTCTTCTGTCGTTTTGGATCCGTATGGGGCAAAAGCCGTATCTCCATAATAAACACAGCCGGCGCCCGGTGCATAGTGCTGAATATGTCTGAGTACACTGAGTCCTCCGAGACCGGAATCTAAAACCAGAACCGGGTTCCCGTCTGTATTCTGCATATCACCACACCGTCGCAGTAAGTGAAGCCACTGCCTCTATATCATTTGGATAGGGAAGCGCCGTTCCCTCCAGCGCCACTTTGGCGCCTGCCGCCCGGGAAGCAAATGCAAGCGCCTGGTCAACCGGCAGCCCTCCGGCTTCCTTTGCCGATATAAAGGCACCCAAAAAGGTATCGCCCGCTCCGGAAAACCCTCTGGGCGGGACGTCGGCCGCCGGAATCCGGAAGAATCCTTCTTTTCCGGCATATACCGCACCGGAGTTGTCCAAGGTACAAAGAATGTCGCATCCATAAGTCTGGAAGACCCTTGTGCATGCCTCTTTGAGTTTTTCAAAGTCCTGCAGTTCTGCTTCCGTGTATCCGCAGAGGCCGGACAGTTCTTTTCGGTTAGGCTTTATCCAATCCGGACCGGCCTCACATCCATATTTCAGGAAATCTCCGTCCGCATCCAGCGCAATACGGGAATCGGAATGGACGGCACGCACTTCCCGGATCATTTCCCGATAGGCCCATGCAGGCGCCCCTTTGGGCAAACTCCCGCTCAACACGACAATGTCTCCTATGTGATTCAGCAGAAGAGACTTAAGTCCGTCAAATTCCTGCTCAGAGATCGGACCGCCTTTTTCGTTGCACTCCGTCCCTCTCCCGTTCGGTTCTATAATCTTCGTATTGGTTCGGATCCCACACTTGAACATTGCCTCGTAGGCGTAAAACCCTTCTCTGGATGCGGCTTCCTGCGCGTATCCGCCCATACCGTCCGAAAATGTCAGATAGTCGACTTTCTGACCGAGCCTGGCTGCCACTGTAGCCACATTCAACCCTTTTCCGGCATAACTCGCAACCGTATAGTTCACACGGTTGAGCGTTCCACATGTCAACTCCGTACCTAAGTAAAGGTTTCGGTCTATGCAGGGATTTGCGGAGAGGACCGTCCAGTTTAGAGATTCAAACATACCTATACGTCCAGATTCTCTGCAAACTTCGCGTTTTCCTCAATGAATTCCCGTCTGGGTTCAACCTTATCTCCCATAAGCAGCGAGAAGGTTTCATCTGCGGAAATCGCATCTTCTATTGACACTTTTTTAAGCGTACGCTTTTCGGGATCCATAGTCGTTTCCCAAAGCTGCTCAGCGTCCATTTCGCCAAGACCTTTATACCGGTCGGCTTCAACACCCTGTCCGCCGAGCATTTCTATATAATGATCTCTTTCCGTATCGGAGAAAGCATAGTACTCCTGCCCCTTGCCGGTCCGTTTATACACCTTATACAGCGGTGGCATAGCTATGTATATATGCCCGTCATCGATCAGCTGCCGCATATGCCTGAAGAAGAAAGTCAAGAGAAGAATCTGAATATGCGCACCGTCTACATCTGCATCGCTCATAATGATGATCTTGCCGTATCTAAGCTTTCCGGCATCAAATTCTTCGCCTACCCCGCAGCCCAGGGCCTGCATGATCGGGATCAGGGAAGGATTTGAATACACGCGGTCAATCCGCGTTTTCTCCACGTTCAGAACCTTCCCTCGGAGAGGCAGAATGGCCTGAAACCGAGAGTCACGTCCACTCTTGGCGGAACCTCCTGCAGAGTCTCCCTCAACAAGATACAACTCGGTCAGCTCTGCATTGCGTTCCTGGCAATCTGCCAGTTTGCCGGGAAGGGAACTGCCCTCCAGCAGACCTTTGCGCCTTGTCAGTTCTCTGGCCTTGCGTGCCGCTTCCCGTGCGCGGGATGCGGCCAGTGCTTTGTCCAGAATGGCTTTCGCTTCCCCTGGATTCTCCTCAAGATACTCACTGAGTTTGGTCGTTACGACGCTTTCCACAAGAGTACGGATTTCGGAATTCCCGAGTTTGGCTTTTGTTTGACTTTCAAACTGTGCGTCTTCGAGTTTTACACTCACGATGGCAACAAGACCTTCCCGGACATCTTCACCGGACAGTTTCTTGTCCGAATCCTTGAGAATTCCGGCTTTCTTGGCATAATCGTTCAGAACCTTGGTAATCCCTGCCTTGAATCCGGTTTCATGCGTCCCGCCTTCCACCGTATTCATATTGTTGGCAAATGTTAAAAGCGTTTCATTATAACTTTCGTTATACTGCATAGCGATTTCGGCAATGCTGGTACCGCGAATACCGCGCATATAGATCACGTTCGGATGAATCAGGGTCTCATGCCGCATACTGTTCAGATAGGTCACAAAACTCCGGATGCCTCCATCAAACTGCAGGTCCGTCACACGGGCAGGGTTCACACGGTCATCACGCAGCACGATGTGTACACCTGCATTCAGAAATGCCTGCTCACGAAGGCGGTTAAGAAGAACGTCATAATCGAACCGTGTATCCTCAAACAGCGTGGGGTCCGGTTTAAACGAGACCCGAACACCATGCTGCCTCCCCTCTTCGGCAGGAACGATTTGATACGGTCTGGCCACATGCCCGCGTTCAAACCTTTCGGTCGCACGGATCCCTTCATGGGTGTCATCAAGTTCCATCCATTCGGACAGGGCATTGACAACAGACCCGCCTACACCGTGCAGACCGCCTGCTATCTTATATCCGCCGCCTCCGAATTTTCCCCCGGCATGAAGGATCATATATACCACTTCCGGAGTAGGAATTCCTTTGGTTGGATGCATGCCTGTCGGGATGCCACGTCCGTTGTCTTCAACGGTTACACTGTCCCCCGGATTGATCGTCACCTTGATGGTGTCACAAAATCCGGCCAGTGCTTCGTCAATGGAGTTGTCTACGATTTCATAGACCAGGTGGTGAAGCCCTCTGGACGATGTTGTCCCGATGTACATACCTGGACGTTTTCTGACTGCGTCCAATCCTTCCAACACCTGAATCTGGTTTTCGTCATACTCCTCCGTGACGGGTGCCGCGACTGCAGCCACCGCTTCCGCGTCATCCGAAAACTCTTCAGGCACGAAATCTTCGCCCGGAGTCTCGTCCGAATCCGGTTCATACGGAACGGGAGGTGTATCCTTTTCTTCGTTTTCCAGCTCTTTTTTGATTTCTTCAGACATGTTTTATTAACTCCCTGTCAGGTTTCTCTGTCTTTTTGCATTCCGTTTTTCTTTTTTACGGAATTCACGTAAATGATTTCCTGTTCCGATCTTCCGACAAGCGCAGAAGAGGAAATCTGAGAAAAGTAAATTTTATAATTCTTTTCTTTCCCTGTATTTTCTGTTTCGTACAAAATAAACGATTTTGGAATAACCTTTTTTTTGGCCGCATTAATCAGCCCTTTTCTTTCCTGCTCTGCAAGAAATTTTCGGGTTGTTCCGGATACCGTTGCATTATCCGTATCGAAAATACCGATAATCTTCTTTTCCCTGATAAATATATGATTGCCAATGTGTAAGAACATATTGATCATTCCTCTAAGCGATATGTGCCCTGTTCAACATGCCAGATTCGTATATCCCTGTTTTGGACAACATCAGGCTCACAGGATGTCATGATGACTTGCTTTCCCTCTATATGTCTGAGGAGATACTCTTTACGGGTATGATCCAGTTCGCTCAGGACATCATCAAAGAGAAAAATGGGATATTCTCCTGTCACTTGCTTGCTGATCTCGCCTTCACCGATTTTTATGGCCAGTGCCAGGCTCCTTTGTTGTCCTTGTGATGCAAACAGCCTGGCTTCCCGATTGTTCAGGAGCACAACCATATCATCCTTGTGAGCACCGTACAGGGTCGTTCCAGCCCCAATTTCGCGTTCTTTTGCCTCTTTGAACTGTTTCTTATACAGGTCCTCAACTTTTTGCAAAAAAGCGGTCTTAACGGCCTGAAAACGTCTTTGGTCTGTCTCATCAGGCTTTTCCAATTCAGAAACGACCTGTTCCAAAACTTTTTGTCCGAATGACGGGGAATAGGAAACTTCTGTACGTTCGTTTCCTTCCATCATAACCATAAAGACATTTCTCACATGTACGTCGATTTTTTGAATATATATCCACCTGTAGAACGATATCACAGCTCCTTCAGCAGCCAATTGGTCCGACCAGATTTCAAGTGTCTGATTCAAAATGTCTCTATATTTTTCGCGGTTTTCTTTGGCATCTCGGAGCAGTTTGTTTCTTTGCTGGAGTATTTTGCTGTATTTTTGAAGCGCTTTGAGATAATTCGGATACAATTGCGAAATCGCCATATCTAAAAAATCCCGTCTCTCTGCAGGTCCTTCTTTGATTAACGAAAGATGATTCGGACAAAAAAGCACAGTTCTGAAATCGCCTACAAAATCTGAAAGTTTTCGTACATATACGCCGTTGTGAAGTATTTGCTTTTTCTTGTCCATCACCCTAAAATCCACGGTTTGAGTACGTGCATTTTCTTGATCAGAGGTATATTCAAGATGGATAGAGAACAATTCTTCACCAAACTTAATCAGGTTCTTATCGTGATTATCCCTAAAACTTTTTCCGATTGTTCCATAAAAAACAGCCTCGAGCAGATTGGTTTTCCCCTGCGCGTTGTTTCCATAAAAAAGATTGACTTCCGGAACAAACTCAACTTCCGCACAATCGATGTTTCTAAAATTTTCAACACGGATCTGCAGACATTTCATAAAAAACTACTCCACCATTCTTACAGGAAGAACCATAAACAGATCGTTTTCTGCATTTTCGTCAGCCGGTACAATATTGATGCTGCTGTGCGGAGAGGACAAATAGATTTTGACCAGACTGGAATCACAATTCTTCAAACATTCAATTAAAAACTTATTGTTGAATGCAATCACAATATCTTCTCCGTCATGTTCACAGTTAATTTCGTCATTTACGCTACTGATGATTGAGATAGCGGATATTTTGATCACGCCTTCTTCTATTGCCAATTTCACATGGCTTGCTGTATTGACTTTCGCCGTTTCTTCGGTTACCAGCGCAGCCCTTTCAAGAGAACTAATCAGATCTCTTCTTTCCACAACTACAACGATTTTTTGATTTCTGTTGATTAAATTGTCAAAATTAATATATTCACCCTCGATAAGTTTTGAAAAGAAAGTATAGTTCTCAAGCACAAACACAGCACTGCGTCTGCTCATATAAATTGTTACCTTCTTTTCCTCATCTTCGCCATCAAGCAGCTTCTCAAGTTCATTTACAGACTTCCCGGGAAGGATAAACCGATAATCTGCTGTTCCGCCGATTCCGACAACTTCCACGCTGGTTTCACAGCGGGCAATACGGAAACCGTCACATCCGACGAGCAGAAGACCCTCTTCTTTTGCTTGTATAAAACATCCATTCAAAACGGGTCTTTGTTCGTTTACGCCGACTGCAAAACTGACTTTATTGAACATTTTCTTCAAAGTTTTCTCGCTTACGCTGAATCCTGATTTTTCGGTAAGTTCAGAAATCTGATTGAAATTTTCAACGGGTATGCCTTTTGTTTTGGCTTTTGCATTGCCGGATACAATATAAATATTCAATTCGTCATCCACGCTCATGTCTACGGTATCAGTTTCCATAAACCGAACTGTCTGCGCAAATTTCTGCGCTTTGATGACACAGGAACCTGCCTCAAGCACTTGACATTCAAATTGAGTAAATGTTCCTTTTTCTAAATCAAACGTCGTCATTTTGACGATTCCGGACAGATCTGCTTCAAACAAAATACCTTCTGCAGCGGGATTTGTTCCTTTATTGGATGCTGTGTTCAATAAAGGCATTACTCTTTCAAGCATACTCTCTCTGTCAAATACGATGTGCATAGTCTTTTGGCAGAAAACGATTCTGCCTCCTCCTTTCGGTACAAAAAAATAGATAGAAAGAAATATAGATCAGGTAGTTTTAGTAGTATAGGGGGACGTATATATGGAATTCACAAAATGCTTTGTTTTTTACCTGTTTTCTTTGTTTTTCTCACGAATTCAAAAAAAATGCAAAAAAGAGAATGTGGAAAAGTATGAGAGCAAAAGAAAGAGATAAAAGAGAAAAACGGAAACAAGAGAAGAAAAAGCAGGTTTTCCACAAAAAATGTATGGAAAAGTAAGAAAAACATATGGAAAACTTGTGAGCGAGTAAAAAAGAAGGGTGGTTTTTTGGGTTTTCAATACCCTTTTCCACAACATTATGGAAAACTTTCAGGACGGAAAAAAAGTGCAAACCACTCATTCTGAAAAGAATTTTATGACGTAAAAAAGTTGTGCTTTAGAATTCCATAGGAGGGAAGAAAAAAAATCAAATTTTCATAGAATTACGGATTTCCTTTTCCATATCCGCAATTTGACTGGAAAAATCCGAATCCTTTAACATCATCTGCTGAATCTTTGAGTAGGAAGTAATGATTGTGGAAGAATCCCTGCCGAAAATCTGACCGATGTTTGGATAACTTTGTTCGGTAATGTTACGGATTAGGTAGATTGCGACATGACGGGGCATGGCAATCTCTTTTTTACGGCTTGGGCTGGTGAGATCTGAACGTTCAACGTTGAATTTATGGCAAACAGCTGAAAAAATCTTGTCGATCGTCACACTCATAGGTTCTGCTTCACCGAGGAGTTCTTCCACAATCGCTTGAGCGGACTCAACGGAAATGGCAGAAGTCTTTCCGTTCAGGAACTGCAAAGCGCCGAGTTTTTTTATGGCACCTTCGATCTGACGAATATTGGAACGGAGATTTTCCGCAAGCATGGCTAGAACTTCTTCAGAAATCTCAAGGTCGATTTGTTCAGCCTTCTTTTTGATAATAGCCATACGGAGTTCAAGATCCGGCGGTTGAATATCGGCGATCAGCCCGGACTCAAAGCGGGAACGAAGACGTTCCTCCAAGGGATTGATTTCTTTCGGAGGCCGGTCAGAAGTCAGGACAATTTGCTTTCCGTCTTCAAACAGGGCGTCGAACGTATGGAAAAATTCCTCCTGCGTTGCAACTTTACCGGCAATAAACTGAATATCATCGATCAACAGCATATCACAGGAGCGGAACTTGTCCCGAAACTCTTGCATGGCCTGTCTGGAAAGGCAATCCACCATTTGATTGGTAAAGTCAACGCCTTTCATATAGATGATATTCAGATTGGGCCTATGGGAAGACACCTCGTGGATGATGGCATTCATAAGATGCGTTTTACCCAGTCCGCTCGGGCCGTAAATAAATAGTGGATTGAACTGTTCTGCGGGCCGGTCTGCTACGGCCTTACAAGCCGATGCAGCAAATGTGTTGGTACTTCCGACAATGAAGTTTTCAAAAGAATATTTAAACTTGTAGGAAGGAATGTCAGACGGAGCAGATTTGCCGGAAATGGGAGTGGCATCCGGGGTCGGAGTGTAGATTTTAACGGGAGCAGAAACCGGGTCTGTGATGGAATCGCACAGAATCTGAACAGTGATAGGAAAGCCCAACGCATTCGAAAAATAGTCTTGAATATCCTGCAGATAGCGGGAAATCAATATCTTATATTTGAATGTGCTCTCCGTTTTCATCTGCAGTGTAGCGGTATCACTGTCGAAGTCCACAAGAAGAAGACTTCCAAACCAGATTTTTACCTGGTCAGAACTCATCTTGGAAAGATAGTAGGTTTTGAATTGTTCCCAGATTGCCGAAAGGTCGGACAAGAAGGATTCGGGTTGTGACATAGCAGCGACCTCAAATGCTTAATTATATATATTATAAGATATATCAAAAAATTATAATTATTATTTTTTAAAATTTACAATTTATTTACAAATATAATATCGACCGTAGTTTTTTTACGCCGTCTGGGCGACCGAGGGTAGCTTCGAAAAGGGTCGTGAAAAAGCGGAAACCAGTTGTATAAACTATAAGTTTGTGATAATCTAAAGTAAGAATGTCAAAGGAGATGGATATATATCGTTATGGATCCAATTAGTGTAAAGATTAAGTTTTCAAGGGGGATGGATACTCTCCCGGAATATGCAACAAAGGGTTCTGCAGCAGTGGACTTACGGGCGGCTGTCGACGAGCCGGTATGCCTTCTTCCCGGAGAGAAGGCTATGATACCGACCGGAATCTCCATTGCTCCGGAAAGTCCGGATGTAGTCGGAATCGTGGCCGGACGAAGCGGGTTAGGCGTCAAAAAAGGCATCACGTTATCCAATTCCATAGGTGTTATAGACTCGGACTACCGCGGAGAGATTTGCGTCGGATTGATCAATCATGGGCATGAACCCTTTACGGTCGAACGTGGAGATCGCATTGCTCAACTGTTTTTTGTGCCGGTTTGCCATGCGTCATTTCTTCAGGTTGCAGATCTGGATGAAACGGACAGGGGCGAAGGCGGATTTGGCTCAACCGGAGTGAATTAGAACCTATGCTTCCATTGAAAGAACTGGAAAAGTATGACGTGGTCCTGGGATCTGCGTCACCCAGGCGCAAAGAGATTCTGCAGTTGTTAGGCATTTCCTTTAGCGTAAGAACAAGCTCGTTACCTGAGCATTCCAGTCGGCAGGACCCGGCCGAGTTTGTTATGGATCTGGCCCGGCAGAAAAATGACAATATACGTAAGGACCTGGTCAAAGAGGAGCTATGGACAGACCGGACGGTGTTGATTACAGCGGACACAGTCGTGGTTCTGGAAGGTCGGATCCTTGGAAAGCCGTCTTCTGAGGATGAGGCACGTGATATGCTGGCCTTACTCCAGGGACGCACCCATTGCGTTCTGACCGGGATCTGCGTCAGGGTGAATGACCAATGCCTGACGGAATGTGAAAAGACAGAAGTTACGTTCGCTTTGATGAGCGAAGAAGAGATACGCGATTATCTGGATACACGGGATTATGTAGACAAGGCCGGTTCTTACGGAATCCAGTCCAAGGCCGCACCATATATTCGGAATATTTCCGGAGACTATTACAATGTGGTCGGGTTTCCGGTGAGACGGTTTTACGAAATGATTGGAAAAATGCTGGGATAGGAGCAAGTATGTTTAAAGGGGGATGGCGACCGCACGATCGCAGAGCTATGGCTATGACTGTGGCGTTTGCGCTTGTCTGTATGGTATACATCGGAATACTACTGAATATTACGGTCATCTCCCGCAGCCGGTTTGTGGATCTGTCTGTATCAGACGGTTCACTGACCTATACGAGACCGGTTAGGGCCCAAAGGGGGGGCATTTATGACCGCAACGGTGTACCGTTGGTCACCAACCGGAGTCGGTATGATCTGGCCTTTTACTATTCTCAGATCCATCAGGCAGATCCAAAAGACGCAAATGACTGGATACTGGCTTCCCTGAACGCGCTGGAGTATTATGGGCTGACACAATTCAGGGCAGCGGACTATTTCCCGCTGGAGGGTGACTATCCGGATGTATCCTATACCGAAGAGGCTATGGACGAAAACAGTTCGGCATATGCCCGCCTGAAGCGGGTATTACGGTATGACGATCTGGATGAAGACGAAAGTGCGAAAGGACTGGCCAAGTTTCTGGCGCGCAGATATGCCGTATCTGAAAAGGACTATTCTCCGCAGGATATGATGCGGATACTGAGGGTGCGGTTTGATATGGAAGCGCTTCAGTTCAGCGATGTCCAGCCGTACTATCTGGCATATGACATCGGTGATGAGGGTGTGGCCCGGATTGCCGAGCAGGGAATACGGGGCCTGCATGTGGAGCAGGCCGGCGTACGGATCTACCATTATCCCGGATATGCATCCCATATTCTGGGGAGAATTGGAGCTATCACCGCTGAGGACTGGCCTGAATATAAGAAAAAAGGCTATGCAATGAGCGATAAAGTGGGCTTGTCCGGGTGTGAGTATGCCTTTGAGAATTATCTTCATGGATCAGACGGGATTTTAAAAGTGACCGAGGACAAGGACGGTAATGTGATTTCCGAGGAAACCGTCGTCAGTCCGTCACCGGGCAAGGATGTATACCTGACCATTGATATCCGCCTCCAGATTGCCGCAGAGAACGCACTGCCCCAAAATGCATCCCTGATTCATGGCTGGACCGGAACAGAAGAATGTGACGCGGGGTCCGTGGTTGCTATACAGCCGGATACATTCGACATACTGGCCCTGGCCTCCTATCCAACATACAGTCTGCCCACATTCAATCTGGATTATGAAGCCATCCTGGCACAGGACGTGTCACCGCTGACCAACCGGGCGACATATGGATTGTATGCACCTGGATCTACGTTCAAGATTGGAATGGCCGTGGCGGCCATTATGGAGCAGTCCGTGACCGGAATCACAGGTTCCACACTGCTGGACTGCGAAGGAAAATATACGAAATATAGTGATTATCAGCCGGAATGCTGGGTTTATTCCAGTCTGACCAGTCCGATTCACAAGCATGGCTGGATCAACGGGGTTGAGGCGCTGGAGGTTTCCTGCAACTGCTACTTTTTTGAAGCGGGAGACCGGCTTGGCATAGCCAAGATGAATGAATACTGCAGCCGGTACGGACTGGGATGTGAGACCGGAATCGAAATCGGAGAGGCAATCGGGACTCTGGCCGGACCGGACTGTACAACAGCAACCGGAGAGCGGGTGCTGAACTGGTATCCAGGCGATACTCTGGCAGCGGCCATAGGGCAATCCTACAATCAGTTCACGCCTTTGCAACTGGCCTGCTATGTCTCCACGGTCGTCAACGGGGGAACGCGCTACAGTGCGCATCTGCTGGCCTCGGCACAGACATACCGCTCGGACGATCCTTACTATGTTTCCATTCCGGAACCGGTCGACCGGATACAGATCTCCGAAGAGGCTATGCATGTAGTGCGCGAGGGAATGCGTGCCGTGACCGAGACCAGCTCAACGGTATCATACTTAATGGACAATGTGCCGGTAACGGTCGGTTCCAAGACCGGCACAGCACAGAAAACCGGATACGCGGACTATGCCATGTTTGTGTGTGCGGCACCTTACGATGCTCCGGAGATCGTGGTTTCCGTCTGTATGGAAAAGGGTTCATCCGGCGGCTATTCCGCCTATACGGCCGCCCGGATTTTGGAGACCTATTACAGGGATGAAGAGGCACCGGCGGCGGGAACGGAAAATCCTCATGCGATCACACGGGACAGCCATTCGGGTTCCTCTGGTGCAGTAGGATAGGCAAAAAAACCGGGAAGGAGGGGACTATGCCTAGAAAAATCGGCTTGGATCTGGGAACAGATTACATCCGCATTGTAGACGAAAGCGGAAAGATTTACCGCGCCCCCTCCGTCATTGTGATGGACAAGTATGCCGAATGTATCGCGGCTGTAGGGGACAGCGCAAAAAAGATGCTGGGACGCACTCCGGATCATATGGAGGCGATACGGCCGATTCGGGAAGGAGTGGTCGCGGACGGCAGAGCCTGTTCGGATCTGCTCAGAACATTATTTGAACAGCAACTGAATATCGGAGGAATGCTGTCCAGGACCGAAGTCGTAGTGAGTGCGCCCGGAGGCATTTCGGCCATGCAGGCTACGAATATCAAACAGGCCGTATACGGGGCAAATGTCCGCAAAGTCACGCTGGTGGATGCGTCAATTTGTGCGGCAGTTGGCTCAGGACTTCAGTATCGCAACGTGCGTGGGTGCATGGTTCTGGATCTGGGTGGAGGGATGTCCAGCGCTGCCGTCATCAGCATGGGTGACGTGGCTCAGTTCGGAATGATACCCGTAGGGGGCGATGCGCTGGATCTGGCGATAGTGGATCGGATCCGTTTGGAGAAGGGACTGACGATTGGTGAACAACTGGCTGAATATCTGAAACGAACGATCGGTTCCGCAAGTCCCTTGATGACGATGGGGGAAAAGACCGTGATCGGTCGGGAGGAGAAAACGAAAAAAATCGGTGAAGCCAGGGTTGCTTCGGCGGACATTCTTCAGCCCGTTTCTGAATATGTAAAAGCCTTGGCGGCAATGATACGCCGGATCCTGGCGGATACGCCCCCTGAACTCTGCGCAGACATCGGAGATTTTGGAATCATGCTGACCGGTGGAATGTCCGGGTTGAACGGGTTGGCACAGGCCATACGAAACCTCACCAGAATAAGGATCACAATGGCGCATCAACCGCAGGATGTTGTAATCAAAGGCCTGAATGCACTGATCCAAAGCGGAGGAGATGCGAAATATGCCCGTCGCTAAAAGAGAATACGAAAATCGATAAATGGAGAATAGTAATGGGAAGTTGCGAAAAACCGTATGAGTACTATCCGGAGCCCAAGGAGATCGATGCCTGGATAGATAAGGTCTGGGCCACTGGGCATGGAAAGGCCGGGAAGGGAGAGCTTCTGCCGAATAACGGCTGGGCTAACGATTTCGGTGATTATCAGGCACGAACACAGCTTGTGCGCTTCGAATATGAGGGATTGCCGGTGTTTTTTGGAGTCTGGCAGGCAGCGATCTCCGGCCCTGCGCCTCTGGTTGTGCATCTGCCGGGATATGGCGGGGAACTGTCTGTTCATCCCCCGATGGCCGCATGCGGATTCAACGTCTTGAATCTGTCTCCGCTGGGATACTGGACGCCAAACGGATTTGACGAAAGCAAAAGGGACCGGGAAACCTTGTCCTGGCCCGTCCTGATGGACACGCTTCGCAGTAACCGGGAACATGGATATATGGACTGGCTCCAATGTGTGATCTGCGCTGTGGAATGGGCATGGAAGCAGAAATCCGTTTTGCCTGACCGGGTCTCGTTCTATGGATGCAGCCAGGGAGGAGGAACATCCATACTGGCAGGGTCGTTGTTCCGGGATCACGGAATCCGATGTATAGCCGCCGATGAACCGTTCCTGACGGACTATCCTCTTGCCGATCTCCGGGGAGCATATTCGATCCTGACGTTTGCGATTCAAGCGGAAAAAAGCCGGGAAGGAGCTTATCGGAAACTGGCTGTAGTCGATACGCTGGCCCATACCCACCGGATTCATTGCCCGATCGTGATCACGACCGGCACGGCCGATACGGTCTGTCCACCTGAAACGGTGTATAAACTGGATTCCCGGATGGATGGAACGCATGCCATGATTACGTTTGAGGGAAGGCCGCACGGGTATGCGTTTGAATTTGCCCGTCTGGCGGAAACATGGATGAAACTGTATGCGTAAGCAGGACAAAAGAGAGGTGTTGAAAAATGGAACAGATTACGATTCCGGTCAACAGGGGAGAGCAAACGCTCACATTTAAAGTCACCCCGGTCAAAGCGCTGACGATGATCTTTCAGCCCCCGATTGTATCTGGTGACAAACCGGCCCCGGTTTACCTGATTATAACCGGCGGCGGATGGCACGAGGGATCGGCAGAAAGTATGCTCGGGTTTTCCGCGCAATCCTGCCTGTATGCCAGATCCAAGGGATGGGCCGTAGCCTCCATCACATATCGGTTTAATGTCGACGGAGCCGATATGGACCAGATTGTATCTGACTGTATGGACGCGTGCCGGTATCTGGCCAGGTTCTCAAAAGAACTGGGAGTGGACGCAACCAGGATTCTGACTAGCGGGCACAGTGCCGGAGGACATCTGGCGTTGATGCTGGCGCTGGCTCCGCATGATCTGTTTAAAAAGGAATCCCCCTATGAAGAAGATTTCCGCGTGATTGCGACGGCTCCGCTCAGCCCGCCTACGGTGCTGTACGAAAACGGCGTACCGGTCACGTTGAAATTTAGTATGAAGGAATTGTTCCCCAAAATGAGTGAGGAGGATTTCAAAAGGACCAGCCCGGTCACGTATGTGAATGCTGAGAGCGTACCCTGCCTCTCGGTCGCTGGGGACATGGATAACCTGGTATATCCGGTGTCGTCCGCAATTCTGATGGACAGATATCATGAGTGCGGAGCGCCGGGAGAACTGGTGTATTCTCACAAAGGCGGACATTGCTTTGAATGTATGGTGCCCGGAGACAAGTCCGAACCGGATTTTGCCGCTGTTCAGACAATTTTGGAGCGCTTTATCGACAGGTTTACGCAGTGATGGAGAACAAACGCTTTGCGAAGAATGATGAGGGCTTTATCTGCTCGCATTGCGGGAAAACAGTCCTTCCATTGAAAAAAACGTCCAGAGACCACTGTCCGTTCTGCCTGTGGAGTCTTCATCTGGATGTTCTCCCCGGAGATCGCGCAAACGAGTGCAAGGGAGAGATGAAACCCTTTTTTGCAGAACCGGATCCCAGAAAAGGATTCATTATTTATTACCGATGTCAGAAATGCGGGCAGACACATCGGAACCGGTCGACCCCGGACGGGGTAGACCAGCCGGATGACAAGGATTTGCTCATTCAATTAACGACTGGCCAATATATGTGAGGTGCAAAATGCAATACGTTTCATTGAACGGTACATGGAAACTATATGGTTCCTCCGGTGATCGGGGAGCCCACGAGGAATGGCCCAGGGAGCCTAAATACCTGAGGGCGTATGACGCTCCCGTTCCGGGCACGGTCCAGGAAGCACTGGAGTTTGTGACCGGAGATCTTACAAAGGGTCATAATGTATACAACGCACGCTTCATTGAGGAGTGCCGCTGGATGTATACTCGCACGGTCGAGATAACCGAAGAGGACCTGAAAGGCAAACAGGTCCGGCTTGTGTTTTCCAGACTGGATCTTGTGGCTGATGTCTATGTCAATGGGTGGAAGGTAGGCAGTCATAACAATTTTTACACACCGTATCAGCCTATTGTGACAGAATTTTTGAAACCCGGTGAAAACCAGATTGCTGTAGTTCTGGAGAGCGGGTTGTTCTGGGCATCCGACAAGCCTGTGACCAACAATTTCGGAGGAGACCCGATGCGGCTTACACGCCGGATCTGGCTAAGAAAGCCGCAAAGTTCCTTTGAATGGGACTGGTCTCCGCGGCTGGCTAACGTTGGCGTCTATGATTGTGGGCTGGAGTTTTCAAACGGCATTTTCCGGAATGAGCCGGCGCTGTTTGCCACTGTGGAAAAGGACGGGAGCGGGGATCTGGAACTCCGCCAGTATCTGCAGGCGACCGAGGACGGGCTGCCTTACCGGGTACAGCTTGAGATCCCGGAGACAGGGGACTGCACGGTCGCAACCGGTGTTACACATGCGGGAGAGAACTGTGCCATCCTCAAACTGCATCTGGACGATCCGGAAAAATGGTATGTCCGCGGATATGGACCGCAAAAACTGTACGAAGTGAATATTACGGTGTTTTCAAAGGATTTGCAGGTCTCGAAAACTCGCAAAAAAGTCGGATTCAGGACGGTTGAAATCGATCAGTCCGAGCATCCGGACAAGGGAAATTACTTTATACTCAAAATTAACGGGGAACCCGTATTCGCAAAAGGGGCGAATATGATACCTGCGGATATCCTGTTCACCAAACTGACAAAGGATACCTACCGTACGCTGATTGAGCGGGCAAAGGAAGCCAACTTCAATGCTTTGCGTGTATGGGGAGGCGGTCTGTACGAAACCGATGAGTTCTATGAACTCTGCAACGAAGAAGGATTTGTTGTCTGGCAGGATTTCGTGAATGCATGTGCAAACTATCCCGGGAATGACCATGAATTCTACCGCAATTATGAGTCTGAGGTACGGCATACGATCCGTAGGCTGTCCAGTAATCCATCCCTGGTCATTTATGCAGGCAACAACGAGATTGATTGGCAGATGCAAGGGGTGTGCAACTGGGGGCTGGCTAAATACACCGATGCACAGTTGTACTACTGGCTGCTGCCCAAGATGTTCCTGGCCGAAGGCGAGACCCGCTATTATCAGCCGTCCAGCCCGTGGTCCTTTGACCATACGGATGCAAACTCCCCGTTCGTGGGGGACCAGCATCCCTGGAGCATTGGATTTGGAGATCGGGACTACTGGAAATATCGCACTTTTGAAGATCGGTTTCCGAACGAAGGCGGGATCCTGGGGCCGACCAGTCTGCCCTGTATGATGGAATGCCTAGGAGAAGGAATGCAGGAAATGCATTCATTTGACTGGAGCGTTCACGACAACAGCATTGCGGACAAGAGCAGCAGCTGTCCGGATCAGCTCCTGGAAGAAAAGCTCGGTATGACTACGGAAGGTATGCCCGTCCGGGACTATGTCTATTACGGAGGCTTCCTGCAGGGAGAGGGCCTCAGCGAGTATATTCTCAACTACAGAAGGCGCATGTATTCCTCATCGTCTGCCATTTTCTGGATGTATGAGGATTGCTGGCCGGCCGTACGCAGCTGGACGATTGTGGACTATCTGCGTAACCGCACGCCGTCATTCCATCCTGTGCGTCGTGCCTTTGCTCCGGTCTGTGTCAATATCACCAAGGTGGACGGGGAAGACCGGTATCTGTACTGGGGCATCAACGAACGGCCGTTTAAGGTGAAGGCAAAACTCGAATACGGTGTGATGACGACGGACGGACGGTATCAGACCTATCATGATACCGTTGTGCTGAACCCGAATGCGTCCGTAGCACTTGCGGAAGTCACCGGTGTAGGCGAAGATGAGATTCCCTACGCGATCCTGACACCGGAAGGGGAACCTGTTTCCAGGAGACGGTATATTGACAAGCCTTATCAGACAATAGGATTGAAGCCTGCGGAAATCCGGATCCGCCATGAGGCGGACGGGTCATTGACCTATACCTGCGACTGCCTTACGCTGGGTGTCTGCCTGGACCTGGACGGACGGGATGGAGGACCTTCGGACAATTTCTTTGATCTGTTCCCCGGAAAGCCGTACACAGTGCAGCCTGGGTATACGGATGGAAGCATACTGTTTGCGTATCAGGGCAACGAGTGAAAAGAATCCACCGCCCGAAGCGGTGGAAGGGAGAAGCGAATGGAAAGATTATTGCAGACGCACGGCAAAGTGCTCGGGGTCGATTTTGGAGATGTGAGGACCGGGCTTGCCGTGTCGGATGCCTCCAGACTCCTGGCATCCGGGATCGGGTATATTTCCCCTGGCGGAATTGAAAAGACCGCCTCCGCGGTAGCGGACTATGTGAGAGAGAACCGGATCAGTGCGGTAGTCGTTGGACTTCCCGTAAATATGAACGGCACGGAGGGTCCCCGTGCCGAACGAGCCAAGAAATTTGTAGGATTGCTGGAAAAGCAGATCACTTGTCCGGTCGCAATGCTGGACGAACGCCTGTCCACAAAAGAGGCATCCCGATATTTGAACGAGACCAATACCAGAGGCGCAAAACGGAAGCAGGTGATCGACACTTTATCCGCGCAGATCATCCTGCAGGCCGCGCTGGACCGACTCAAGTTCTTGGCTCAGCAATCCGAATCGTCCGGATAAGTCAGGATTGTTTTCATTCCGTCTGTGCCCAGTTTTAATCTTGGGAAAATAGTCTGGGCATCTTCGATATAGGTTTCCGGGTCGGGAAGAGAAGGACTGTAATGGGTAAACCAGATCTCGTCAGGCTTTGCCCTAGAAGCCATGAAAGCGACTTCCGTAAAAGTCATATGAAACGTTTCTACGGCTTTTTCCCGCTTGTCGTCGCTTCCGTACATTCCCTCCAGAATACAAAGGGCCCGTCCGCTCATCATTTTTTCCAGAAGTGCGGTTGGCCTGGTGTCCTGAGCCAAAAGGATGTGAATGCCTTTCCGATCCGGTCCCAGTACCATATCCCTTGTATAGACTCTGCCTGTTTCATCAGTTGCAGAGTCTGTTTTTTGAAGAAGACTCCATAGGGGCTGAGGAACATGGTTGAACAGGGCCTTTTCTACGTTGAAACGGCCTGGCCGGAACAGATCTACAGTATAGCCCAGGCAAGGCACGCTGTGTTCCAGTGGAAATGCGCTGACGGACAGATGCCCAATGGTCTGCAACGTGACCGGCTGATCGGTGCGGATCTCATGCAAACGGACCTCAAACGGGAGGAACGGAGCCAGGATGCGCAACGCGGTCACCACTTCGGTAAGCCCGGCCGGTCCGTAGATATCCACAGGTGTGCGGCGACCCTCGTGTCCCATACTCAAAAGAAAGCCGGGAAGACCGGCGACATGATCACCGTGAAAATGGGAAAGGCAAAGGATATCCACGCCTCCAAGCGGAAGGTCCGCTTCACGCGCAGCCATTTGTGTACCCTCGCCGCAATCGAACAGGATGGAGGTCCCCATACAGCGGATCATAGCAGAAGAGAGCCAGCGACCTTTGACAGGCAAAGTACCACCGGTTCCAAGCAATGTGATTTCGACCATAGAAACACCCCCATTCATGTACGGCTTGTGTGAAACATTATACTCGAGCCTTGAAAACAAGTCAAGGAGAAAGAACCTGGGAGGTGCGGGATACAAAGGAAAGTCCAAGGGGTCCAGTTGACTTTTTCTAATAACTTGGCCTTAACTTTTCACTTTACAATAAGAACAAATGGTAAAGTGAAAAGTTAAGTTCAACACTTACCTACCCCCCGTAAAGCGCGTTGATTTTACTATTCAACCCAAGCAGAAAAAGGGGAACCAGATCCTGCAAGAACTTGATTTTTCTCGTCAAAGGTGCTATACTGATCATACAAACATAAGATTCTTTCCACGCCAAAAAGGTGAAAATCAGCCATTTTTTTAAAAATGATGACTAACTTCCACCACAAGACGAGTATTGGGGGTACCCGGTGGACAAGTTTCTTATAGGTTTATTTCAAAAGATATGGCCGTAGTAGGACCATATCTTTTTCTATTATTTGAAGTCCGAATGACAAAAAACGTTGCTCAAGATCTGCAGCAAAGAAATGCAGCATTTCCCAGGGCGTCTTGCCATGTAGTGAATCGACTGGTGCAGAATTGATGTGGGAAAGAACGCGGTTCATCTTGTCTTGTGAAGTCAGTCCTAGCCTAGCCAGATCGACCTCTTTTGGACAAACGTACCGAAGTTCCCGATGCTTGTTCTCCAGACTGCCTTTTTGACCGGAAGCCATGGGATCACAGTAGAACAATTTGGTGCGAAGAGAGCCGTCTGTAGCGGTTTCAATC
>JAFYHA010000072.1 GCA_017539425.1 Clostridia bacterium
AGTCGGTAGAGCACGTCATTGGTAATGACGAGGTCATCAGTTCGATTCTGATCAGCAGCTGATTGAGCCTTTACCCCGGGTAGAGGCTCTTTTGTTTTTTACGGAAAGGAGGATGTCACATGGCCGAAGAAGAACGCAAGGAAGAGACCACGCAAGAAAGCAAGGAAGAAGTCGAAGAAAAAGCCGGGGATGAAGCCAAAAAAGAAGGCGATAATCCAACTGATGACAGCAATCCGGAAAATAATTCCGACAGCGAGAATCCTGACGGCAAAGCAAAGAAAAAGCGCAAGTCCAAGTCTGACGAAGATTCCGAAGACAAGAAGAACATGAAGGACAACAAAGGCCGGCTGATCTGGAGATCTCAACGGGAAGACCTGCAGAAGCTGTGCAAGATCCTGATGTACGTCACGACAGGCGTGGTCGCCGTATTCACGGTTTTATTCGCCATCCTGATCTTCGGGGACATCGAAATGACGATGTCCGAGACCATCAAGTACTACATCAACATCTACCTTCCCTTTATGTTCGCGTTCATGGCCTGCTGGCTGACCTCGCTCGGCATCGTCCTCTTCTGGAGACGGTATCCAAGCTGGATCTCCACAAGAAAGGTGGTCACGTTCTGGACGGTCATAGACCTGATCCAGGTCGTGTTCCAGCTGGTTTACTGGTACTCAATCATAGGAAGCTTGTAAAATAGATTAGGAGTCATGCTCTTGCACGCTCTTTCAAAAAGCGACCAAGAATCCTTACTTTCAAGGATCTTGGTCGCTTTTTATGTGATTAATGCATTTCGATCAGTGTCATTTTGCAGCTTTTACCGTTTCGTAAGGAACGAAAGAGTCACCGGCCTCATTCGGAGTAAGAGTGTAGTCAAGCTTGATCTGAGCCTTGTCCGCAGTCGTGAAATCTCTTGATCCTGCGAATGAGGTCGTTACATCACCTTCTACTACAATCTGAATACTATCCAACTTGCCGCTCTTAATATTGATAACAAGTTTTCCAGTATTGACCAAGACGGATGATTCGACAAATGAACCGTACACAAGTGCCTTGGCGCTCGCTCTGGAGAACGGATCCAAATTCAAAGAATCATTCATCCAATTGAACAACTCCGCCACGCCGGCATTGGAAAGGCCGAAGGAGTAGGATGTTATTCCGTCCTTAGTCGTCTTTTCTGCAAATGTATATGTTCCAGTATGTGAAAGCACATCGAACAGGAAGTAAGATGTTTTGTCGCTAGGAACAAAATTCGTGACTTGCTGCGTCTTGTCAGTCAGTAACTTCTTTTCAATCAGATGGACTTCCCCGTTGGCCAGTCTCGTTTCTTTGATGTGGATATCTTCGATTCCGGCATCTTTATACATATTAGCGTTCTTATAATCGCTATCGATTTCTATATCGTTGTGGAAATATACTGAAGCAGCATCAACTTTTCTGTAGGCTGAACCTTTGAATGTAGAATTGATTTCCGCATTTGCTACGCCAAAATCCACACCCGTTTTCACAACAAAATCATAGCCGGATTGCGTTTTGCCTTTAAACTCGTTAACCACCGCTGCTGCGGCGTTGGTTTCATTGCTGACTTCCTGCGGAGTCAGAGCGATTCCCGTAAAGGTTCTGGGAACGATCGTCATTGCGGTTCCAGAACTAGTAAATGTCAAGGTATATACCAGCGACAACTGGATAGTAGACACATCAATGTTCATTTCGTATCTATAGGAAGCAATCTTTCCACCGGAAAAAGTCACATACATTCCAGTATCAACCGATGTCTCCGGAAGTTCACCAATGGCCATGACAACGAGAGGATCGTTGACATTGTTACCAAGAATTGCAATGGCCGTAGAAACATTCATTGTGGTCTTGAGCTTGTATTCGTCCTTCTTGTTGGTTGGAGTGATTGACATCAACTGTTCGTCATCGTATTCGAATACCGCTTTGGCGAAAGAAGACGTGTCATATTTAAAATTGGCATCGACTTCTTCGACCGAATAAGAATTCAAACTGTCATTTTTATCAAGAGAAATCTTTTGTAGTGTAGTGCCTCTGCGAATCTGGTATTTAGACCCATCATAAAAAAGTACTCCACTGTTAGTATGCGAATCATAAAAGCCGACCTCTCCGGTCTGACTGTATTGTGCAGATCCAGAAGTTCTTCCAGGAAGATCCAATGAACTATACTTGACATCTACATTAAGCGTATAATCATATTCAAATCCAGGAACGCTGTCCCCAATCGTATTGTTCCGAGCCTCGCGGAAAGCTTCCTGGTAATCATAAAACTGAGCATAAATCGTAATATCCGAATTCACGGTTATCGGGAATTGGGCTTCTGTTTGAAAGTTCGGATCCGTATACCATCCGCCAAAAATGCATCCGCTTTTGGATGGATCCGCAGGTTTTGATAAGGTCTTGCCCTTTTCAATCATCGCGTTTGCCAGTGATGTATTTGCGAATGTTACCGAAAACTTTTCTACAGTTTCCACATCATGGTTACCACTGCCTTCTGTTGCGGCTTCGTGGTTGCCACCCGGTTCGCTTCCCGCCGGTTGCTCACTGCTTCCGCACGAGGCCACTATGAAGGCGGTCATAGCAATGACTATGAGCAACGCAATCAGGCGAATCATACGTTTCATTTTTCAAAATCTCCTTATGATTTATATGTTTTTATATTTCAGCTTTTTCAGGATACTTTATACTTTTCCGTAGTGCATATGGGTACACAAAGACGCTCACCACCAAGCCCAGCACCACTGCAAGAAGGAATGCCGCAATAGCTAATGCAAATCCCAGGATCCAGAACAACAGCTTCACGGTCAAGAGCCAAATGATTCCGTCCAAGTCCAGCGAAAATATCAATCCCGGAAATCTCACGAAGCCAAATGACGCTACGCCAAGGAACATATCTTCAACAAAATTGTTCTTCAAAAAAAGACAGGATAAGAACGGAAAGAAAAGCAACGTGCCTGCTGTAGCTCCGATGACAATACCAATATTCAAGTTCAAGGCGGTTGTTGTAACTAAAGCAATAATCATAAGAGTGCCCGTTATGACTCCACCCCAAATGAACGACCTTTTTCTGCACTCGATACCATGGGCAACAGCAGCCCTGTGTTTTTGTTCTTTGATTTTCTCATCACAGGCCTTGCACCGACAACTTTCCACACGCGTCCTTCCGGAATAATGCGTAACGGTGATATAGTCACCGGGATCCGTAATTGCTTTTTTACAGGTGTCACATACGCCCAGGACTGCGGGAGCAGCCGTAAATACGGTTTCCTTTTTTACAACGACCTCAGGCTTCGGAGGCTCGCGTCCAAACAATTCATCCAGTGTAACGCCAAAAATCGTGGCAATTGCATCCAACGTGGCCGCCGATGGCTCGGTGTCACCGCTCTCCCATCTGGATACCGCTTGTGGAGAAACGCAAAGTTTTTCAGCTAAGGTCTTTTGCGTCATTCCTGCGTTTTCTCTTAATTGCTTAATTTTTTCGGAAATCATTGATTATTTCCTCCCTCTGATTTGATACCTCAATTATCATCCCCACACAACAAAATGTAAAGCAACAAGATGTTGAATTAACTCAACATTTTGTTGAGAGAATCAAAAAAAGAAGCAAATCGGATCTAAGAATATCATCAAATCAGGATTCAATACATTCACCGGTTCAAAATCCATAGAGAATTAGAAAAGTTGTCTTCATTATACTCAAAATTTGAAAGATGTGCAATATAAAATTATCACCCCTCCTGTCGAAGCAAACACACATACCTCAGTATTCAATCTTATAATTGTGGTCAGCAATCGAGCAATCGATGCTGTTTCAAAATCCGTTTGGGTAGTTGACAAAACCATGTCCCCGCATTATAATAATGGGGATTGCGGCGTATGCCGTCAATTCCAAAGCAAAGGCTACGAAAAGAAGGAGTAGCCGCGGGCGCTGTCCAGAGAGCGGATGTTTTGCTGAGAATCCGTCAGTCAATCGCGGTGAAGTCGTCTTGGAGCCGTGCGGGTGAACGTTTGAGTAGTCCGCGCCGTTTTCCGCGTTAAGGATTTGAGTGTTTCGGCATCCATGCCGATTCAGTCAGGTGGTACCGCGTTTCGACGTCCTGATCTCAGGGCGTTTTTTTGTTTTTGGAAAGGATCCGCATTGCCCGTGTAAAACGGGACGCGGGAATGGATGATATGAAAAATTACAACGAACTACCCAAAACCTACAGTCCGTCTGAATTTGAGGACCGGATCTACCAGAACTGGACCGACAAAGGTTATTTCACACCCGATGTGAAGAATCCCGCGCCGTCATTCTCGGTTGTCATCCCGCCACCCAACGTGACCGGGCAGCTGCATATGGGTCATGCCCTGGACGAGACTCTCCAGGACATTCTGGTCCGGTACAAGAGAATGCAGGGTTTCAACACCCTGTGGATCCCCGGAACAGACCATGCCGGCATCGCTACCCAGATCAAGGTGGAGGAGCGTCTGCGTGAAGAAGAAGGTCTCTCCCGGTACGATTTAGGCCGCGAAAAATTCCTGGAACGCGTCTGGAACTGGAAGGACAAATACGAGACGCGCATTACCAATCAGCTCAAGAAGCTGGGCTCTTCCTGCGACTGGACCCGCCAGCGCTTCACCTTTGATGAAGGCTGCTCCCGCGCGGTCCGCGAAGTTTTCGTCAATCTTTATGACAAGGGTCTGATCTACCGCGGACACCGGATCATCAACTGGTGCCCCAGATGCCTGACCGCCCTGTCCGACGCCGAAGTCGTGTACAAGGATATGGAAGGCTCGTTCTGGCACATCAAATACCCGATCAAGGGCGAGGACGGCTACGTGGAGATCGCGACCACACGTCCTGAAACCATGTTCGGCGATACGGCCGTGGCCGTCAACCCGAACGACGAGGAACACCGCCACCTGATCGGCAAGACTCTGATCCTTCCCATCGTCAACCGGGAGATCCCCGTCATTGCCGACGAGTACGTGGAAATCGGATTCGGAACGGGATGCGTGAAGATCACGCCCGCTCATGACCCCAACGACTTCCTGGTTGGCCAGCGCCACAACCTTGAACAGATCAAGGTCATGAACGACGACGCGACGATGAACGCGGAAGCCGGAAAATATGAGGGTATGGACCGCAACGCCTGCCGCAAGGCCCTTGTCGCGGATCTGGAGGAACAGGGCTACCTGCTCAAGGTGGAACCTCTGCAGCACAACGTCGGCGTCTGCTACCGCTGCGGAACCGTTGTGGAACCCTGGACGTCGGATCAGTGGTTCGTGAAGATGAAACCGCTTGCCGAACCGGCAATCGAGTGTGTCCGCGACCGCAGAGTCCAGTTTGTCCCTGAACGGTTCAGCAAGAACTATTTCAATTGGATGGAGAATATCCTGGACTGGTGTATCTCCAGACAGCTGTGGTGGGGCCACCGCATTCCCGCTTTCTATTGCGAGAATCCGGATTGCGGCAAGATGACGGTCTCCAAGACCGATATCACAGTCTGCCCGCACTGCGGTTCTCCCGTAAGACAGGATCCCGATGTTCTGGATACCTGGTTCTCCTCCGCGTTGTGGCCGTTCTCCACGATGGGCTGGCCCGACGAAACGGAAGACCTCAAGAAGTTCTACCCGACCAGCGTCCTGATCACAGGCTACGACATCATCACGTTCTGGGTCTCCAGAATGATCTTCTCTGGTCTTGAGCATATGCACGAGATCCCGTTCCATCATGTGTTCATCCACGGTCTTGTCCGGGATGCTCAGGGACGGAAAATGTCCAAATCCCTGGGCAACGGTATCGATCCACTGGAGATCATCGACAAATACGGCGCAGACGCGCTCCGCTTCGCCCTGGCAAACGGAAACAGCCCCGGAAACGATATGCGCTTCTCGGATGAAAAGATTGAGGCGGCACGGAACTTTGCCAACAAACTCTGGAATGCGGCCCGCTTCGTGATGATGAACCTCACCATCGAAAACGTCGCTCTCCCGGATACCGCACTTCTTTCCAACGAGGACCGCTGGGTCCTGACACACCTCAACCGGACCGTGGCCAACGTTACCGGCGCTCTGGACAATTTCGAAGTTGGTGTGGCACTGACCGCTATCTATGACTTTACCTGGGACATCTACTGTGACTGGTACATCGAACTGTGCAAGGCCCGCCTGAACGGCGAAGACCCGCAGGCTAAGGAAGTGGCCCAGCAGACACTCTGCTACGTCCTGATCGCTATTCTCAAGATGCTCCATCCGTTCATGCCGTTCATCACCGAAGAGATCTATCAGTCCCTGCCACACGGTGCGGAAGGCGATCTGGAGAGTATTATGATCAGCCGCTTCCCGTCCGTCCGCGAGGATCTGGTCTTTGAGGAGGCCTCCGACGTGATGGACCGCGTCATCACTGCGATTCGTGCCATCCGCGCGCGTCGCAATGAGATGAACGTTCCACCCTCCCGAAAGGCCAAGATCTATCTGGCTACGAAATTCGCCTCCACGTTCACGGAAGACGTTTTCCCGTTCTTCCAGAGACTCGCCAGCGCTTCTGATATCGTAGTTGCGGAATCCTTCTACAAAGATCAGGTCAATCCTGACTCCGCGGTTCAGATTGTTACGGATGCGGCCACCATCTACCTGCCGCTATCCGACATCATTGATCTGGACAAGGAACGCGCCAGACTGAATGCAGAGTTGACCAAACTGGATGCTGAAATCGCTCGCGTGACCGCAAAGCTTGCCAATGAGAATTTCGTGTCCCGGGCTCCGGCCGCTGTCGTGGATGCCGAACGTGAAAAACTCGGCAAGTATCAGGAGACCAAGGCCGGTCTCGAGAAAGCTCTGGCCCAGTTGGGTTGAGTGTATCTCTCTCAAACGTAATAGGAAAGGCCTTACCTCGTCTCATGGCTTGGTACGGCCTTTTTTTCGTTGCATTTCACATTTGCGCCACTGTTTTTGACTGCGTTTCTCACATTTCCGAAAGCTCTTTCTCCGTGATTTTCACATTTGCGCCACTGTTTTTGACCGCGTTTCTCACATTTCCGAAAGCTTTTTGGCGATGAATTTCACATTTGCGCTACTGTTTTCGACTGTGTTTTTCACAATTGCGCCAAAAAAAAGAAATGAACTACAGCGGCAATTTCACTCGCCGATGTAGTTCACAAGTCTTCCATAGTCGTTCCATTCCCCGAACATCTGCCCCTTTCGGGTCTCCTCGATCAGATGCGCCAGCATTTTCTCGTAGGCATCCGGGTTTCGCTTCTTGTAGAAAGAAATGTTTCCGGCCCGCACCCGCTGGTACAAAGGCGGAAAGGACTTGAACCTGGACCATACGCGCGCCTGCTTCAATGCCGTTTCGATGTCCGCATCCACTCTGAAACTTCGTGGCCCCATACCGGGAAGAACCGCCCGGCCGGCATCGGTCATCAGCCCGAGTTTTTCCAGTCTGCGGACGCGCTCCTTGTTGAGTTCCGTCCACGGACTGTTTTTCCGTCTCGGTGAAAATCTCTGCATCCTTACGCCGTCGATAACCGTCTGCGTGCTGTCAATCCAGCCAAAGCATAAAGCCTCTTCTACGGCATCCAGATAGTAGAACTGTTCCGGGTCTGCAGGTCTTCCCCGTTTCACGTCTACCCAGCACTCGGGTTCCGATGCGGAATGCTCCGCAAGCCAGGCCCGGAACTCCTGCCGGTTCTTCACCGTAAGCACATTCACGTACATTCTGTCTCCGCAATCCTCACTTTTTGCCCTGCTCGACCTGCTTGATCTCATCCTGGGACGCTTCCTTGAGAGAATACGTGTCAAAGGCCGCTTCCCTGGGCAGCTGGATCTCGATCCTGTCGATCTTCTGCAAGAGGCACTCTCCGGATCCCATGGACACTTCAAACACGTGTCCTCCCAGTTTCCGGTCCTTGGACAAGAAATGCAGATGCCATCCGGCCGCGTTGATTCCGTCCATATAATCCGGAAAGTATACGCAGATCAGGGTCCCATACAGTTTCTCAAACGAAAAATCCTTCTGCGTTTTGGACAGGATATCCTTCAGTGTCACATGCTGGGAACGGTATGCCGCCCCGGCGCGTGCATGGATCACGTCAAAAAAGCCGTCAATCTTCGCAATATGGATACTGTTCAGCCCGAACCATTCCTCGATGCGGATGGTCAGCTCTGTCTTGATGGCCTCCATATTCGGCAGGTTTTCCATAGCCAGGACCCTTCCGTTCTCCGGTGAGCCCACGACTGCAAACGGCACTCCGGCACTTGCATCCGCGCGGATAATGGATCCGTCCTGTCTGGCCTGATAGCAAACACCGTCTACGACGATCATCTCACCGTCCACGCTCTCAAATGTGCCAAGACCTGTTGTGCCGTGTCTGAGGAGCTCCTCCACCGTGACGACCGGCCTGGTATACCCGAGCGCCAGCGCCTGCAGTGTGGAAACCTGATAGATCTTGTTGGATGTCTTGTTCTGTTTTTCCATTTATTGTACAATCCTTTCACTTGTTTCCTGTCCGGGACCGTTGCCGTTCAAGGCTGTCCAAGGGTCCGGGCATACAGTACCTCTTCGGTACCGAGCGCCGGTTTTGAGATTCCGGTCAGCTTGAACCCTTTTGCCTCATAGAAGGCTCTGGCATTCGTATTGTCCCGGAACACCCACGGTACGACTTCCGAAAAACCAGATTGGCGGATCTCTTCCAGGACATAGTCCATCATCCGGCTGCCGTAGCCCTTGCGCCAGTTCTCCGGAAGGCTGTGAATGGCGATCAGCTCCGCCTTCCCTTCGTAATCGGCATCCCGTGCCGCATCCCAGAAGGCCAGGGCGTGAGGCTTTCCGTTTACACTCAGAATGTATCCGTTCCCGATATTCCCTTCTAGAAGCCGCTGATACATGGCTGTGGACCTCTGGAGATCGGTATTCTTCGCCAGCACGTCCGGTTCCAGTATATGGACGAACGCAGCCTTCCAGCTTTCCGTCTGGATATAGGCCAGTGTGTTCTCGTCACCGGGCTTCACTTTCCGTATCGTAATCTCCATATGCGCTCTCCTTCGGTCGTACCCTGTATGTCTCCGGGGTCAGCCCGGGGTTTTCCCCATGTGCCGCGCCCGGTAACTTTTCCAGTTCTTCTCTCGTATGCCGGTGGCCGTGCCGGTCATCGGTCACATAATGGTCATGCGCGTGCGTATGAGTGACCGTATGCGTGTGCGTCATCCCGTCATGCGTATGCGTAAACGTGTGTGTATGCTCATGCCCGTGATGCCTGACCAGCGTATCCATCACGACAAGAACGGATCCGCCGATCATCACGATCAGTGCGGCCACATACATCCAGGTGATCGGCTCCCTCAGGAAAACGAAGGACAGGAACGTCCCCACAAAAGGTGCGACTGCGTAATACGCGCTGGTCTTTGCCGCCCCGAGTATATTCTGCGCACGCACGTAAAGAAAAATACTGAGTCCGTACGCGACAAACCCGAGCAGCAACGCGAGCGCGATGAATTTGAGTTCCGGAAAGGCCTCGCGTTTAATCAGAGCGATCACCAGTGCTCCGAGCCCGGAGAAGATGCCCTTTAGGATCACGATCTCATAGGTGCTTTTGGAAGAGATCTTTCTGGTACAGTTGTTCTCGAAGCCCCAGCAGACAGTGGCGAGCAGCACGAAGAGCGATCCGATGGAAAAGCTGAAACTGTCCGTCCCCTCAAAGGACAGCAGCAGGCTTGACAGCGTGATGAGCGCAATGGCAGCCCAGAGACGCTTTGACACGGCTTCCTTGAATATGAATAGCGCAATCACCGTGGTTGCGACGATCTCAAAATTACCAAGAAGGGATGCATTTGCCGATGAGCCGTAACTGATCCCGAGCATCAAGAAAATCGGTGCGGCAATGTCAAGGACGATCATACCGATCACGAACGGCAGATCCTGCTTGGTCAGCCGCTCTTTCTTGTTGCCGTCCCTCTTTTGGAACAGCGACAGTATCCCGATGCCGATTCCTGCACCGAGATACAGAAGCGCCGCCATCGTCGTCGGACCCACATGCTCCAGCAGCAGTTTGGAGACTGGTACATTGACCGCGTAGAACACGGCGGCAAGAAGCGCAAAAACGATGGCTTTGGTCTTACTCATGAAGAACCTCTCCTCCCTGAACAATTCCCAACTCTAGTCGCCTTAGATCCGTCTGACCGTGAAGACGGTGTTCTTTTCGAAAATGCAGAACGCAAACCCGAGTCTTAGGAACAGCGGCATATTCCGGTATGCCTCGAAGCTCGTCCTGTCCAGAAACTCCGAAAGTTCGATTTCCTCCACGTACCCGTAAGGATTTGCAACGGTAACCTTATTCCCGGGAATATCGATGCCTGTGACCAACGAGTAATGCAGGGTCCATTCCCCGTCATAGAGCGCGGCCCATTCGATCGGCACCGGAATCCCCTCCTCCAGGTTCTCATAGATCAGGGCAATCAGCTCCGAATTCTTGAGATAGCTGTGCATCGTGGTGCTGTATTCCGAAAACTGTTTGTTCATCTCTGCGCAGAACGCTTTTCCGGTCGACGTGACCACTCTCCCGTACTCGTCATACAGGGATTGTTCGGTGATCCCGTTTCCGTTCCATGACGAAAAAATCTCGATCACAGCATACCCGCAGGAAACGTCCTGTTCGATCACCCGGACTCCGTCGATCCGTACCGGTGTCCGGTACTTTTCGTTTTCATACAGAAACAGATAGTCGTCCTGAAGCGCTGTGGTACGGATATGAAGCACGACCATGGCGGCGGATGCGGCCAGAACGGCAGCCAGGATGACCGCGGCGACCGAGATGATAAGGATCCTTACCCATCTGTGTTTCATACGTCACCCCCTATCCGGCATAAGAACCGGATCCATTCGGACAGGTTCTCACACGTGCATTCCCGCAGTGCCTTCGCATAGATCCCGTAGGCCTCCGGATCGCTCTCTTTCATGATCCGGAGGGACTTCCCGGGGCCGAAGTAGTACTGCCCCTTGACGTCAAAGTAGATTTCGAGGCTGTCCGTAAGCAGCAAGTGCCGGCGGTAATCCCCCTCAGCATCCTTTCTCGCGGTCCGGGCAAGCATTTTTTCACACCAGCGGATCTCTTCCCGGATGTCTTCCCAGCTTTTCCGCGGAACGTTCCGGATATAATCCAGGACCCGCTGCTGCAGGCTCCCGGCGGCTCCGTTCCGGTCGCAAAGTATCTTCCCGTCGCAGATCTGGACAAACTCCTCCGGGTCATAGTCGGACCGGAACTGCTCCGGGGGATAGACAAATACGTCGAGGACCGTTCCGTCGATGACCGAAGAATCATGCGTCTTCCCGTGATCCGCGATCACAAGCGCGTCAAAATCACTGCCCGGGCCTGCCGTCCCGTTCGCGAACGAACCGTAGATGATGACTGCCTCCGGCTGATAGGTCTCTTCTATGTAGTTGAGGATCGTTTCTTTCTTCTCCATAAGTCTTTCCCCTAAAACTGCCGTATCTTCACGAAACCAGGCAGGCCATTCGGATGCTGTCACTCTCCATGAAACGAGTATTCCATTCCGTAATCGCGGCTATCGGCTTCCCCGCTCAGATAGTCGAATCCCGCATCGGATACGATCCGGAACCCGCTTTTCTCATGTGTCTTGAGAGAGGCTGTGTTCTTTTTGCTGACGCAGCTGCAAAGGCGGAAGGGTCCGTTTTTCCTAAGCGCATCCTCAACACCGGCAAGAAGTCCGGAACCGTACCCCGTTCTCCGGTATTTCGGATGTGTCTCCAGCGCTTCCATGTAGTACAGACCTGGTTCGAGCCGGTAGGTCCGTAGTGCGCTGACATAAACCCCGCCGATCTCACAGATCCAGTACTGAGACCCGGGAAGCGTGAAAAATCCGGTCCGGAGATACTCCAGGAACCCTGTTTCCGCCTTCTGCACGGCCACCCTTTTGTCCTTCTCATCCGGAAAGAAATACTCCGTGTTTTCCAGCACACTTTCGGCATAGACGTCCATCAGCATCCTGGCATCAAGTTGTTGGAATTGATCGATTCTGAGCAGCATGGTTTTTACATAATCCTCCGCAAGAGTGTCCGCAGAAGCCGCGGTATTTGGCGTCCGCTATATCCGTAATTATTTTACGGATTTATTTACTGGTGCGGTCTTTTTAGGTCATCGGAGCCCGTGAAACCATGTTCCCGGCAAATCGGTTCAAGCTGCTCCGCTTCCTTTTTGTGCATCAGATGGATTCCGATATGTCCGACACCCAGAAGGATACCTGCCGCAAGCAGGAACGGGTTCTTTCCATATGCCGCAATGCACAGGACGGAAAGGACCGGAAGCGTCGCGCCGGCCACGGGAATGCCCAGAAAACTACTATAAAAATCCCGCATCGTCTTCGGACTTCTGAAATAGCGAATCCAGAAAGCCTCATATCCGGCCATGCACGCAAGTGCCGCCCCGAGCCAAAGCAGCCAAGGGGACAGCCCCTGCGGATTGAAATCGCTGAAGATGAGAACCAGGCCGGAAACCGCAATCTCTCCGATCCGCTCTAGCATCAGCAGTACCCGGTTTTCGTGTTTCGAATACCCGTCATATCCTTTCGGCCTGTGTTTCGTCCAGAACAGATTCGGGATGAACAGCATGAGAAGAAATACAAGCCCGACGTAAGAAAAGCCAAAATGCATATGCCCTACTCCGATACTTCCGGCCGGTCCTTCTTCCGGTCCAAAAAATCGTTCACGCCCGCCATACGAGGCGGTTGCGGTCGATCTCGACCTGCAGACGGCCCTGTACGTTCAGCCAGGCCAGATAGGACCGGACTGTGCTGCCGACCAGCGCGTGCTGCTCGAAAGTCATATTGAGCTGATACCGTTCGAACAGTTTCTGCAAAACAGTTCCAAAGTCTGCAGGCTCCCGGCAGATCCCGAGGATCGTATCCGCGATCTCATACACTTTGTCCATATTGAGCCTGGCAAGCGGAGCGATGTTCTCCGTTGGGTCCGCGTGAGACGGGATGAAAAGAGTTGCCTCCATGTCCCGGACTTTCTGCAGGGTGTCCAGATAGGTCTGTACGTCAATCAGAAAACTGATCCCGTACTTTTCAAGGGTCGCTTCGCTGGACAGGCAATCCGCTAGGAATACGATCCCGTCTCCCGTCCGGAAACCCGTCATGTCCCAGGTATGGCCCGGCAGCGGGATCCTCTCCATTCCCTCAGGCAGGCAGGAATCCTCGAGCGGGAGCACTTCACTGCTCTCCGCCATGAGAAACTTGTGCCTGAGTTCCGGATACGGAAAACCTCCATATAGAAATGCCGGCCCCAGAACCGGATGTTCCGCGAAGACCCGCTCGATATCGGGCGCATAGATCCGGCATCCGGTCTGGCTCTGCAGATACTGGTTGCCTCCGACGTGATCCGCATGGGAGTGCGTGTTAAGGATCGCCTTGAGCGTCCAGCCGTTGGCGTCCAGGATCCGTTTGGCCCTCTTTCCGGCATCCCGGTTGTTCCCGCTGTCGATCAGATAGACCTCGTCCTGGGAAGCCCTGTACAGTCCGATCTTGGCCGGACTCTGGACATAGTAGCTTGTATCCGTGACTTGAATGAGTTCGTACATATGGCCTCCGCAAACACCGGTTTCTCACTCCCGATTATATCACAAGCCTTCACGCCGTTCAACAAAAAAGAAACCCCTCGGTCCGATTGGACAAAAGGGGTTTGGATGGAGACGGTTGGGGTCGAACCAATGACCTCATGCATGTCAAGCATGCGCTCTAACCAACTGAGCTACGCCTCCATTGCTTTGGCAGTATAGCACACTTTCCCCCGAAAATCAACCCCCATTTTTCAAAAAGTGGTTTGTGCCCGCTTTTTGGTCACACAAGATTTACAAACGGGTCGTCCCTTTCTTTCTCAAGGTTCTTGAGTATATCTAAATTCTATGATAGAATTAGGGATATGATATCGATGGGATCTGTCCCAACTTCTGACAGGAGGAGGCCTCGTGCGGTTCCACGCGGCCGAATGTGCACATGCAAACCCGTTTTCTCAAATTTTTGTGCTTGGTGCTGAGCTGCTTTATGCTGATCGGCATTTTTCCCATTTCCGCCTTGGCAGGCGGCGATGACGGACATGACGATCCCGGTTCGGGTGTCGTTTCCGGCGGTGAGCCCGCCGAAAATGAGGATTCCGACATCCGGATCGTGGTTACCGGAGGAACGGTGACCTCTCTGACTACCGGGGAGGAACTGACCGGAGCGCCGCAGGCCGGAGACATACTTCTCATCTGCGTCTCCGAACAGGAAGGACGGGTCTTCAAGGAATGGAGGACGGACAGGAATGCCGTCATCCCCGACGCATCGTTCCAGCTCTATGTCGGACAGAGCGAGTATTTCTACCCCGTGTTCGAGGACACTATGGACTACCCCTTCTCGGACTGGTCCGTACTGGCCGCAGGAGGTTGTGAGAACGGAAACGTTCTGGTCCGCACCAATACCGTCGGGGATATCCAGTACAAACTGCAGACCTACTACAACGGACACAACTACAGTATGTCCGCTCCCGTGGATGAGCACACCCATGTCAGCACCTGCGAAATCTGCGGGGACTCCTTTGAGGCGGAACACAATTTCACCGTCCGTGAAGTGCTCAGGGAGCCGACCCATACGGAACCCGGCCTTGTCAAGGTGAAATGCACGGACTGCGATTATGTGACCACGATCAGCACGGACCCGGTGCCGGATCATGTGTTCGACGGCGCTTCCCGCATCGTGGAGCCTTCGGAAAACGGCAATTACGGCATCCGCGCCCACAAGTGCAGATACTGCGACGAGGAACAGGAGTACTGGTATCTGGAACCGGACCTGAAGGCGTTTCTCGACAACCGCTACGTCAACTTCCTAACCACCGAAGGGCAGAAAGTCACCCACAACGAACAATACTATAACTTTACCGACGAACAGGGCCGTGACGTCTATGTCTGGGCACTCCAGTACGGATACGTCTATTCCGGAACCGCGGACAACGGTCAGTCCTTCGTCTTCATGTTCAAGGACGATCATGATCCTTCCACACGCAAGCCCATCTACCTGACCCAGTCCAAAGGCACGTACACCCCCGAGATCCAGTGGGGTGTCTATGCGTACGGATATACGTTCGAGGACTGGGAAAAACTGCTGGATTCCCCGGACTTTGCCATCGGCAGCGACGGCAACTTTGTAATGGGCAATACCATGAGCGCCCGCGCCTCCAGCCTTCACGGCTATCACAGCTTCTTTGCGGACGCATTCAACAAACTGCGGATCCCGACCAGCCTGGAGCCGGACTCCTTCTTAACCACCGGTGACCAGCTCGGCTACTGGGAGATCGACCGCGAGCATGTGCCCATGGGCTACACCTGGACGGACGCGAACGATGTGCTCCATCACTCGGTCGAGGACGGCACGACCTATCGCAAGAAGGTCTCGGACAGCGCCTACGTGTATGTCAGCGTGGACAATGCCACCGGATGCACGTTCGCCGTGGATGACGGATCCACCTATTTCCGCACCCTGAACTATCAGAGCCGCTGCACGACCATGATCACCGATGAGGAATACGAAGGTCTGGACGAAAGCACGAAACACGGCTACTGCTGTCCCTCCGAACTGGTACAGAACGTTGTGGTCCTGTTTCAGACCAGAAACGCCCTGTCCTCTTCATTCTCACTGGATGAACCCACAAGGCTGACCGGCGTCCGCATCCTTTGCGGAGGCAATTGTGAGCAGACCGGCAGCTACGTCAGCTATACCAACAATTCCAGAATGTTCCCGGTCACCACGACCACATCGAACGGCACCGTTACGCTGAAATACACGCCTGCGGAAAACCGTGTCTTCGACGGATGGGAAATGTGGGATTTCGAAACCCGGTCCTGGACGCTGTTTTCCACCCTGACCCAGATCTCCGTGAACACGCCTACCGATCTGGCCACAGGACCCATGTACATCCGCTGCGCCACCCACAGGCCCGAAGGGACAGGACATATCACCGTCACCGGCGGTACGTTCATAATCTCCAACAATTCGGACCGGCTGACCTCCGCGGATCTTCCCCTCTATACCGACATTACGCTGATCCCGGGGCGCTACTATGACGGCGACCTGGTCTTCTCCGAATTCGTGGACGCAAACGGTGAGACTGTTTCACAGACGTATACCGTGACCGGAGACGCGGATATCCATCCGGTCTATAAGCCTATGGACACTTCCGTGTGCGCCATGACCAATACCGACTATGCACAGGTGAAGCAGGTCCTGAGTGATTCCGGGGACGGCGGATCCGCTCCCGCTGATGACGAAGCCTGGACTTCCTATTTGAGCCTCTACCGCCTTCCGCACGGCACAGTCGTGCATCTGACCACCCAGTGCAATCCTGAAGAGGACGAAATGTCCTTCGCGGGCTGGTATCTGGAAATGTCCGGAGAATACGGCACCACCCGGGAACTGATCAGCAAGGACCTGGACGTCTATTACAAAACGAATTACTGGATCTGCCAGGATGTCTATATCACGGCCGTCTGGCTTGCAGAGGGAGAAACCTACGAAGAATTCACGGACGTGTATGTGAAAGGCGGCTTCGTCCGTACCGAAGCATACAGTCCCAACGAAACATACAATTACTATTCCACCATCCGCGTCCCGCAGAGCAGCTCGTTGATCTTTTTCGATGACCCCACTGACGGCACGGACGTCTGGACCTGGGAACTCGTATACCGTGACTGGAACGAGGAGGAGGTCCATCAGAACGTACAGATCGACCTGTACCGTCCGGAGACCTATTATTACCTGAGCTGTCCGGATACACGCGTTTCCGTAACCGGTATGCCGTCCGTTCCCTGTGAAGAGGAACATACCTATCTGGAATGGCCCATCGACACGCTGGAACCCACTCATCTGAAGGACGGATACGAAGTTTACATCTGCTCGGAATGCGGTCACCGGGACTACCGGGTCATTCCGCATCTGGAAGACCATACCTTCGGCGACTGGGAACCGAATGCAGAAGATTCCTTCCACCATTACCGCTACTGCGAATGCGGCGAATTTGAAAAAGCCGGACATCAGTGGCAGTTCGTCTCTGTCATCAAAGAGCCTACGCATTCTCAGGAGGGTCAGGAACTCTACACCTGCCCGATCTGCGGGGCCACCAAGACCGAAAGCATTCCGGCCGGAGGTGAGGGTGAGCACGAGTTCGGCGCATGGACTGACTCCCAAGACGGAGCACATCACCACAGAGACTGCGCCTGCGGAGAAACCGAAATCGGAGACCACATCTGGGACAACGGTGTGGTCACCACAGCGGCGACCCACACGGCAGAAGGTGTCAGGACCTATACCTGCACCGTTTGCGGCGGAACCAAGACGGAAACCATTCCCAAGACCACCACGCACGCCTACGGCAAATGGACCGACTCTCAGGATGGCAAGACCCATTACCGGACCTGCGCCTGCGGAGAAGTCCAGACGGACCGTCACGACTGGAACAGCGGCAAGATCACCACTCAGCCTACCCATACCACGGAAGGTGTTCTGACCCTGACCTGTATGACCTGCGGTGCGACCAAGACCGAGACCATTCCTGCGGATTCCGAGAACCACACCTTTGGGAACTGGACCGACTCCAAAGACGGCACTCACCATCATAGAGACTGTGCCTGCGGCGAAATCGAAACCGAGGAACACACCTGGGATAACGGCGAGGTCACCACGGCGGCCACGCATACAGCAACCGGCGTGAGAACGTTCACCTGCACGGTTTGCGGTGCCACCAAGACCGAGACCATTCCTGCGGATTCCGAGAACCACACTTTCGGTGAATGGACGGATTCCAAGGACGGCACTCACCACCACAGAGACTGCGCCTGCGGTGAAACCGAAACCGAAGAACACACCTGGAACAACGGTGAGGTCACCACGGCGGCCACGCATACGGCAACCGGCGTGAGAACCTTCACCTGCACGGTCTGCGGTGCGACCAAGACCGAGACCATCCCGGCGGATTCCGAGAACCACACCTTTGGCGATTGGACGGATTCCAAGGACGGCACTCACCATCACAGAGACTGTGCCTGCGGAGAAACCGAAACCGAGGA
>JAFYHA010000073.1 GCA_017539425.1 Clostridia bacterium
AGGCTCAAAACCATAAAGTATTTCCCGTAACAGGGAGTAGTGGGTGTGTGTCCACCCCGTGTTTGCTAACTCAACACGAAGCTCGTGACTTCAGTCATGAGTAGTTCACATGCATTTTTTCAAAATCGGGTTCACCGACCGGAAAGTGTCTGTGACGCCACACCATCAGAACCTATGCGGAGCCAAACGGTCCGCCTATGGAAATATACCCAAAGAAAGAGAGAAATTCCATGAAAAAATTTCTTGCTGCTCTTCTGGCCGGACTGTTCCTGCTTACGCTCTGCGCCTGCGGAGCCGAGCCCGCTCCCGCCAAGGAGACCCAGCCTCCTGTTTCGGATGAGACCGAACAGGATGTGGTGGATTTGCTTACACCTTTCACCCTCAAGGAGACCCATCGTCTGGCTGTCGGTGACGAGACGTTTGACCTGAAGACCGTAATCGAACTGAAGTCCGGTCATAAGATCGATGAGATCGCGTTCTCGGTCGTGAGCGACGAGACCGTTGCTTCCGTTGACGCAAACGGCGTCGTGACCCGCAAAGGATACGGACAGGTATCCATCAACGTCGCAGTCAAGTCCAACCCCGCTGTCTTCAACATCTTCAATCTGACTTTCGCTCCCGCCAACCTGTACGGAACGGAATACAAGGGCGGCTTCAAGAAGGTCGACGGAACCCTGGGCAACGAGATCTCCCTCAAGCTCAACAGCGACAAAACCTTCACACTGAAAGTCGGAGAAGGAAAGGCCAAGTATCTGGAGACCGACTATGATCTCGATTCCAAGGTCGTCGGCGAATTCACCGGCACGTTCGAGATCGATCCGAGCTCGGGCACACCGCTTACGCTGACCTCCAGCGCCTATTCTTCCGAGGGCGTCAAGGGCGCATTCGGCAAGACCGCTACGACCGGCGCGTTCTGCGTCCGCGTCAAACTGTTCACTGCCACCGTGGAAGGTGAACTCAAGACTGTCATAGTGGATCTTACAGCTGAATAATCGGATTCCGGGCCGCCTTCGGGCGGCCGTTTTTTTTCGTTCTTTGCGGGCGGGTCATTGTAAACCGCCCGCGCGTGTGCTAAAATGAAAATAGGGAAATTTGTCCGCTTTTCAAGGACAGAATGGAGGTGACCGGTATGGCAACCCGAATCGGTGGCCCGGCCAACGTTAAGATCTTCGTGCTTTATCTCATGATGAACATCAACTATCCGCTGGATTTTGTGTCCGTCAACGATATTGTCATGCGTACCGACTACGTTCTCTATCTGGATTTTGCGGAGGCGTTCAACGAACTGATCGAGCAGGAACTGATCCGGGCGGAAACCGTCAATGCGGACGGGGACCCTGAATACGCAGTCACCCCCCGCGGCAGGCTTGTTGCCGAGCAGCTCCATTCGGATATCCTGCAGAGACTCCTGGACGAGGCCCTGACCGGAGCGCTCCGGTATCTGGATTTCAAGAAGCGGGGCGTCATTGCCAGCGCACGAATCGAACGCCGGGCGGACGGTCAGTATGACCTGTTCTGTGAACTGACCGAGAAGAAAGTCGTTCTGCTCAGTATCCGTATGGCCCTGGACTCCATGGACCGGGCCGTACGCATGCGGGACGAGTTCATGTCGAAACCGGATACCGTATACCGCAGCGAGATGGCACTGCTGTCCGGAAACCTGAACTATCTGTTCAATGCGAAAGGCGGACCGGATGGCACCTAAAGAAAACCCCTATCCGGAATCTCCGTCGGAAGACGAGATCCGGACACTGCTCGAACAGGCGCGCAGCGGGGATTCGCCCGCTCTGGCCCGGCTGCTTTCCCTGTATCAGCCGCTGCTTTCGGCCACGGTCTCCCGGTACGCCCGGGACCTGCCGGGCAGTGAGGACCGCAAGGATATGCGGCAGGAAATCGAGATTGCCTTTGTCAAGGCCGTGAACACATTCCGTCCCGAAGAACGGAAAGTGACGTTCGGTCTGTATGCCAAAATCGTGACGCGCAATGCGGCCGTGACCTATCTGCGGCATGCCGGAGCGAAGAAACGTGCCGAAAAGGGAACCGTGCCCCAAACGGACGCGAAGCCTTATGCGATCGCAAAACCCATTTCTCCGGAATGGGCCCGGCAGATCCGCAGACGGTTGTCCGCGTTTGAAAAGCAGGTACTGGATCTGTGTAAGGACGGCCTGAAGCCTGCCCAGATCGCGGCCGAACTGAAAACCGGACCGAAATCGGTCTGGAACGCGCTTTCCCGCATCCGCAGGAAAGCCAGACAGCTGGGAGAGAAAGATGATACAGACAGTCTATCTTAACAAACTGGAAGAGGTCATGGCCATGATCTCGGACCAGCATTACAATGAAACCATTCACCGGCTGCGCAGTTCCTATCTGTACAGAGGCCTGCCCAACGCGAAGTTCGAACTGACCACGAGCCTGAGGCGCAACTGCAAGCACCTGCATGCCGAACTGGAGTCCGCCATTCTCCGGAATTTCACCAAATATGCCTCCCATGAGGACCCTACGCTCAGTTCCTCCGTCTGGAAACAGATGATGGTGGGCCAGCATTACGGTCTGCCCACCCGGCTTCTGGACTGGACCCGGTCGCCCCTGATCGCATTGCATTTCGCCAACTCCGGTATCGATTTCGACAAGATCGCAGACCGGGATGCGGTCATCTGGAGAGTGGATATGCACGATCTCAACCGCAATCTTCCGCAGTCCTACCGGGATGCGCTGAAAAGGGAAAACGCGTATGTCTTCACGGAGACGACCCTGCAGAGCGTGGCGCCTACCCTCGCGGATTACGACCGTGATATGGACGGAAAGGCGTTCGTAACGGTCGAACCCCCTTCGGTGGACCAGCGGATCATCAACCAGTATTCGTTCTTCTCGGTCATTCCTCCCCAGATCGAAAACGTGGAGGAGTTTCTGGAGAAGTCGACCGAACATACGGTCCGGTACATTCTGTCCAAGGATATCCGGTGGGATGTCCGGGACCTCCTGGACCAGTACAACGTCAGCGAACGGATCTTCTTTCCCGGACTGGACGGCCTGTCCCGCACCCTGGCCCGGCACTATTTCGTCAAATAAGGAGATGAGGAATCCATGCACCGCAATCAGATGAAAGCCTGGCTGTATCTGCTCCCGGCGATCCTCTTCCTGGGTTTCTTCATGATCTATCCCTTGGTGGACGTGATCATATACTCGATGGAGGAAGGGTACAATTCGGTGGCCCAGACCTCGTTCGGGACCGGATTCTACAATTTTTCCTACGTACTGCACGATCCGTATTTCCTGCAGGCGCTGAAGAACACGTTCATCCTGGTGGCCGTTACGGTCCCGCTGTCCACAGGACTCGCCCTGCTGGTCTCGCTCGCGCTCAGCTCCATCCGAAAACTGCGCCATCTTTTCCAGACCGTCTTCTTCCTGCCCTATGTCACGAACACCCTGGCCGTGGGCCTTGTGTTCATGATCCTGTTCAAGAAGACGGAATACACGGACGGAATGGTCAATCTCCTGATCCATATGTTCGGCGGGCCGACCGTGGACTTCATCGACGGACCCTACTGGGCCAAGATGCTGGTCCTGTGCTTCTATACGGTCTGGATCGTGCTTCCGTTCAAGATCCTGGTCCTGACCAGTGCGCTGGCCTCGGTCAACGACGAGTATTACAAGGCGGCAAGGCTGGACGGAGCCGGCAAGGCACGGATCTTCTTCAAGATCACGCTCCCGTCCATTCTGCCCATGCTGCTCTACCTGATCATCACAGGCTTTATCGGGGCGTTCAAGGCCTACAGCGACTCGGTCGCCCTGTTCGGGACCAACCTCAATGCCGCAGGCATGAACACCATCGTCGGCTACGTCTACGATATGCTGTACGGAGAGGGAGGAGGATATCCTTCCTATGCCTCGGCCGCGGCGCTCATCCTGTTCGCGATCGTCCTGACCATCACGGTGATCAATCTGCTGGTCAGCAGACGCCGGATGTCCCAGCTGATGTGAGGAGGTGTGCACCATGACGGCTTCACAAAACAACCGGGATGACCGGATCCGCAATACCGAGATCCGACTGGAGAAGACGGCCGCCGAGCGCGTCCTGCGCGTACTGACCTATGCGCTGCTCGTGTTCTGGGCTCTGGTCGTGCTGTTTCCGTTCTACTGGATGCTGATCACCTCGATCAAGAGCTACGGCACGTACAACAATGAATACATCCCCAGGTTCTTTGCCATTCCGCCGACATTCCAGAACTATGCCGAGGCCTTCCGCGCGGCGAACCTGGCCCGTTATTTTCTCAATACCACGATCTACACTCTCCTGACCACCGCACTGATGCTGGCCGTGATCGTCCTTGCGGCGTTCGCGTTCGCGAGACTCCACTTCCGCGGGAAAAACGTCCTGTTCGCGCTGTTCCTGTCCCTGATGATGATCCCGAACGAGCTGGTCATCATCACCAATTTCCAGACCATTACGTCATGGGGACTCCGGAACACGTTCACCGGTCTGATCCTGCCCACGGTCACGTCGGTGTTCTACATCTATCTGCTCAAGGAGAACTTTGAAGCGGTCCCGGACCAGCTGTATTACGCGGCGAGAGTGGACGGGGCGTCGGATTTCCGGTATTTGTGCCGGGTCCTGATCCCCATGTGCTCGCCGACGCTGGTCACGGTCACGATCCTGAAGGTCATCGAATGCTGGAACGCGTACGTATGGCCCAGACTGATCACGGACAATGAAGCCTATTTCCTCGTTTCCAACGGGATCCAGGAGATCCGGGAAAACGGGTTCGGACGGGAGAACGTACCCGCGATGATGGCGGCGGTGGTGGTCATTTCACTGCCTTTGATCATCCTGTTCCTGGTCTTCCGCAAGAAGATCATGGCCGGTGTCGCCAGAGGAGGGACCAAGGGATGACCAGACGCTGCATCGCCCTGCTCCTGCTCCTGCTTGTGCTGGTCCCGGCTGCGGCCGGATGTCACGGGCGGAACTCCGGGGGCGCATTCAAGGTTCCGGAAGGTCTGGACCCGGACCGGAACTATACGGTCCGCTTCTGGGCCAAGAACGACACCAACTATTTCCAGGCCGAGATCTACAGGCAGGCCATCCGGGACTTTGAGGAACTGTACCCCAACATCCGGATCGAGATGACGCCCTACACCGACTACGGCCAGATTTACAGGGACGTGATCACGAATATCGGGACCGGTACGACGCCGAACGTGTGCATTTCCTATCCGGACCATATCGCGACCTACAAGACGGGCCAGGATATCGTGGTCCCGCTGGACAGCCTGGTCAGCGATCCGAAATACGGCCTGGGCGGGAGCGAACTGAGGTTCGACGGCCCGACCCGGGAAGAGATCGTGCCCAAATTCCTGAACGAATGCTACATCGATTCCTCGCTGTACCTTCTGCCCTATATGCGTTCGTCCGAAGCCTGCTATATGAATCAGGACATGATCGAAAAGCTGGGGTATACGGTTCCGGACGTGCTGACCTGGGACTGGATCTTCGAGGTGTCCGAAGCGGCCATGAAGAAGGACGCGGAAGGCAATTTCCTCATCAACGGGCAGAAGACCCTGATCCCGTTCATCTACAAGTCCACGGACAATATGATGATCACCATGCTGAAGCAGCGGGGCGCTCCGTATTCCACGGACAAAGGGGACATCGAGATCTTCAACCCGGTCACGCGTGAGATCCTGCTCGGCATATCCGAGCACGCCGCGACCGGAGCGTTCTCCACGTTTGCCATCTCCAGCTATCCGGCCAACTATCTCAACCGGGGACAGTGCATCTTCTGCATCGATTCGACCGCGGGTTCCACCTGGGTCGGAGCCGAATCTCCCAACTCGGATATCCACGGGGAGGGAATCCCGTTCACCGTGGCGGTCCGGATGATCCCCCAGTATGACCCGGAGCATCCGGTCATGATCTCCCAGGGTCCGTCCCTGTGCCTGTTCAACAAGAAGGACAGCGGGGAAGTCCTGGCCTCCTGGCTGTTCATGCAGTTCCTGCTGTCCAATTCGGTCCAGATCCCGTACGCCAAGACCGAGGGTTATATTCCCGTGACTACAAAGGCGCAGGGCGATCCGGAGTATCAGGATTACCTGGCCCGGGGCGGAGAGGATGCGATCGAGCACTATTCCGTCAAGATTGAAACGACGAAACTGTTCCTGGATCATGTGGACGATACGTTCATCACACCGGTATTCAACGGTTCCGCCTCACTCCGGAACGTGGCCGGGCAGCTGATCGAGAACGTCACGAAATCCAGAAGGCGGAAGGAACCCGTGGACGACGCGTATCTGACGCAGATGTTCCAGGACGTGTCCAAGATGTATCATCTGTCCCAGTACGGAAAGATGGATCTTGGCGCCATGCCTACCGGTTCGGTGGCTCTGATCGTCACGCTGGGCGCGGTCTGGACAGGCATCCTGGCCTTCCTGATCCTACGGAAGGTCAAGGCCAAACGGCCCGCAGGGCAAAGGACCTCCGCACCAAAAAACTGAGATCGTAAAGAGATGAGGGGTTGCCTGTCGGACAGGCAACCCCTCAAGTGACTTTTTTAGGTTTGGTTTGCGGTCAGATCAGTTGGCCGAAATGACGGTGCAGTCCGTGATGTGCGGCTGAGCGCCTTCATACCAGTACAGGAAGCCTTCCAGATCGACTTTGTCGCCGACTTTCAGACCTTCGATGGCCTTGTAGACAGCGGTGTCTTTACCGCACAGGTAGGATTCCACAACGAACGTGTAGGTGTTCGTGTTGTCCGTGACCTTGAAATACAGGTCGTCACCGGCCTGGCCGGAACCGTCCCATTTGTACAGGAATGCGGCTTCCGCACCGGCAGCGTTCTGGGATGCCGCGATGAACAGCCCCTTGAACTTTACGCGCTGATTCTGGAACTTGACGATCTCGTCTGTGCCCAGCTTGGCGGTGATGTCCTTGGCGTCATAGATCTTGGTCTTGCCTTCGATGATGGTGAAGGTCGCGTCCGTGATCTCGATCTCGCCGGACCATTCGCTCTTGTAGCCTTCTACCTTGATCTTGGTTCCGGGAACCAGCTTGGCGTATTCGGCCTCGGTGCACGGCATGTTGTACAGGAAGTACCCGCCGTCATCGTCCTGGGTGTAGAACGTGGCGTTGCCTACGCCGTTGTTCTCCCACCAGCCCTGTCTGGCCTGGATGTAGGTCTCGATCGTGACCTTGGAGTCCTTGGCGGCGGCGTCGTATTGCGCGTAGGTCATGACTCCTTCGGACTTCTTGTCTTCGTCTTTTGTCTCAGCGGCTTTGGTCTCTTCGGGCTTCTGCGTGGTTCCGCAGGCGGAGAAGACCAGGGTCAGAGTCAGAAGAGCAAGCACCAGTGCTAACACTTTCTTCATTTGAGTTTCCTCCTGATCATTGGACCTTCCGGTCCGGTGTATTGTGGCTCAATTATAAAACCGTACGCACGCAAAGTCAATAGATTCGGGACATTTGCGTCTGCGGAAAACGGCAAGGAGACCCGGTCCTATTCCGGGATCTCGCGGATCACGGCGCCCAGACCGGACAGCTTTTCCACGATATCCTCATATCCCCGCTTGAGTTTGTCGATCCCGGTGATCTCGCTTTCTCCCTTGGCTATGAGAGCGGCAATGACGAGCGCCGCCGCCGCACGCAGATCCGTCGCCGTGACTTTGGCCCCGGTCAGGTACTTCACGCCGGTGATCAGTGCCCGTCCGTGGTCGGAATCATACTGGATGGAGGCGCCCATGCGGTTCAAAGCTTCCACGTACTGGAAGCGGGAGGTGAATACATTGTCTTCGATCACGCTTTCTCCGTTGCATACGGACAGCAGAGCGGCGAACTGGGGCTGCATGTCGGTCGGGAAGTTGGGGTAGGGGGCGGCCTTGACAACGGCCGGAGCCACATTGCCGTCGCTCCGGATCCGGAGCGCGTCGCCCAGGTCCTCGATCTGCATGCCGGCCTCGATCAGCTTGGCGGTCACGGTCTTCAGATGCTGCGGAATGACGTTGGTCACGGTCACATCCCCGCCCGCGCCGGCGGCCATCACGAGCAGCGTGCCGGCCTCGATCATATCGGGAATGATCTCGTAGGTGCATCCGTGCAGCCGCTCCACGCCGCGGATCTTGATCGTGCTGGTACCCGCACCGCGGATCTCCGCGCCGCAGGCGTTCAGGAAGTTGGCCAGGTCGACGATGTGGGGCTCCTTGGCCGCGTTTTCGATCTCGCTGTAGCCCTTGGCCAGGGTGGCGGCCAGAATGGCATTGGCGGTAGCGCCGACCGACTGGATGTCGAAGGAAACGTATCCGCCCTCCAGGGGCTCCTTCGGGTTCTGGGAGTCCGCCCAGATGAAGTCCTGGCCCTCCATGATGACGGCACCCATGCTGGTAAAGGCTTTCTTGTGCTGGTCGATCGGACGGGGCGCAAAATTGCATCCGCCGGGCCGGGCGATCTTGGAATGTCCGAACCTGCCGAGCTCGGCCCCCATCAGGTAGAGGGAACCGCGCAGCCGCTGGACGTCCGAAGGATCGGACAGACCGTACCGGGCGCCCGCGGCGTTGATGGATACCGTATCCTTGTCTATCCAGCGGATCTCCGCGCCGGCGGTCTCCAGGATATGCAGGGAACAGTCGATGTCGGTCACGCGGGGAAGATTGCGGATGACGCAGGTTTCCGTATTGAGCAGACAGGCGAAGAGGATGGGCAGGGCCGCATTCTTCATGCCGCTGGTCCGGACGCTCCCGTGCAGGGGGCTCCCGCCGGTGACGATCAGTTTTGTGGACGTTGATGCCATAGGCCTGGATCCTCCTTTGGATTAGCTGTCGGAACCGGGTTGGTCATAGTAGGCCACCAGCAGATCGACCACAAGGCCGTAGCTGTTGGGGATGACCCCTTCGGTGCTCTGGACGACATGGCTGACGGAATCCGCGATATCCGCCGCCACGCTGTGTTCGTAGGGCTGAAAGAACTTGTCATAGGCGATGAGTTCCTTCTGCGTATAGCTGTTCAGTTCGCCCCACTGCGTGCGGAACGAGTCCGGGTCCGCGGAATACAGGGCACTGAGGATATACTGGTAGCTGTTCATCAGTCCGCTGTACCGGATATACGGATCCTCGGATTCGGCACAGACCAGGAAGGCGATGAAGTTGGCCTCGTCCTCCTTGGCGAACCCTCTCTGATGGGCCATCTCGTGCGCCGTGGCGAACGGGCGGACGTAATCCGGATAGTTGGCGTTGATGCAGACTTCACTCGTGAAAAACGTATAGATCCCGGCAATGTGGGTATACATCAGGGCCGGACTGGAGAACAGGGGCTTGACCGTGCTCGGGAAGGTCGAGATCGGTCCGTACTTGGCCGCGGCGCGCTTGTATGCGGCCAGCAACCGGACGTTCAGTTCATCCCAGGTCTTGGTATGCCTGGAGAAATCCTTCTCGTCGAACAGGATCTGGCCGGTCCCGACGAGATTGTCGATTTCGTTCCGGAGGATATCCGCGGTGGCTTCCAGTTTCTCCTTGGTGATTTCGCCGGTGCGGAACTCCAGTTTGTCCGAAAGGGGACGCCCCTTGTAGCCCGGTGTGAACACGAACGTCATCAGCGTGAACAGAAGGGCGATGAAGGACAGGATCCTTGCCGTGTACAGCCAGGACTGTCTCCAGGTGTTGAGCTGCCTGTGCATCGTGTGCACGCAGAACCAGACGAAGAAGACCGGAAGGGAGAGTACGGCGGCTTCCGCTACGGAAAAGGGGATCCAGGCGGTCAGAAAGTTCAGGATCATCCGGAAGAACTGTCCCACGGTCCGGTTGTAGGCATCCGAAAACGCCGGAAAGACCGAGAACAGGATGAAGAACAGCACGGCCAGGACTCCTCCGATATAAAACCCCAGCGCCCATCCGGGCAGCCGGTTTTCCGGCGGCCTGCGGAGATAGCGGATGACGGGGGATTCTTTTTTAGCGGTCGTTGTCTGCGGTTGGTTCTCCATCAAAAAAATCCTTGCAAATGATATCAAAATCGGTAAACAGGGCGCGTCCGGAATCCGGAATGTCGTCCGGAAAGGGCGCCTGAAGGCTCAGGATGCGGCCGGTGAGCGGATGCGGAAAACGGAGTTTTGCGGCGTGTAGCGCCTGCCTGGAAATGAGCGGACTTCCATGTCCGTACAGGGAATCGCCCAGTACCGGCGCCCCGAGCGCGGCGAAATGGACGCGCAGCTGGTGCGTCCGTCCGGTGACGGGAGAGGCCGCGACCAGGGTCTTTCCGTTTTCCTCGGCCAGGACTTTCCAGGTCGTCAGGGCGTAATCCGCGCCCGGGGTCTCGGCCGGAAAGGAATTGCGGTAGATGATACTGTCTTCGGCGCGCTGGATAAAGCTCTCAAAGGAGCCTTCCGGCGCGGGAAGGATGCCGTCGAGGATGCTGAGATAGGTCTTCTCGATCCCGCCCGCCTGCATGCTCTGGGAGAGCCTGGACGCGGCGTATTGCGTTTTGGCACACAGGACAAGTCCGCTGGTATCCAGATCCAGCCTGGATACGGGCCGGAATACGAAGGGCTGTCCGGAGGATTTTGCGGTCCAGGCCACGGCATTGGCCAGGGAATCGTCCGGATGGCGGTAGGAGGGATGGGTAGGCATGTGCGGGGGCTTGTTCAGTCCGAGGAGCGCCTCATCCTCGTACAGGATTCCGTAGGGAAGAGGCACGGGGATCACGGCAGATTCGCGGTCGGCATTGAGATCCGAGACGCTCAGACGGTCTCCCGGAGAAAGCGGGGCCCGTACGGTGACCGGACGGCCGTTGAGGAGAATACCGCCCTCGGTACGCTTGAGGCGGGCCAGAAGTGTGGAAGACAGGCCCTTCCGTCTCCGCAGGAATTCGCGGACGAGGGTCGGACAGTCAGCTTCGGTGATGATCCATTCCATACGGCCTCCAGAGAAGAAAATCCTCCTATACAATTTATAGTATAGCACATTTCTATATAAAAATGTATAAAATGCGCAAGACTTTCGAAAGATTTCTGAAAGCGTCAAAAGAGGCAATTCACACCGTTTCTGTCAAAATATTTTTTCCAAAAATGGAAAAATGTAAAAATTTGTATTGACAAAAATGGAAAAGACGTGTAAAATGGATATGAAAATCAAGAAAGGAAGGTCCGGATTTGATCGAATGATCGAACCGGCCGGATAAAGATCATGGCAAAGAAAGAAGACACCAACCAGATCGGCGCCATCAGCGCGGATGACAAAGAGGCCAGGGCAAAGGCACTGGCAACCGCTCTCAAGCAAATCGAAAAGGACTTCGGAGTCGGTTCGGTTATGCGTCTCGGAGAGAATACGCATATGGAAGTGCAGGCGGTGCATACCGGCTCCCTGACGCTGGACCTGGCGCTCGGAATCGGCGGACTGCCCAAAGGGCGGATCGTGGAGATCTTCGGGCCGGAATCTTCCGGTAAGACCACGCTGGCGCTCCACGTCGTGGCCGAAGTGCAGAAAACGGGCGGCGCAGCGGCATTCATCGATGCGGAACACGCGCTGGATCCGGTCTATGCCGCAAATATCGGTGTCGATATTGACAACCTCTATATTTCCCAGCCTGATAACGGTGAGCAGGCACTGGAAATCACGGAAGCACTGGTCCGTTCGGGTGCTGTGGACATCGTGGTCGTAGACTCCGTGGCGGCCCTGGTGCCGCGTCAGGAGATCGACGGGGATATGGGCCAGGCCACGCTGGGCGTGCAGGCCAGACTGATGAGCCAGGCCATGCGCAAACTGTCCTCGGTGATCAACAAGAGCAACAGCATCGTCATCTTCATCAATCAGCTCAGGGAAAAGATCGGCGTGATGTACGGCAATCCGGAAACCACCACCGGCGGCCGCGCCCTGAAGTTCTATGCGTCCGTCCGGATCGATATCCGCAAGACCGAACAGATCAAGGAGGGCGGTGAAGTCATCGGTAACCGCGTGAAGTGCAAGGTCGTCAAGAACAAGGTGGCACCGCCTTTCCGCGTTGCGGAGTTCGATATCCTGTACGGCAAGGGGATCTCCAGGGCCACGGAGGTGCTGGACTTTGCCATCGCGACCGAAATCATCAAGAAATCGGGTTCCTGGTTCTCCTACAACGGTGAACGGCTCGGACAGGGTAAGGAAAACGTCCGCCGCGCGCTGGAGAGCGACCCGGCCCTGATGGCGCAGATCGAGGAAGAAGTGCGCAAGATGAGCGAAAACAACCCGAACATGACGCAGGAAGAGTTCGAAGTGGATCAGGACGATGACTTTGACATCCGTCTGATGAGCGCGGACAAGGGTGAGTTCGACGTTGAGTGATTCGACAATGGAAGCGGTTCTTGTTCGGATCTCATCCGGCAACCAGCTGGGTGAAACCGTTTACTGGGTCGAGATCCGGGAAAATGGGACGGAGACAAAATCCGAGGAGCGTTCCTACCGTGTGCTTCCGGGCACCGGGGGACCCTGGCCGACCGGAAAGGGCCGGCTCGGCGAACCGGAACTGGAGCGCCTGGAGAAAGCGGACGGAGTATGCAAGGCTGTTCTGCATGGCTTGTCGATTCTGTCCTTCGGTTCAAATACACGGATCGGGCTGATCCGGAAACTGCGGCAACGCGGGCACTCCGCGGACGCCGCGGAATGTGCAGTGGGATTTTTGGTAAAACAGGGATACATCCGGGAGTGCGAAGATATAGAACGTAAGATCGAACTCTATGCGCAGTCCGGGAAGAGTCGTGCCGAGATCGTGGGTAAATTGAGGCAGGACGGATATGGCGAGGACGCCCTTGCGGCGGCTCGTGGTGCAATTCAGAGTATCGATTTCGGACGCGTATGTGCGGCGGCCTGGAAAAAAAGATGCCATCGGGGCATTCCGGAGGATGATGAGCTGCGCAAGTCGGTTCAGGCTCTTCTGCGCCGAGGCTTTACAAAGGATGAAGTGGTGCGCGGCCTGAAATATTACGGAGAGGAGATTGTGGGTGAGAGCTAAACTCAAAAAGGCACTTGAGTGGCTGTGGTCCAAACTCAAGAAGATACTCTTGTTCCTTCTCAATCCCCGGCTGCTTCTGTGCATTGCGATCGCCTGGTTCATCACGAACGGATGGTCGTATGCGATGCTGGGGATCGGGCTTTACTACGGAATCAACTGGATGATCGCCGTGGCGACCGCATACCTGACCTTCCTGTGGTTTCCGTTCACACCCGAAAAGATCGTGACGCTTCTGATCACGATCTTTCTGCTCAGGGTGCTTTTTCCCAAGGACGAAAAGACTCTAGGCGTGGCCAGGGAGATGCTGAACGGCCTCAGGGAGGATATCCGCGCCCGGAAGAAGAGGCGGGCTGAGCGAAAGGAACAGAAACGGAGAAAGAAACTGGGTCTGACCGACGAAACGGACCCGGCTCAGCCGGACTCCTCCGATGCGGCTTCAGACGGCCCGGAGGAAAACACATAGCGGCAGCTTTACGCCTTGACCGGCCAAGACTGCCGCTATTTCTGTTGCCTTGCAAGAAGAGCGTAAAAATATTACGGAAAAGAGAAACTTTTGTGACTGAGAAAAAAGTGGCGAGAAAGTGCACCCTTTCCTTAAGGATTATTTTGTGGTATAATTTCTACAGTACCAACAAGGGGGATGTAGGAGCATGTCAAAACGGATCACCGCATTGCGGGTGTGCGTCTTCATCTGCCTACTTTTGTTCCTGATGCCGGGCCTTTCGAACTGCGGTCCGGTCTCACAGCCGGTCGAGACCGGGGGCGGGAACCTTTCGGATTCCGAGACGCAGGCCGGGACTTCGGAAATCGGGGAACTGGAATCTTCCGTATCGGATCCGGACGCTCTGTCCTATGTGTATTTCTTCAAAGTGGGAAAAGCCGACGCGATCCTTCTCAAATCCGGCGGGAAAGCCGTGATGATCGATGCCGGCGAGGAGAATGACACGGTCTATCTTCTGTCCGAACTGGAAAGACTCGGCGTGACTTCGCTCGACTGCCTCATCCTGACCCATTTTGACAATGACCACATCGGTGCGGTCCCCGGGATCCTGGACGCGATCCCGGTTGGTGAGATCCTGACCCCGGATTATGCCCGGGACAGCGACCTGTATCGGGCCGTGATGGCCTCCGCAGAGGAACATGACGTTCTCCTGTCCCGCCTGAATGCGGACCGGAGGCTCACGCTGGGCGCTTCTGCCCTGAACGTCTGGGTATCGTCATTTGAAGGGGAGACCGATCCGGATACCGGATGCCTGGTCAATGACGGAGACGACAACGATTACTCCCTGATCTGCGAGTGGCTGTGCGGTTCGGTCCGGATGCTGTTCCTAGGCGACGCGGAGAAGGATCTGCTTACCGAAGTGCTGGACACCCGTACTCTCACGGTATACAACCTGATCAAGCTCCCGCACCACGGCTCCTATACGAAGGCCCTGTCCAAACTGCTCAACCGGACGGTCCCGACCTGTACGGTGTCCTGCGTGGACAACCTGACCGCCATGGAGACCCAGCTGACACAGCTTCTTTCGGATATGGGGATCCGTTCGCTGCTGACCTGTGACGGAACGGTTCAGACCGCCACCGACGGGAACGTGCTCGCGGTCGATCAGTGAAACGAACGGGGGAAGGATCCTGCCCGAACGCACATTCTCTCTTGACAGTTATATCTATGATGTGTACAATTAAATCAGAATGCACCCACAAGGGTACAAAGGAGACTTTTTATGAAGAACTGGATTAGAGTTTTGGCTCTGGTTCTGGTCCTGGTGATGACGGCCGCTGTGTTCGCAGCCTGCGGAAGCACAAATCCGGGTCCGGACAAGGAGAAGGATAAAGAGACGTCCAAAACTTCGGAAAGCGGCGAGAAGCAGACCGATGCAGAGACGCAGCAGACCGGTCCCAAGACCGCCCTGGATGAGTTCCTGGACGATTTCAAGTCGGATTACAAGGACCGTGAATTCAAGGTCGCCGTGTTCCCGGATGACGCAGCCTTGATCTGGCGCGACGTGGACTGGCTGGCCGAGGATTATACCGGCGACACCATCAACGACGCCGTGTATGTGCGGAACAAGACCGTAGAGGACATCCTGGGCATCACGATCTCCGCTGTCCCGCAGTCCGATTACGCGGGCATCCAGGAGATCACCAACGGGATCTCCTCGGGGAATAAGACCTACGATGCGCTGAACATCAGCTGCAAGAACGCGTTTTCCGCGGCGCAGGGCGAGTATCTGCGCGAACTGCATGAGTTCGGCGAGATCACTCTGAACGCGCCCTGGTGGGATGCCAACGTCCTCAAGGACATGAGCATCGGCGGACAGAACTATATCCTGACCGGTGACATCAACACGATGTACAAGAAGTCCATCGCGGTCATCATGTTCAACAAGCGGATCATTCAGGATATCGACCTGAACGGTATCGGCACGCCGTACCAGCTCCGCGACAGCAAGGAGTGGACCATCGAGAACATGGTGGAAATGGGCTCCCTGTTCAGCAATGACGTGGACAGCAACGACAAGTATGACGAACACGACCAGTACGGCCTGATCTATTTCTGCAATATGGCGGCGACCGCCATGATCGGCGCCGGAACGCAGTTCGTCACCAAGAACGAGGACGATATTCCCGAACTGACCTTCTATTCCGAGGATACCGTGGATATCCTGGACGAACTGGCTACGCTTCTGTACGACCAGTCTCTGGCCTGGTCCTGGAGCGCCGCGGGTCTGCATGAGGATACCGCGTTTGCCATGTTCAAGGCCGACCAGTCCCTTTTCTACTACGGCGAACTCCATGCCGTGGCTGAGATGAGAGCTATGGGCAGCCCGTTCGGAATCATGCCGATGCCTCTTCTCGACGACGCGCAGGATCAGTATCATCACTCCATCAACCCGGACGTGGCCGCAGTCATCGCGATCCCGGCCGACGTGGAGGACGACAAATTCACAGGCGAGGTCCTGGACTGCATCGCCGCGGCTTCCCGCGACATCCTGACTCCCGCTTACTATGAGCAGAACCTGCAGGGCAAGGTCTCCCGCGACGAGGAATCCCGCGAGACCCTGGACATCGTCATCACGACCATCAATTATGATATCGGCTACCTCAGCATCCCGGACATCGCTCAGATGCTGAACGGAATGGCCAACAGCCGCAGCAAGGACCTTGCGTCCAAGTATACGGCAGCCGAGAGCACCATTCAGGCCGCTCTGGACGAAATCGTTGAAAAATTCTCGTAATTCTGCCGTTTTTGGCCCGGACCGGATGGCCCGGGCCCTTCATCTACATACCAAACCAAAGGAGAACTGAATCATGACGCTTCAGGAAAAACTTGTCAGGCTGTCCGGCTACAAGCACGGATACTGGCCGAACCGGATCGTGTCCGAGATCACCTACGCCCTGCATATGAGCGAGGTTGAGGACAACCGCTACGATGCACTCGTCGGGCAGGCGGAGGACCTTCTGCTGGACGCCATAGGCCGGGACGGTCTCATCACCATCACCAATGCGAAGAAAGCGGAGAAGATTCTGGCCCCGCTGAGTGCGGACGCCAAGAAGTACCGGGTCCACCTGGTCGGACACGCGCATATCGATATGAACTGGATGTGGGGGTACAACGAGACGGCCTCCATCGCCGTGGATACCTTCCGCACGATGCTGGACCTGATGAACGAGTATCCGGAGTTCCACTTCTCCCAGTCCCAGGCTTCTGTGTACAAGATCATCGAGGAGTTTGCTCCGTCCATGATCAAGGAGATCCGCAAGCGCGTCAGGGAAGGCCGCTGGGAGGTCAGTGCAGGCGCATGGGTCGAGAATGACAAGAACATGCCGAGCGGGGAATCCCAGGCCCGTCATATTCTCTATACGAAAAAGTACCTGTCCAAGCTGCTCGGACTGCCGGAAGACTATTTCTGCGTGGATTTCCAGCCGGATACCTTCGGACACAACATCGCGCTTCCCGAACTGCTCAGCCAGGGCGGCATCCGGTACTATTACAACATGCGTGCCTATGAGGGACGCCACTGCGTGAACTGGCAGTCCCGAAACGGAAAGAACTCCATCTTGGTGTACCGCGAGCCGTATTCCTACAACGATGACGACGTCTACCCGCTGGAGTTCCGGGAAGTCCCGTATTTCTGCAAGCAGGAGGGCATCGACTGCATGCTGCGCCTGTACGGCTGCGGAGACCACGGAGGCGGACCGTCCCGCCGGATGATCGAGCACGCGATCGACATGCAGAAATGGCCGGTCCAGCCGACGATCCTGTTCAGTTCCTATCATGCCTTCTTCGCGGACCTGGAACGGTTCCGCGACACCCTGCCCACCGTGAGCGGGGAAGAGAACTTCATCTTTACCGGATGCTATACGTCCGAGTCCCGGATCAAGATGGCGAACCGTCTGGCCGAGACCCGCACGGAGGAGAGCGAGGCCATCAGCGCGGTGGCCCAGACGGCCGGATTCGAGAAATTCGTGGATTCCTTCGAGGACAGCTGGCACAACATCCTGTTCAATCATTTCCATGACATCATCACCGGTTCGGGCATGATCGAGACCCGCGAATACGCAATGGGCATGTTCCAGCGCTCTATGGGCCATATCGATACCAACGCCAACCGCTCCATGCGCTATATCGCCTCCCTGATCGACACCTCCTCCATCCAGACCGAAGAGCCTGCAGATGCGCATTCCGAAGGCGGAGGAGTCGGGTTCATGGTCGGCGCCCCGACGCATTACGCGCTGCCCCAGACCGAACGCGGCCTGGGCAAGAAACGGATCTATCACGTGTTCAATACCACCCAGTATCCGTTCGACGGCGTGACCCTGATCAACGTGTTCGACTGGCCGTATGACCTGGGACGCATCACATTCCTGGATTCCAAGGGTGAAGAGACCGGATTCAAGTGCGTGAACGGCGGCAGCGGCTACTGGGGCCATAACGTCAAGCAGTTCTACGTACGGGTCAAGGTCCCGCCTATGGGCTATGCGACCTACGTCGTGGACGAGAAGAGTCCGGCTCCGGGACCGCGCGATATGCGCTCTTACGACCGGCGAGACGTCTATTCGGATGCCGATATCGTAATGGAGAACAATCTGGTCCGGGTGGCCTTCGACCATGCCACGATGCAGATGAAGTCCTTTGTCGACAAGGCTACGGGGCAGGAGATGCTGACTTCACCGGCCGGCACATTCCGCCTGATCATGGAAAACGACGTGCACGGTATGTCCGCATGGCGCGTCGGTGAACGGATGACGGTCGAGAACCTCAACGAGACCAAGCCCATCAAGGTGTCCGGCATCAATCTGGGCGGCGTGTTCCAGAACGTCGTATTCGAAATGCCGTTCGGTGAAAGATCCCGCATGACCGTCAGCGTCATCCTCCGGGAGAACAGTCCGGTCGTGGAGTATGAATCCACCATTGATTTCCATGAGATCGGCCGCCGCGGAGTATCCCAGCCGCAGGTCAACTTCTTCGTGCCGGTCGGATACAGGACCGACAGATTCCGCTACGACGTCCCGTTCGGAACGGTGGACCGTGGTCCCATCGCGCACGACGTGCCCGGCAATTCCTTTGTGGTGCCGCTTCCGGACAAGGGACCGGCCCTGCTCCTGACGACCGATACCAAATACGGCTACAGAGGTTGGGAGAACGCCGTTTCCGTGGACCTGATCCGCGGTTCCTATGAGCCGGATCCGTATCCGGAATACGGACAGCATCACATAAGGATCGGTGTCGGTATACTGAAGGATGCCGCCGAGGATACGATTTTCCGCGTCAACGAGGCCTTCCAGCATGCCGCCCTTCCGGTTTGCTCGGCCCGCCGCCGCAAGGGTACCTGGCCGATGGACGCTTCCTTTATGCAGATCGACGGACCGGTGCATCTTTCCGCTCTCAAGACGCCGGAATACGAGGATGGCGTGATTGTTCGCCTCGGGTCCGAAGCGGACTATGCCGGACCGTTCAAACTGACATTCTGCCGCGAGGTGGCCGAAGCCCGGCTCCTGGACATCACTGAGCGCAAGACGATCGGGACAGCGAAGGTCAAGGGCAAGACGGTCGGGGCGGATATCGACGCATACGGCATCCGCACGGTGCTTGTCAGGTTCAAGTAAGATTCAGCATTACGGCCCGGATTCGTTCCGGGCCGCGCTTCCATACGGACGCACCGTGATATATGCGAAGGACCCCGGGCACGATTGGCCCGGGGTCCGTTTTCAATTGTCTGACGGGGTCTGGGATCTGGCAGAAGGTCCCTTGTATTCCATGCAGAGCATGGTCAGGTCGTCGAACTGTTCCGCATTCCGGACGAAGCCGTCCACCGCGTTCCGGACGCCTTTGAGCAGACGTTCCGGAGTCATGTCCAAGTTGGCGTTCAGCGCGGCCAGCATACGGTCGGTACCGAACAGTTCCTTCTCGGCGCTGGTCGCTTCCGGGACTCCGTCCGTGTACAGGAACAGTCTGGAACCGGGCTGCAGCTGCAGTTCGTATTCCTTGTATTTCACGCCTTCCATTCCGCCGATCACGAATCCGTGCCTGTCCTTGTACAGCTCATAAGGACCGTCCGGATGCTTCAGGGCGGGGTATTCATGCCCGGCATTGGCTGCGGTCAGCTTTCCGGTGGACAGTTCCAGGATCCCCAGCCAGACGGTCACGAACAGCTCCTCGCGGTTGTTGGAACAGACCGCGGCGTTGGTGTCGGTCAGGATCTGCGCGGGGGATTTCCCGAGCATGGCGTTGTTGGCCAGGATGATTTTGGAGGCCATCATGAACAGGGCTGCCGGAACGCCTTTTCCGGATACGTCCGCCATGACCATGCACAGATGGTCTTCATCCACCAGGAAGAAGTCGTAGAAGTCTCCTCCGACCTCCTTGGCCGGATCCATGGAAGCGTAGATATCGAACTCGGGGCGGTCAGGGAAGGCGGGGTAGATGTTGGGCAGCATATCCGCCTGGATGCTGGAGGCCATGGTCAGCTCGGTCTCGATCCGGGAGTTCTCGGATTTCTGTTTCTCGTACTGTTCGTTCAGCCTTCCCAGGATGACCCCGAACATGTAGACTGCCGCGCCGATGGTGGCCAGGATCAGGAACTGGACGCCGTAGAACAGGGTCTGGAAGACCAGGGCAGCGATCGGGGCGATCATATAGTTCCAGAAGGCGATCTTCAGCTGCTTGTGGAATCTGTCCCGGTACCGGATCAGGAGGATCATGTCGATGACCAGCATCAGAACGGGGCTGAGATTGGAGAGCAGATACCCGGACGCGCGGTGATAGACGTTGTCGGTGTCGAAGACAAAGACCAGATCCGTGAAGCTTCCGGCCGCCATCAGGACCGTATGGACACAGAGCAGTACGAACAGCGTGATGAAAAACGGTTTTCTGGAACGTTCCGGATTTGCGACGGTCAGGACCAGCAGGGACATCATGAAGGACATCCAGCCGGCGGACAGCATCTCAAAAAAGGTCACGATGTACAGGGCGGTCCGTATGCCGTTACCCGGCATGCCGTTCATGATCTCACGGGCCAGATGGGCGGTGATGTAGAATAGGATCAGCGCAAAGAACAGCTGAAAATAGCGTCTGGCCTCTTTCCGGATGTGGACGGATGCGGAGATCTGCAGAAGGCACAGTGTGCAGATGCCGATGCCCGCGGCGATGATCAGGATGTTGATCAGGGTGACTACAGATAAGGAAAGCATAATGTTTTCTCTCTTGAATAGGAATAGAGTTTACAGTTTTTTCGGAGGCTCGATATCCAGGATTTCCAGGACGTCACAGTTCTCCAGGGAGGCATAGTCTCCCCATATGGGCTTTTCGTCCGGACCGATCGTAAGTCCGCCCGGGAACCGGGTGTACCCGCCGTACCTGCGCACGCCGTTCTCTTCGATCGACCAGAGGCGGTTGCCTGTCTTCCAGGTCATATGGTCAAGCTGTCTGTGGATCGAAGGAACGCGGACCGGTCTCGGGTCCTGCACCGCGTCGCCCAGGAAATCCAGAATGAAGAGCAGCCAGGCGCCTGTAGCCGGACTGGAGGCCAGTGTGAACAGGGGACTGGGACTGAAAATTCCGGGAGGAATGGTCCCGTCCGAGAATATATAGGCGGCGAGCGTGTCCTTCAGACTTTCCAGCTGCGCTTTCCGTTCGGGGCAGGGATGACGGCCGAGCCATCCCTCCATCAGGGTGATGAGCTCGGGGTAACCGGAAAATGCGATGGCGCCGTTCTCCCAGCCCAGCACCCGGCTCTTGTCATCCGGCGAGGTGATCGCGCCGCGGGCCAGATAGGTCAGTCCGTCCGGACCGGTGAAGAGCGCGTCAAAGAGGTGCGAGGTGACGTTGTCGATGATGCCCGGCAGACGGGGATCTCCCGTGACTTCGGAGATCAGGATGAACATATTGAGCGTGATCGTATAGTACACGGTGCGTTCGGCGTAGTTCACGCCGTCCCCCCGTTCAAAAAGTCCGACCTCCGGATAGTAGTAGGCCGGAGAGAGAAGATGGTCCAGGGCGGGCTTGGCATACTGCTCATAGCGGTCCCAGGTTCCGAAGGCCTTCCCGCACAGGGCCACGGCTGCGATCGCGGTCAGGTCCTGATTGGTGACGCCGCACCATCCCGGATGGTCCAGAGGATGGAAGCGGCCGTTCCCGACTTTCCAGGAATGCGCAAGGGACCAGGTCCACTGCCGGTCCAGAGCATCCGGGATCCGGGAGCGGATCAACTTGTCTGCGTGCGGCCAGAGGTAGTATTCGCACAGTGTGATGACCGGGAGAAAGAAATGGATGGGGCATCCCCGGGTATCGAAAGTCGGTTCAAACTCACTGGTGCAATGGATGAACCCGCCCTCTTCGCTCTGCAGATACAGAAGCTGGGAAGCCATGGAATGGCAGAGAAGGAGCCATTTGTCCTGCCCGGTCCGTTCATACAGCCTCTGGAAGGCATGCATCAGATCGCGGAACATGAATGTGCTCTCGCCCTGATAGCGCCTGTCCAGGACCGAGGATTTGTTCCAGCAGGGGTGCAGGTGCAGTCTTCCGAACGTGCCCGGCCCCTGATGCCAGTCTTCAAGCTGTGCCACGACCAGGTCCAGCGTGTCCTGGGTGATGACGTCTTCCAGCTTCCGCCCTTTGAAGGGGTAGTGGATGGTTTGCATGAAAGTACCTCACTTGTCAGGGAAATATGGATAGTTCATTATACCACTCTTGCGGACGGATTTGCCAAGATTTTGTGATTTTCCAGCGTCCGGTCAATAGAAAATGCATTCTTCTGGATGTCATAGAGGACAAATTATGCATATTTTTCGGTATTAGCTGGCTAAAATGATGCATATATTTTGAACATGGTTTTCGCGATTTGTACCTGTCAAGAAAAGCAGACACAAAAGGGCTCGGAAAGCAGAAGCCTTCTGAACCCTTTTCGTCATTTGTCCGGATGCCCGGGGCCGGGTATCCGTTCCGGATCAGCTATTGAGCTTGTCCACGATCGCGTTCAGCTTTGTGAGTTCGCCCTCGACGCTGGGCGCGAAGCTGGCCCACAGGGAGGCGAAACCGGTCGTACCGGTGCCGGTCCGGCGCAGAACGGTAAACCCGAACTCCTTTAGGTCGAAGATCAGACCGGCGTCGTAGACGCGTGTCTCGAAGATCAGACGGAGCATCTCCTTGGACTGTTCGTCACGGAGCGTGCGGCCCTCGATGACGACGTCATAGAAGACGGGGTAGGTCGTGTAGTAGGATTCACAGCCAAGCCACTCCAGCATGACACCCACGAACTCAAGATCGGAGACGCTGGTCGGAACGGCCATCAGAGCGTCGTGATGCGGAGTGATCTGGGTGTAGTAACGGCCCTGATCCGGGTTGTACATCGGAATGGGCAGGAATCCGTAGTCGGTCTCCATATCCCGGTAGTCGGGAGCGGTCTTGACGAACGCCAGTCCGAACAGCTGCTCGTTGGCCTTGAACTTGTCGTGTGACAATTGGCCGTCGGTCATGTAGTTACGGTAGAAGTCCGCATACATCAGTTCGATGAAGACGCCCTCGATGCAGTCCAGGGATTCCTCGGAGTTGAACTTGTACTCGAAATAGTAGTTATCCTCGTCGTGATCCATGAAGCGCAGGCCGGAACCGGCGTAGAAGGCGTGCCCGGGATCGTCGCCGCTGTAGAACGCGATCAGGTCGCCCTCGGAAATGAGGGTCCCGTCGTTGTCGAGGTCGGTTGCCACGTTTTCGCAGATGGACACGAATCTCTCAAATGTCCACTTCATGTCCAGAACGTCCTGATACATGTTGCCCGTCGCCTCGCGGTTCTGGTCGGCCACGACCGCATTATAGATCAGTCCGGCGGTGGCTCCTTTGTCCAGAATCATGAAATCCGACGCGGCGAACTGGTAGACGTCACCGAACGCGAGTGTCTTCAGGGAGGACTGGTTCCACCAGGGATTGTCCAGATTCACGTAGGGAATGTCCTGGTAGTTGACGAAATAGCCTCCGCTCATGACGGCGTTGAGCTGGTGACCGCGCTGAATGAACAGGTCAATCCCGGCGTCGCCGGTGCCGACCGCGTTCTGGATGGCCGGTGCCATCTCGGTCACGTCGCGCAGGGCGACCTGAATGTCGACGTCGTATTCTTCCTTGAGCAGGCAGTTGCGTTCATAGACCGCGTCGTTGAAGGCGTCGCCGTTATATCCGGTGGCCGTGAACGCGTTGAACGGGATCCATCCGCCGCCCCAGACGTCCGTTCCGACGGTCCAGTGCAGGATGTTGAACACCCGGCTATACTTGTCCTTGGGGAGGTCCGGCTGTATCCTGGGTTCGGTCTCCTCTTCCGTCTCGCTCGGGGCAGCGCTCTCTCCGGACGTTTCGACGGATGCGGGCCGGGTCTCCTCTTTGCCTGTATCGGGCGTCTGACTGCCGCAGGCGGAAAGGATTAGGGAGAACAGGAGAAGCAGGCTGAGCATAAAACAAATCTTTTTCATAATAAACCTCCTAATAAAATTGCAAATGTGTTGGATCTGTCTCTTACTTGTTCAGATTGTCCACGATGTCATTCAGTTTGCCCAGTTCGACCATGATGGCGGCCTCGTTGCTGGCCCACAGGGAGGCAAAACCGGTCGAGCCGGTGGCGGTCCGGCGCAGGACGACCGTACCGAAATCCTTCAGGTCGAAGATCAGGCCCGGATCGTATACGCGGGTCTCGAACATCAGGCGCAGCATTTCCTTGGACTGTTCGTCGCGGAGCGTGCGGCCCTCGATGACCACGTCGTAGAAGACGGGGTAGGTCGTGTAGTAGGATTCACAGCCGAGCCATTCCAGCATGACGCCCACGAACTCCAGGTCCGGAGCACTGGTCGGGACGGCCATCAGGGCATCGTGATGCGGGGTGATCTGGGTATAGTAACGGTCCTGATCCGAATCGAACATCGGAACGGGCAGGAAGCCGTAGTCGGTCTCCATGTCGCGGAGACTGGGAGCGTTCTTGACGAACGACAGTGAGAACAGCTGCTCGTTGGCCTTGAACTTGTTGTGGGAGAACTGACCGTGCGTGCCTACGTTGTGGTAGAAGTCGGCATACATCAGATCGAGGAAGATGCCCTCGATGCAGTCCAGGGACTCCTCGGAATTGAATTTGTATTCAAAATAGTAATTGTCCTTGTCGTGGTCCATGAAGCGCAGACCGGAAGAGGCGTAGAACGCATGTACCGGATCGTCTCCGCCGGTAAACGCGATCAGGTCACCGTCGGAAATGCGTGTTCCGTCGGCGTCCAGGTCGGCGGCGACATTGTCGCAGATGCTCACGAATTTCTCGAATGTCCAGTCCTTATCCTTGACGGCCTGGTACAGGTCTCCGGTCGCCTCGCGGTTCTGGTCGGCCACGACGGCATTATAGACGATACCCACGGTGGCGCCCTTGTCCAGAATCATGAAATCCGAAGCCGCGAACTGGTAGACGTTCCCGAACGCGAGGGTCTTCAGGGAGGACTGGTTCCACCAGGGATTGTCCAGATTGATATAGGGAATGTCCTGATAATTGACGAAATAGCCTCCGCTCATGACGGCGTTGAGCTGGACGCCGCGCTGGATGAACAGGTCGATCCCGGCGTCACCCGTGCCGACTGCGTTCTGGACGGCTGTGGCCATCTCGGTCACATCGCGCATGGTCAGCTGGATGTCCACGCCGTACTGCTCCTGGAGCAGGGAGTTGCGTTCGTAGACCGCGTCGTTGAACTGGTCGCCGTCATAGTTTTCGGCTGTGAACGCGTTGAACGGGATCCAGCTGTCGCCCCAGACGGCGTCGCCTACGGTCCAGTGCAGGATGTTGAACGTACGGTCGTACTTGGTCTTGGGAATATCGGGTTCCACACGGGGTTCCGTTTCCTTTTCGGTTTCGGTTTCCCGGGTCTGTCCGCCCGAAGATTCGGTGGACAAAGTGGTTTCACTGCCTTTGCCGCCGTCATCCGTTCCTGCGCTCCCGCAAGCGGACAGCAGGATGGAGAAGGCCAGGAAAAGGCAGAGAATCAAACACGTTTTTTTCATAAGCCCTCCTTTATCATTTTATTATTTTTTTGAAATGCTCTCAAGCATTACCGGGTTTCTTCCGGATCCGACAGCTCTTCCGGTCCGTCCGGACGGTAACCCGGGAAGGTGCTCAGGCTGACGGAATGCAGACTGTTGAACAGGCTCATTTCGATAGCCGGATTGGTTTTCTTCATTTCCGCGATCAGGGCCTTGATCTCCTGACGCTTGGAGGGTCCGATCCCGTCGGAGGCTGCGTCCCTCGCTTCGGTAAAGCGGCAGGCGCACTGCAGGAAGGTCAGGCCGTTGGCGTCCCTCCATTTCTTGATCGCGTCCTCACGGACCCTGTACAGGGGGCGGATCAGTTCCATGCCGGGAAAATTCCGGCTTTTCAGGCGCGGACGCATGCCCTGGAGCTGGGAGGCGTAGAACATACCGATGAGAGTGGTCTCGATGACGTCGTTGAGATGGTGCCCCAGCGCGATCTTGTTGCAGCCCAGCTCTTGTGCGTGGGCATACAGGGCGCCGCGGCGCATCCGGGCGCAGAGGTAGCAGGGGGATCCTTTTTCGGTCCCGTAGGCGACGTCGAAGATATCCGTGCCGAAGATCCGGAGAGGTATGCCCAGTTTCCCGGCGTTCTGCTCCAGCATCTTCCGGTTTTCCGGGTTGTATCCCGGATCCATGGACAGGTATTCCGCCGTGAAGGGCACCTCGGAGAACCGCTGCAGGATCTGCATCAGTTTGGCTAGGAGCATGGAATCCTTCCCGCCGGATACGCAGACGGCGAT
>JAFYHA010000007.1 GCA_017539425.1 Clostridia bacterium
AAGTTGTACGCTTCCTCGAACTTCTTGACGGTCTTCTGCAGGTCGATGATGTAGATGCCTGCGCGTTCGGTGAAGATGTATTCCGCCATCTTGGGGTTCCATCTTCTGGTGTGGTGTCCGAAATGGACACCGGCTTCGAGTAACTGTTTGATGGTTACGATTGCCATGGTTTTTTCTCCTTCGGTTATTCCACCGCATTGTCCCAAGACCCGCAACCGGACAGTGCCCGGCACCGGCGGTCCATCGGAAATGCGTGTGTATTTGTCCGCGTTCAAACACCGCAGACTTGGCGATTATAGCACGCGCGTGTACTGTGCGCAATATAATTCACAAAAAGTTTACAATTCGGAGTTCCCGCCCGGGCCGGGCCTAGAGCGCGGCGATCTTGATCTTGCCGTCCGAAACGTTCAGCTGGACCTGGGTGAGGTTGGATTTGTAATCCGAGATGAGGATGTCCGCGAGCGGGTCCTCGACCTCCTTCTGGATGAACCGCCGCATATTGCGGGCGCCGAACTTGAAGGAATAGGAGCCCTTGGCGATATAGGCGGACACGGCCTTGGTCCAGTTCAGGGTCACGCCCTTCTCCTCAAGCGCCGTCTTCAGTTCGCCCAGCATGATGTCCGCGATGGATCCGAAGTCCTCTTCGGACAGCGGATGGAACGTGATGATCTCGTCCACCCGGTTGATGAACTCGGGACGCAGGAATTCGGACAGGGCCTTCATCGTCTGGTTCTCGGCGCTCTTCCCGGAATCCGAGGAGAACCCGGCCGTCGCGGAAGAGCGTTCCGAGCCGGCGTTCGTCGTCATGACGATGACGGCGTTCTCGAAGTTCACGGTCCTTCCCTGCGCGTCGGTCACCCGGCCGTCGTCCAGGATCTGCAGAAGGATGTTGAGCACGTCCGGATGCGCCTTCTCGATCTCGTCGAACAGCACGATGGAGTACGGATGGCGGCGGATCTTCTCGGTCAGCTGCCCGGCCTCGTCGTATCCGACGTATCCGGGAGGCGCCCCGATGATCCGGGACACCGAATGCTTCTCCATGAATTCGGACATATCCAGGCGGATCAGGGTCTCGGGGGAATGGAACAGGTCGTTGGCCAGCGTCTTGACCAGTTCGGTCTTGCCCACGCCGGTCGGTCCGGCGAAGATGAACGAGACCGGATGGCGCTTGCTCATCACGCCTGCCCGGTTGCGCTTGATGGCGGCCGCCACGGCGTGCGTGGCCTCCTTCTGCCCGATGATCCGGCGGTTGAGACGCTCCTCCAGATGCCCGAGCTGCTCGAACTCGCTTTCCGTGATGGACGTCGCCGGCACGCCGGTCCAGACCTCGATCACTTCGGCCAACTGCTCCACGCCCAGGGTGATGGCCTCGCAGGCCTCTTCCAGTTTCTTCAGTTTGGAGGACTGCTTGAGTTCCTCGGCCCGCAAGCGGGCGATCTGCTCGTAGCGCTTCTGCTCGTTCTTCTCCTCGGTGGAGACGTCGGCTTCCAGGACCTCGATGGCATGCTTCAGCTTGAGGAGCTTGTCCCGGATCTGGAAGGATTCGTTCAGTTCCCCGCTGGACAGCGACAGCTTGGAGGCGGCCTCGTCCAGAAGGTCTATGGCCTTGTCCGGCAGATACCGTTCGGTGATGTAGCGTTCGGACAGCATGACCGTCCGGTACAGGATGTCGTCCGGAATGCGGATGTGATGGAACTCCTCATAGTAATGCTTGATCCCGCGGAGCATCTCCACGGTTTCCTCGAAGGACGGCTCTTCCACGCGGACGGGCTGGAACCGGCGCTCCAGGGCCGTGTCCTTCTCGATGAACTTGCGGTATTCGGTCAGGGTGGTCGCCCCGATGATCTGGATCTCGCCCCGGGCCAGCGCCGGTTTGAGGATGTTGGCCGCGTTCATGCTGCCCTCGCTGTTTCCGGTGCCCACGATGTTGTGGACCTCGTCGATGACCAGGATCACGTTCCCGGACTCGCGGACCTCGCGCAGCAGCCCCAGGATGCGGGCCTCGAACTGCCCGCGGAACTGGGTGCCCGCGACGAGCGCGGTCAGGTCGACCAGCCAGATCTCCTTGTTCTTCAGCTTATACGGGACCTCGCCCGCGGCGATACGGATGGCGAGCGCCTCCGCGATGGCGGTCTTGCCCACGCCGGGTTCGCCGATCAGGCACGGGTTGTTCTTCTGGCGGCGGCACAGGATCTGCATGACCCGGGCCAGCTCGTTCTGACGGCCGACGATGTGGTCCAGTCCCCCGTTCCGGGCGCTCTGGGTGAGGCACCGGCAGTAATCCCGGAGATAGGACGGCTTGGGCTGTTCCGGCGGACCCGGTCTGCGGTTCCGGCGCTGCTTCTGCTCCTCCTTTTCCCGCTTGACCTTTTCGGTGTCCTCGCTTTCCTTGATCAGATTGTCCACGTCCTGTTCCGGATCCGGTACGATGTCCGCGTTTCCGGGCTCGGACGGTTCGTCGTCGCCCTCCGCGTTCTCCCCGTTTCCGTCGATCACCTTGGGTATGTCGATGGCGGGCGCGCCGCCTTCGGACAGGTCGTCGTGTTCGGACGGAGGCGTGGTCGGCGTCTCGTCCCCTTCCGTATGTTCGGTCTCGTCGCTCAGGATCTTCGCGATGGCGTCATCCTTGAGCAGCTGTTCGGCTTCCTCGTGGATGCGGGCGTTCCGGTCCTCCTCGGACTCGGGTTCCTCCGGTTTTTGGGCGGCACCCGGGTTGAATGCCCCCAGGTCCATTCCGTTCAGCACGCCGGCCGCGCCCTCTTCCATCTGCGCGAACTGTTCCGGGGTCAGGCCCATCTTTTTCACGATGTCCCCGAGCATTCCCTCGATCGGGAATCCCATTTCACGGGCGCACTTGGAGCAGTATCCCTCGCTTGTCTTCTTGCCGTTCTCCATCTTCGTGACGAAGACGACCGCAACTCTCTTGTTGCATTTTGCGCACATCAGCATAGATCTGTCTATTCCTCTCAGTTGTTCTCTTCTTGGGTGTCGGCGGTCTCCTCACCGGACTCCGCCTTCTCTCCGGATGCCGCCGGAACGGGTTCCTTCTTCTCCTTTTTCAGGAACTTGGCGTAGTCCACCGCGTACCAGGAGATGGCCAGGACCGCCAGGAACACGGTCAGTCCGAGCGTGATCCAGAACCAGACCGGCTGCTCAAAGCGGAACCGTCTGTTCAGGATGTTGAGTCCGCACATCACGTAGAACATCACGACGGCGGCCTTACCGTAGACACGGCTGATCGTGACGAAATTGCGGTTCTTGATGATGATCGCGCCGCTGATGATGGTGGCCAGTTCCTTGATCACGAACGGAAGGATCATCCACCAGGCCAGGGCGTCCGCGATGACCAGGCAGGCCAGCACGGCCAGCTGCATGCTCTTGTCTGCGACCGGGTCGATGATCTTGCCCATCCTCGTCACCCAGTTGTTGCGGCGGGCCAGGTAGCCGTCTATGATGTCGGTCACGCCGGCCGTCACGAAGATGACCACCGCTACGACCGGAGGCGTCCCGTTGAAGAAGAACAGGATGAACAGCGGCACCATCAGGAGCCGGATGCAGGACAGGATATTCGGGATTTGTCTTAGGAACTTCTCTTTCTCGATCGCCATCTTGGAAATCTCCTCAAAGTTTTTCGAATTGGGTTTCTGTCGCCTGCGAAGCCGAGCACAGATACAGTTTTCCGTTCTTGCCCGCAAGCAGTTTCATGCCGGCCACGTTGGTGCCGGCCGTTTCGGTCTTTCCGTCCGAGAGCGTGATCCGGGTCAGGGTCTCCCCTTTCAGATATACCCGGCCGTCCTTCATAAGGATCTGTTCGGCGTCCGCCGTCAGGATCCGGTCGGCCCTTTCCCTGCCCTCGGCGTCCCAGCACATGACGCGGACCTCTCCGCGCACCAGGTTGGAGTCCAGGGCGAGCGCGCAGCCCTCCGGGCCCGCGTCCGCGGCCACCAGCCTCTGGCTGAGGTGGTAGTTGAGCTGCATCCCCAGATCCGGTCCGAAGCAGATCAGGCGGGTGTCGCAGACGAGGAACAGCTTTCCGGAACCGGTATAGGACAGATACAGCGGGAAGCATCCGGATACCGTGGCCCGGCTCACCGGCTCCGCGGATACCCGCTTGCCCATCGCGTAACTCTCGACGGACAGCTCGTACGCCCCGTTGACGCCGTCCATGCCGCACAGGGTCAGGAACTTCGTATCCCGGTCGAAGGCGACCGCGGTGACGTACACGTTCTTCTTGATCTTCGCGACACGGTCCATGGCCGCGTTGTACAGGTATACGTTGGATACGTTCTCGGTACCCAGCGTGACGACCGCCAGGTCGCCCCGGTTGGACACAGCCCCGTAGAGGATGGGCTCGTCCAGCGTCTCGCTCAGGATCCTTGAAAACGTATTGTAGACCAGGAAATTCCGGCCGCCCTGGTCATAGACCATGACGTACTTGTCCGAGGCCGTGACGACCGGGCTGGACAGGTTCACCGTATCCGAGAGCAGCTGGCGGCTGGTCTGGGTGAACACGCTGACGTTGTGCGTGCCCGCGATGCACAGCCCGCCCCGGAATGTCGTGAAGCTCTGCTTGCTGTCCGAGACGTATTCCATCGGGGACTGCTCGTAGCTTCTCACCGCGACCGAGGCGCGCAGGTCGCTGAAGAAGTAATGGAAGTTCTCCAGCTTGAGGCTGTGCGCGTTCAGGGCGAAGAACAGCACCAGGAACACGAGGACGAAAATGAGGAACCTCCAGCGGAAGGACCGCCATTTCCCGGCCTTTTCCAGATAGTAGGGATTGCCCTCCCCGGGCGGATCCCCCTTCTTCCCGGGGAGCATCCGATTCAGTTTTTCAAGCAGGTTCGCCATCTTGCCCCCCTCTTTACAAAAGTCTCAGATCCGGTCAGAATTCCGGGTACCGGACGTCCCAGAGGAACAGTCCGTGGGCCGGCGCCGTAGGTCCGGCCGCATGCCGGTCCCGGGCCTCGAGGACCCGGATCATGTCCTCCGGTTCCTTGCGTCCCGCGGCCACTTCGACCAGCGTTCCGGCAAAAATCCGTACCATATGATACAAAAATCCGTCCGCAGACACCTCGAACACGGTCTGTTCGTCCTCTTGCCGGACTTCGGACCTCGTCACGGTCCGGACCGGATCCTTGATCTTTGACCCCGCCGCCATGAAGGAGGCGAAATCATGGGTGCCCACGAAATATCCGGCCGCCTTGCGCATCCTCTCCAGCCTGTCCGGAAGCGATCCGTACGGGACCTGCCAGCAGGTCTCCGCCGTGAACGGATCCCGGACCGGGGAAAAACGCATATAGTACCGGTAGGTCTTTTCCAGTACGCCGTAGCGGGGATGGAAGTCCTCCCCCACCCATTCGGCCTTTCTCACCGCGATGGATTCGGGCAGATGGAAGGACAGGGCGAGCGGGATCCGGGACGGGTCCAGGTCGGTACAAAGCCCCGGCTTCCCCTTTTCGGATACGGTCACGTAGTAGCGTCTGGCGTGCACGCCGCTGTCCGTGCGGCTGCATCCGACGATGTCGCAGGGATAGCCGAACAGTTTCTCGGCCGCCCTGTTCAGTTCCGCCTGTACGGACGGACCCTTCGCCTGGACCTGGTAGCCGTAGAACGGCTTTCCGTAAAAGGAAATTTCAAGCAGCAGTTTCATGCGCATCCTCCCCCTTTTACAGGACGGCGGGCAGGAACGGAACGCCCGCGCAGAAGATGTTGATGCACACCACGGCGGCCCCCAGGGCGACGAACAGGATGAATGTCACGGTATCCCGGACCTTCCAGTGCAGTTCGTTCAGTCTCGTTCGGTCGTCCCCGCTGTGATAGCCCCGGCACTCCATCGCCACGGCCAGTTCCTCCCCTCTCTTGAACGAGGAGACGAACAGGGGGATGAGGATGGGCACGAGGGCGCGGGCCTTGCGGATGAGTCCGCCTTCCGAGAAATTGGCGCCCCTGGCCTTCTGGGCGTTCATGATGCGTTCGGTGTCCTCGGAGAGCGTCGGGATGAACCGCAGCGCGATGGACATCATCATGGCGAACAGATCGACCGGGACACGGATCTTGAGCAGCGGCCAGAGCAGGCGGCTGAGTCCGTCCGTCAGTTCGATCGGGGTCATGGTATAGGTGAGCAGGAGGGTCGTGCCGATGATCAGGGTGATGATGCGGACCACCATGCACACGGCCTTGATGATCCCCTCCTCGGTGATGCCGTACACCCGTCCGTTCCAGGTCCCGATCTCCCACAGCATATGGGCGTTCTCGGTCGAGGTCAGGAACAGGTTGAGCAGCGCGGCGAAGGCGATCACGACCGTGACCCCCTTGAGCGAGCGCAGGATCACCTTAAGCGGCACGCGGGAGACGGCGGCCAGGACCAGCACGCCGACAAAGAGGAATGCGAAGGCCGCCACGTTCTTGCACAGGAACGTGGAGACGATGAACAGGATCGCCAGCACGATCTTGCCCCGCGGGTCCAGACGGTGGATAACCGAATTCGAGGCGTAATAGCGCCCCATGGTCACGCTCTTCATGTGTCCGCCCCCTTTCCGGAGACGGAATGCGCGATCTCCATGACCGCCTTCACCGCGTCTTCCACGGTATAGATGCCGTCCGGAACCGGATAGCCGCGGCCACGGAGCATGTTCATGAGATGGGTGATCTCGGGCACGTCCAGACCGTGGGTCTCAAGGCCGGAGATCTGTCCGAAGACCTCTTCCCTCGTGCCGTGCATGAGCACGCGTCCTCCGGCGAGAACCAGCACGCGGTCGCAGTAGGCCGCCATGTCCTCCATGCTGTGCGAAACGATGAGCACGGTGGTCCGGCACTCCTCCCGGTAGCGGCGGATGCAGTCGAATACGGTCTCCCGCCCCTTGGGATCCAGCCCGGCGGCGGGTTCGTCGAGGATGAGCACGTCGGGCTCCATCGCCAGCACCCCGGCGATCGCGGCGCGGCGCTTCTGGCCTCCGGACAGGTCGAACGGGGACTTGTTCAGCTGCCTTTCGTTCAGCCCGACCAGGCGGGCGACCTTCTCGATCCGCGCGTCGATCTCTTCCCTGGACAGGCCCATATTGGCAGGTCCGAAGGCGATGTCCTTGCGGACGGTCTCCTCGAACAGCTGGGCCTCCGGGTACTGCATGACCAGTCCCACGCGGAAGCAGATGTTCCGCTTCATGGCCTTGCAGTCCGATGCGGCCTGCTTTTTCAGCGTATGTCTGCGGACCTTTTCCCCGCTTCTCTCCGCTTCGGAAAGAAGCGCGGCGTAGCGGTCCTTCTTCGTTTCATGGATATCCCTTCCGTCCAGGAACACCTGTCCGGAGGTCGGGGTGAGCAGCCCGTTGAGCAGCTGCACGAGGGTGGATTTTCCCGAGCCGGTATGCCCGATGATGCCGGTGACGGCGTTCTCCTCGAACGCGACCGACACGTCCTCCAGGGCCACCGACTGGAATTCGGTGCCCGGATTGTAGATGAACCCGGCGTTGCGCAGTTCCAGTTTCGCCATGGCTACCTCCCCCCGCCCAGGGCCCGGCAGAGCGCCTCAATGCAGTCCTCGGGTCTTGCGACCGGGCCTTCGAAGTTGAGGCCCTCTTTCTTCAAGGCATGCATCAGCGCGGTGCACTGGGGTACGGACAGCCGGAGCGTCTCCAGCCGGTCCGGGTCCGAAAAGACCTCTTCCGGCGTGCCGTCCATCTCGATCCGGCCGTCGTTGAGGATGATGACCCGGCCCGCGCGGGCCGCCTCGTTCATGTCATGGGTGATGTGGACGATGGTGACGCCCCGTTCCCGGTTGAGCGTCTCGATGACCTTCATCACGTCCTTGCGGCCCTGCGGATCCAGCATGGACGTGGGCTCGTCCAGCACGATGCACTCGGGTTCCATCGCCAGGATCCCGGCGATGGCGATCCGCTGCTTCTGTCCTCCGGACAGCCTGGCGGTCTCCTTTTTGGCAAAGGCGGTCATGCCGACCGCGTCCATCGCGGCGTCCACCCGCTCCCGGATCTCGGAGGACGGCAGGCCCAGGTTTTCCGGTCCGAAGGCCACTTCCTCCTCGGCGATGGTGGCGACCATCTGGTTGTCCGGGTTCTGGAAGACCATCCCGATCTTCTTGCGCAGGGTCAGGATATCGGCGTCCGAGAGGTCCGGATCCGTGATCTCGATCCCGTCGATGCGTATGGTCCCGGAATCCGGCTCCAGGATCAGGTTGAGGAGTTTGGCCAGCGTGGATTTGCCGGACCCGTTGTGTCCGAGCACGGCGACGTGTTCCCCGCGCTGCACGTCAAGGGTGATCCCGTGAAGGACCTCCCTCGTCGTCCCCTGTCCGCCGGATTCGCGGTAACTGAATGTTAAGTTGTCGATCGCGATCAGGGGTGTTCCGTCCATATCGTTGTATCGTTCTCTTTCGTTTGTTTTGGTTCAGCGGGCGGACCAGCGCGAGCTGGCGCCGCAGGGCAATAGGCCGCCCGTGGCCTTCACCGGGAGCGCGAGCTCGCCGGATTCCAGCGTGCCCCCGAACCGGGAGGCCACGTGGATCTGCATCAGGTACTGCATCGTAAGGGGGGAAAGCCCCGTGGTATAGGAATTGACGAGGAAGAACAGAGGATCCCCGGACAGAAGCCTGGAACTCCTTTCCACGAGCGCGTCCACGCAGTCCTCCAGTTTCCAGACCTCACGGTTCGGTCCCCGTCCGTACGAGGGCGGGTCCATGATGACGGCGTCGTAGGTGTTCCCCCTGCGGATCTCGCGTTCGACGAACTTCATGCAGTCGTCCACGATGTACCGGACAGGCGCGTCCGCAAGTCCGGAAAGCGCCAGGTTCTCGCGGGCCTGGGCCACCATGTTCTTCGCCGCGTCCACGTGGACCACCGAAGCGCCGGCCTTGGCCGCGGCCGCGGTGGCTCCGCCGGTATAGGCGAAGAGATTGAGGACCTTTACCGGGCGTCCGGCGTTCCTAATGAGTTCCGAGAACCAGTCCCAGTTGGCCGCCTGCTCCGGAAACAGTCCGGTGTGCTTAAAGCCCATGGGACGGATCAGGAACGTGAGTTCCCCGTACCGGATCTTCCAGGATTCCGGAAGCCGGTTGGCGTCCCACTGCCCTCCTCCCGAGGAGGAACGTTCGTATCTCGCGTTCGCCCTTTTCCACTCCGGGACCTTTTCCGGCGTCTTCCAGATGACCTGGGGATCCGGCCGGACCAGGATGTATTCACCCCATCTTTCCAGCCGGTTGCCTTCCGAGGTGTCCAGCAAGGTATAGTCTTTCCATTTGTCTGCAACCCACATATCTTTTCCGTACCTTCACTTGTTGAAATAGTCCGCCAGCCTGGATCCGCTGGAGTGCGCGTGGCAGATGGCCACCGCGAGCGCGTCCGCCGTATCGTCCGGCTTGGGCGGTGCGGACAGCTTCAGGATGTTGGTGACCATGCTGATGACCTGTCTCTTCTCGGCCTTGCCGTATCCGACGACCGCCTGCTTGACCTGGGACGGGGTGTACTCGAAGATCGGGACGCTTTTCAGCGCCGCCGCCGCGAGCAGGACCCCCCTGGCCTCGGCCACGCGGATACCCGTCGTGATGTTGTTGTTGAAGAACAGTTCCTCGACCGCCATGCAGTCCGGTTTGTACTTCTCCAACAGGCCGTTCATATCCTCGAAGATGGTCGCCAGCCGCTGTTCGGTGGGCGTATTCGCGGGCGTCTGCAGCGACCCGAACGCGACCGGCGTGAACCGGTTCCGTTCATAGTGCAGGACACCCCAGCCGACGATGGCCAGTCCGGGGTCGATTCCGAGTATGCGCATGCTGTCCGCTTTCCATCCTTTCCCGAAAGATCCGCGCCGTTTTCTCCTTTATATAGAAAGGCCGAAAAACGCCTTTTACATTATATAAAGTTCTTATGGTATTGTCAAGCGCGCATTTCCAAATCGCGCACGGAAAAATGTGTGCGCGGGCGTAGAAATCTTTTGGAAAAACGAAATATTTATGGACAGAAACGCGGGCGCTATTGTATAATCTATACTGTATGATTATGCCCCTTCGCGCCGCGGCGCCGAGGGAGACCCCTGTCCCATGGAGAGCGCCTATGTCCACCATCCTCAAAATCCGGGTCGGCGACATCGCCGAATTCAAGAAACCGCACCCCTGCGGCAACCGGCTCTTCCGGGTGCTCCGGGTGGGCAGCGACGTCCGCTGCGTCTGCCTGCAGTGCGGCCGGGACCTGCTACTGGACAGGCTGAAATTCGAAAAAGCCGTCAAAAGGCTTACATCCCAAGAACCGGAGGATCCGGACCATGTCTGAAGAAACCCGTGATCTGACAACCGAAACCGTACCGGAGGAGACCGCCTCCCCGGAGAACGTCTCTCACGAGACCGGTATGCCCGGCGCCGAAAGCACCGCGGTCCGGCCCGCCAAGGCCCGGACCAGCTTCCCTCCCTTCATCTACCACGCCTTAGACGGATCCAAGGCCTGGTGGAAGCGCTATCTCCACGACCGGGGCTACCTGCTCATCGGGGCGTTCCTCGCCATGCTGATCACCTACGGTCTGGACATCGTGATGGAGATCCCCCCGTTCGGGAACGGATCGGTCATGGTGCTGGACCTCAACGCCCAGTACGTGTATTTCTTCGAGCACCTGCAGAGGGTGCTCCACGGCAAGGCGGATCTTCTGTACTCGTTCTCCCGGTCCATGGGCGGCGAGTTCATGGGCATCTACGCCTACTATCTGGCGAGCCCCTTCTCCTACCTCGTGGGCCTGTTCCCCGAGGGCGCCATGCAGGAGGCCCTGACCACCATCTTCCTTCTCAAGTCCGGGTTCCTCGCCTACACCTTCGGGTGGTACCTGCACAAGACCGAGACCGTGAAGAACCGGATCGCGGTCATCGCCTTCTCCATCCTGTATGCCTTCACCGCCTACGCGGTGGTCATGCAGCACAACACGATGTGGATCGACTGCCTGATCTGGCTGCCCATGGTCACGTACGGCATCGAGCAGCTGGTCAAGTACGGGAAGTTCCGGATGTTCGTGATCTTCCTTTCCCTGACCGTGATGAGCAACTTCTACATCGGCTGGATGGTCTGCATCTACGTGGCCCTGTACTATTTCGCCTACTCCATCGGGCACGGGGACCGGTCCGGCAACCCCACGGGCGAAAAGAACCATTTCCTCAAGAGTTTCTTCCGCATCGGGGTATGGTCCCTCGTCGCCATCGCGATCAGCATGGTGATCATCTGGACCGCGTACTACTCGCTCCAGTTCGGCAAGACCACCTTCAGTTCGCCCAACTGGAAGCCCACCTTCCGCTTCGATTTCGCCTATCTCGTCGGCAAATTCTTCCCCGGCACCTACGACACGGTCCGTCCGGAGGGACTGCCGTTCGTATACTGCGGCGTGCTGTCGCTGCTGCTGGTCCCGATCTATTTCATGTCGTCCAAGTTCACGAACCGGGAAAAGATCGGGTACGGGCTCCTTTCCGTGTTCCTCGTGATGAGCTTCACGATCTCCACGGCGGACATCTTCTGGCACGGGTTCCAGAAGCCCAACTGGCTCAACTACCGTTACTCGTTCCTTCTGTGCTTCCTGCTCCTCGTCATGGCCTACAAGGCCTTCACGGCCCTCGACAAAACGTCGCTCAAGCCGCTGGTCCTCATCGGGGCCGGCCTTACGGGCGTGGTTTTCTGGCTGCAGACGGTACAGTTCCCGGAGGACAATTTCAAGGACGCGAACTCGGTCCTCTTCTCGCTCATCTGCATCGGGGTGTATCTCGCCCTGATCCCGCTGTGCGTCCGGGGTAAGTCCCGGAAGATCGCGTCGGTGGTCCTGCTCGTCGCGGTCTGCGCCGAGGTCTTCGCCAACGGCGTGCTGTGCATCCAGGACCTGGACAAGGACGTGGTGTACACCCACTACTCCTACTACAATGACTACAACGAGGGCATCCGGGAGATCATGGAGACCACCATGGGCGAGGACCGGACCTTCTACCGCATGGAGAAGAACACGATGCGCAAGAAGAACGACGCCTTCGTGTTCGGCATGCGCGGCATCGCCGGATCCACCTCGACCCTGAACCAGAGCACGCTGGACTTCTTAGACAGCATCGGCTACAGCGCCGCCTCCCACTGGTCCTACTACTATACCGGTTCGATACTGAACGATTCCCTGCTCGGCATCAAGTACATCGCCTCCAAGGACGGCGTGGACTACGACTGCTATCCCGAGGCCTTCACGGACAGCAAGGGCAGCTACTCGGCCTATCTCAACCCGTACGCCCTGTCCATCGCGTTCGGGGCTTCCGAGAAGATCCAGGACTATCACGCGAAGGACTATCCCAACGCCGTGGACCGGCTCAACGCCATCTACTCCATGCTGCTGGGATCCGATGAGATCCTCGAGATCTACAAGCCGGTCCATCACATCTCGCGCAACGCCGTGGGCCTGACCCACGGGTTCTCCGGGGACTACCTCAAGTACTCCAAGACCGCCGGGACCGGCGACCACAAGGTCACGTTCACCTTCACCGTTCCGGTCGCAAGCGACCTCGTGATGTACATCGGCAGCGAATTCCCGCGCAAGGCCACCTTCCTGTACGGCAACAAGGAGCTGACCATGGAGGAGGTCGAGACCAAGCGCATCATCTCGCTCGGCCACGTCGACCCGAACGTTCCCCAGAACGTCATCGTGGAACTGGACGACAGCAACCTGTACGTGCTCAACGACTGCGAGGTGCTGTACTACGTGGACTATCCCCTGCTCGAGCAGTCCATTGAGAAGCTCCGCAGCCAGGAACTGGTCACCGACCCGGGCTGCCGGGACGGAAAGATCACGGGCCGGATGCATATCGACAAGGACAACACAAGGGTCTTCACGACCATCGCCTACGACGCCGGCTGGCGCATCTACGTGGACGGAAAGCGCGTGGAGACCGAAATGACGGCCGACGCCCTGGTCTCCTTCCGGGCCGACGCGGGCGACCACACCGTCGTCATGAAATACCTGCCCAACTGCTTCGTGTTCGGGCTGCTCATCACGATCGCGGGCATCGCGGTCCTGGTGCTGGCCTGCGTCTTCTGGAACCGGCTGACGAAACTCAGATGGTTCTCGGTCCTGTTCGTCGCGCAGGGCGCGCCCGATACCGGATCCCCGGACGAACCGGAAGAGGATGCCGATTTTTCCGAAGAGGAGCCCGAAGAGGATGCCGGGGAGTCAGGCACGGACGGCGAAGCCTCCGATGAGGAGACCGGCGAAGACGGATCCGCCGAAGCGGATCCTCCGGAAGCCGGAACCGATCCCGAACCGGAACCGGTTGCTTCCGAAGAGAAAAGAGAGGACTAGACTATGTTTTACTACGTGCAGGGCACGCTGGCCTATAAGGCGATGAACTACGCCGTCGTGGACGTCGGAGGCGTCGGGTACAAGCTGTCGATCTCCGAGAACACCTACTCGGGCATCCGGGTGGGAGAGAAGGTGCGGCTGTTCACCCATCTCGCGGTCCGCGAGGACGACATCGAACTGTTCGGGT
>JAFYHA010000074.1 GCA_017539425.1 Clostridia bacterium
AAAACATGTGCCTGTGGGCTGCCCGCTATATCGCCGGTAAGATCAACGCCCACAAGGAAAACCGCCCGTTCGTCCTCGGTCTGCCCACCGGTTCCAGCCCCATCGGTGTATATAAGGAACTGGCCAGAATGAACAAGGCGGGAGAAGTCTCGTTCGCCAACGTCGTCACGTTCAATATGGACGAGTATCTGGGTCTTCCCCGTGAGCACGACCAGTCCTACTGGTATTTCATGCACGACAACTTCTTCAACCACCTTGTGGATATGAAGAAGGAAAACATCAACATCCTCAACGGCATGACCGACGATCCCGAAGGCGAATGCGCCCGGTATGAAAAGAAGATCGCCTCCTACGGAGGCATCGATCTGTTCATGGGCGGCATCGGCGTGGACGGACACATCGCGTTCAACGAACCCTTCACCAGCCTGTCCTCAAGGACCGGCGTCCGCGAACTCACCACCGACACCCGGATCGTCAACAGCCGGTTCTTCGGCAACGATCCAGAAAAGGTCCCGTCCAAGGCCCTGTCCGTAGGTGTGGGAACGGTCACGGACTCCAGGGAAGTCCTGATCCTCATCAACGGGCACAACAAGGCCCGCGCGCTGGCCGCCACCGTGGAAGGATCGGTCAGTCAAAAATGGACCTGCTCGGCTTTGCAGATGCACAACGCGGCCATCATCGCCTGCGACGAGGCGGCCTGCGGCGAGCTCACCGTGGATACCTACAAGTACTTCCTCGATATCGAGAAGAAGGAGCGCCTGTAATGTATACGATCACGGATCTGTACGATCTGGACCACACTCTCGCCTCGGACTATCTGAAGGGATTCACCTATCCGTGGGAAGCCCTCAAGGGCATCAAGGACTTCATCCTGTCCCTCGGTCCCACTCTAGGGGACGAGTATGAGGAAGTGCAGGAGCACGTCTGGGTCCATAAGACGGCCACCGTCTTCCCCTCCGCCTATCTGGGCGCCCCGTGCATCATCGGGCCGCGCACCGAGGTCCGCCACTGCGCGTTTATCCGCGGTTCGGCACTGGTCGGGGCGGACTGCGTGGTCGGCAACAGTGTGGAACTCAAGAACGTCATTCTCTTCGACCACGTCCAGACGCCGCACTACAACTACGTCGGGGACAGCATCCTCGGCTACTACAGCCATATGGGGGCAGGTTCCATCACCTCCAACGTCAAGAGCGACAAGAAACTGGTAGTCGTCCGTTTTGGAAACGAGCGGATCGAGACCGGACTCAAGAAATTCGGGGCGATGCTCGGCGATCACGTGGAAGTGGGCTGCAACGCGGTCTGCAATCCCGGCACGGTCATCGGACGGAATTCCAACGTCTATCCCACCTCCTGCGTACGCGGTGTGGTCCCGGAGAACAGCATCTGGAAGAACAACGGTCAGGTCGTGAGCAAGACCGAAGGGTAGCTCACGTTCTTACAAAGGGAGGCGCTTTTTCGAGCCGCCTCCCTCTTTTCGACTCTCCCGTCAGGCGAGCGGACTGGAAATCTGCGACATTGCATTCCGCATACCGGTTCCGTATAATCGAACTGTACGATGACGTGCAAACGACCTTTTGGAGGACACAACCATGGAACTGGGGAAGAAGATCAGACAATACCGCTTCAAATCCGGACTGACGCAGGATCAGCTGGCGGAAAAACTAGGGATCGGGGCGCAGTCGGTATCCAAGTGGGAGACCGGCGTCACCATGCCGGACATCTCGACGCTCCCTTTGCTCGCCGAGATCTTCGGCATCAGCATCGACGACCTCTTTGACCTGACCACCGAGCAGCGTCTCAACCGCATCGAGAACCGTATGGATGCCGAGGAGGATCTTCCGCAGGATCTCTACTGGGAATACGAGGATTTTCTCAAGGGACAGCTGGGTTCGGAAGCGTATCAGAAACGCGCCACCGAGCTGATCGCCTATCTGTACTGGCATCATATGAACTCGGAAGCAAAGAAGGCCGCGCGGTATGCCAAAGAGGCCATCCTGCGGGCACCGGGAGAAAAGTGCTGCCAGTGGATCCTGGGCAAGGCGGACAACCACGCCACCTGGGACTGGAATATATCCAACCATACCCGGGCCATTGACTTCTACCGGGAGGTGGTCAGGGCCAATCCGGACACCCCCCTGCCCTATCTGTACCTGATCGACAATCTGCTGGCCGACCGGCGGGCCGACGAAGCGGAAGCTTTTCTGGAGCGCTACCGCCAGCTGAAAAAATTCAACGCCGTGATGGCGGACGTATACCCGGCCTATATCGCGCTGGCCCGCTTCGACGAACCCGCCGCGGATCAGATCATGGAAGACCTGCTGGCCAGACATCCGGCGGAAGACGGCTACCTGTTCGAGGTCGCGCAGTATTACGCTTCCAAATGCAACTATGAAAAGGCCATCGACTGCTACGAGCGGGCCTTTGCCGCGGATACCCGGCGCCCCCGTTTTCAGGACGCCCTGATGGGAATCGCGGACATTTACGAGATCATGGGCGACAACGCAAACGCGGTAAAGACCTATGACCGGATCCTGGACCTGCTGGAACACGAATGGGGCCTCACCGAAGAGACGGATTCCGCGGTCACGGTGGCGAAGAAGGAAAAGGCAAGGCTCCTGGCCAAGTCCCAAGCCTGAGCGCTGCAGAATTCCGTTTCACATCCGAATATACTGAATTGAAAAGCAGACATGATCGGACCTGACCATGTCTGCGCTTTTTTGTGGGGGTGTTTTTCCGGATTCCCTTTTACGGATCCTGTTTGGATTCTTCCTTTGCCGGTTTCTCAGGATCTTCCGGGGCTGTTTCCTCCGCCTTTTCGGTCTCGGCGGTTCCGGCCGGCTTTTTCCTGAACAGATCAGGCAGATCGAAGTTCAGGGCAAACCGGAAGAATCCCTTGTCCCTGTACTTTTCCGCAATCCGGTACAGCAGCACCGTGATGCCGTACGCGACGGCACCGGAGAACAGACCGACCAGCATGCCGGCGAGCACGTCGCTCGTGTAATGCATAATGAGGTATACGCGGGAAGCGGCCACCAGGATCGCGACCGGGAACCCGACCCAGCTCCACTTTTTCTTTCCGGTGAAGAACAGGGCCGTCGCCGCCGCCATGGAAGCCGTGGCGTGTCCGGACGGAAAACTGAATTCGGCATCTCCCGCGACCTTCAGATATTCCCAGTACCCGCGGAACGTTTCATTGGCGAGATAAGGCCGCGTCCGTTCCACCAGTTCCTTCAGGGTCAGGTTGGTGATGATCGCGCCAAGCCCGACGGCACCGATCATGCAGATCCCGATCGGCCGGGTCTTCTTGAACAGGATCAGGACCAGTCCTAAAAGGATCGCCACGATCCCCTTCTCGTACAGTAGTGTAAAAAAGCTCGCCAAAAACGTAAACAGGCTTCCTGCGCTTTCCGCAAGCCCGTGCATAAACGCGAATACGGAGGCGTCCATTCCTCCAAACACTGTATTCAGCCATTCCGCCATAGGGTTCAGTTTCTCCTTGGTCTTTTGTGTGCTTCCATTGTACTCCAGTCGAAGGGAGCCCGTCAACCCGGGAAGCGCTTTTTTGCGTCCGCTCAGAACATTTCTTCATCCCGGGGCAGGACGATCGTGGAATGGTGCTCATTGATCCGGGCGCGGCAGGGACAGTCTGCGCTGTGGTCGTTGATCAGTCCGCAGGCCTGCAGATGCGAGTAGACCGTGACCGGACCCACATACCGGAAGCCCCGCTTCTTGAGGTCCCTGCTGATCCTTCCGGACAGCCCGTTCCGGACCGGGATCCGACCCGTATCGTGTCCCTCGTACAATACGGTCTTCCCGTCCGTAAAACTCCAGAGGTAGTCGCAGAAGGACCCGAACTCCTCCCGGATGGTCAGGAGACACTTCGCATTTTGGATGAGCGCCCGGATCTTGGCCGGCGAGCGCAGCATATCCTTGGTATCCAGGATCCGTTCCACGTCGGTTTCGTCGTACCGGGCGACCTTTTCATAGTCGAAGCCGTCAAAGCAGGCGCGGAAGACTTCCCTTTTTCTCAGCATCAGGTCCCAGGAGAGTCCGCACTGCAGGCATTCCATGGACAGATGCTCGAACATCGTCCGGTCATCGTGCACAGGTCTTCCCCATTCTAGATTATGGTATTCCCGGTTGCGTTCGTTGACGTTGGCCCAGTCGCAAAAACCCATTTCCGTGTCCTCCCGGCGATGTACTTGCACCCCCATTATACCATACCGCCCTGGTCCCGCCCTATCTTTTTTGACTCTTTTGCAAAACCGATTGACAATGCGCCCGGGCAGGACTATAATTCGTTCTCGGTAGTTTTGTCCCGGGCGGCTTAGGAAAGGCCGGATCCGGAAGAAGGAGGCGCATCCGTGTCCAGGTTTTTTCTGACGGTCTGGTCGTTTTTCAAGCGAAATCCGGTCATGTCGATCGCGCTGTGCGCCGCGGCAATCACCGCCTTCATCGTGCCTCCGGACGAAACCTATCTCGGCTATTTCGATTTCAAGACGCTCAGCTGCCTGTTCTCGGTCCTGGCCGTAGTGGGCGCTTTGCGCAACATCCGTTTCTTTGACGCGCTGGCCCACCGGATCGTGCACC
>JAFYHA010000075.1 GCA_017539425.1 Clostridia bacterium
GTTTTCCATTGTTCTTCCTGCCGCGCCGCCGTATCGGAACCGGCGGGCGGCTCTCCTCTCTTTTTTTGTGTATTCTGTGATTGGAATATGCGGTTTCGTGTTTCCGTATTTCCGGCCCCGCCCGGCAGGAAGCGGGGCCAAGCCCCGCGTTCCGCCGGTGCGGTCGGGTCCGGGATATGCGCTCAGACGAATCCGATCGCGTTCCGGACGGGTTCCTCTTCCCGGTCTGCATCCGGGACGTCCTCAGCCTCGATCCGGGTCAGCTGTTCCGCGGCAGGCTGTCCAGGTCCGCGCCGCTCAGCCGGTCGGCCAGGTTCATGTGGCACTCCTCCATGGCGTTGCGGACGAACCGCCCGTTGCCGAATCCGGGTCTGCGCATCGCGCTCCGGAACAGGTCCTCCAGTCTGGCCAGGGCTCCGTCCGAAATCGTCAGTCCCTTCTCTTTCCCGATCTTCTTCGCGATCTCGGTCAGTTCCCCGGAGGTATAGTCCCGGAAGGCCACGTGGAAGGCGATCCGTGAATTCATGCCCGGGTTCCGCTCCAGGAACTCCTCCATCTCATCGGGATAACCGGCAAGGACCACGACCAGGTCTTCCCGGTTGTTCTCCATCTCCTGGACGATCGTGTTGATGGCCTCGTCGCCAAACAATCCTTCCCGGTCATCCACGAGCGAATAGGCTTCGTCGATGAACAGTACGCCGCCCCGTGCCATCTCGAACTTTTCTTTCACGTTCTTGGCGGTGTGGCCCACGTATTTCGCGACCAGGTCGGCGCGGCCGACCTCGACCAGATGTCCTTCGGACAGGACACCGTTCTCCTTGAGGATCTCGGCGAAGAGTCTCGCGACCGAGGTCTTGGCCGTCCCCGGATTGCCGGTGAACACCATGTGCATGCTCACGCCTGGAATGGAGGTGCCCTTCGCCTCGCAGGCCTTCTTCAGTTTGAAGAAGTTCACCGCCTTGCGGATCACGGACTTCACCTCCGAAAGGCCCACCATGGCCTCCAGGCGGTCCATCGCGCTGAGGTCCTCATTCTTTTCCTCATTCTCCTTCACGTCATCCTTTTCGGATGCTTCCCTGTCCAGATCCGCGTACTGCGGGTAGACCAGTCTCCGGATCTTCTTTTCGTACCAGTCCTCGAAGATCCCGCGGATCTCGTCCGGATAGTACAGTTCATCCTCGCTGAGCGCGGCGTACAGGTTTGCGTCCGGGCGCACCGAGTTCCCGGCGCACATCGAGCGCAGGATGCACCTGGCTTCCTCCCGGTTGCTGCGGTCTTCGGAAAGCAGCACCGTACGGGTACCGCCCAGGCGGTCCCGGATCACGGACTCCATGAGATCGGCTCCGCGCGGGACCCAGAACACGGTCAGGACGCGGCTGCGGTACTCCTGGAGCAGCCGGCAGGCATTCTCGATCGGCTCTTTGTCGAATTCGTCCTCATCGTACTCATCCGGATGGAAGCGGACCAGCATGACGCCCTCGTCATTGGCCTTGTACAGAGCCTCCAGCACGGACTTCGGATTGGGTCTTTCCAGATACATATGAAGGCAGGTGCAGCGGCGGCTCCTGAGACGCCCGTTGAGGTACAGGGCGCTCAGGAGCGTGTCCACCACGCTTTTTGCCGCGTCCGGGCTGTCGGTCTCCACAATATAGTGGACGGGGTGTCCGTGGGACTCGGGACGTCTGGAGCCGGCATAGATGCGGTCCAGTTCCTTACCCAGCGACCGGTCAAAGTGAATTTCGGCCGCTTTGCGCGCCAGCGCTTCACGGGACGTGTCCCGGCCGTCCCCGATGATGAACTCCATGAACGGGGCCTGATACGGACGCTCGCGCAGCGTGCTCAGCCGGCGCAGGTTGAGTTTCTCGAGGAGGATGTCCCTGCTCTTCACGTA
>JAFYHA010000076.1 GCA_017539425.1 Clostridia bacterium
CCGCATACTCTTCTGCGTCCGCTTCATACTGTTTTCCTCCGATACCGAACAGATGGAATCCGTCTCCGAACACATTGTCGTTCATGAAGTCGGTGGCCGGCGTACCGACCGCGACCATGGAGATCCAGTAGACCAAGAACATGACGACGGCGAAGATGGGCAGTCCCAGCCAGCGGTTGGTCACCACCTTGTCGATCTTGTCCGACGTCGTGAGGCTTCCGGCGTTTTTCTTCTTATAGACCGATTTGATCACTTCCCCGATGAACACGTAACGTTCGTTGGTGATGATGCTCTCGGCGTCGTCGTCCATTTCCTTTTCGGCCGCCTGGATGTCCGCTTCGATATGTTCCATCTTGTCCGCGGGGATCGCCAGGCTCTCCAGGACCTTCTCGTCCCGTTCGAAGATCTTGACGGCGTACCAGCGCTGCTGCTCTTCGGGCAGATCGTGTACGACGGCCTCCTCGATGTGGGCCAGCGCGTGCTCGACAGGTCCGGAAAAGCGGTGTGTCGGGACGGTCTTGGCCCCTTTTGCGGCCTCGATGGCCGCTTCGGCGGCTTCCATGACTCCGGTCCCCTTCAGGGCGGAGATCTCAAAGACCGGGCAGCCGATCCGTTTGCCCAGTTCCTCGGTCTTGATGTCATCGCCGTTCTTTTTGACGACGTCCATCATGTTGATCGCCATCACGACCGGAATCCCGAGCTCGGTCAGCTGGGTAGTCAGGTACAGGTTACGTTCCAGATTGGTGCCGTCCACGATGTTGAGGATGACGTCGGGACGCTCTCCGATCAGGTAGTTCCGCGCCACGACCTCTTCCAGTGTGTAGGGGGAAAGTGAATAGATACCCGGCAGATCGGTCACGGTCACGCCGTCATGCTTCTTCAGCTTGCCTTCCTTCTTTTCCACCGTGACGCCCGGCCAGTTCCCTACGAACTGGTTGGATCCGGTGAGCGCATTGAACAGCGTCGTCTTACCGCTGTTGGGGTTTCCCGCCAATGCAATCCGAATGTCCATATTGTATTGAATCCTTTCTGCTTTTCAAAAGCTTTGAACGGTCCGCCATGAGTTAGCCATGGCAAACTGGTGTCTGAAATGAAACCGGATTCCGAGATCCGGTGCTGTCTGCTATTCGACTTCGATCATCTCGGCGTCGGCCTTGCGAATGGATAATTCGTAATTCCGGACTGTGATCTCAATAGGATCGCCCAGAGGCGCGACCTTGCGGACCGTCAGCGTCACACCCTTGGTGATGCCCATGTCCATGATTCTTCTCTTGACCGCTCCCTCGCCGTGCAGTTTGACCACGGTCGCGGTGCTGCCGATTTCCAAATCCCGTACCGTCTTCATACGATAACGCCCTTTCTATATCATAATTTTGGAGGCCAGCTTGCCGTCCAGGGCAATCCGGGACTCCTTGATCTTGACGATGATGTTCTCGCCCAGGGTGCTGATGACCTGAACCTCTCCGCCTACGGTGAATCCCAGATCCTCCAGATGTTTGCGTACGTCGGGCGTACCTCCGATCCGTCTGATGATCTGCACTTCCCCGGCGTCCGCCAGATTCAATGGAATCATATCCTGTCACCTCTGCCTCGTATTGAGTTAGCCTTTGCTAACCATTCGTGAGTATACTCCTTTTGATTGCCCGTGTCAACCCCTTTTTGAAAAAATGTTTCCCCGTATTTCACTTTCTTTGTGCTGTTCTTTGAGCGTTCTTTGAACGGAAAAAGGTTACCTTCTCCGGGTTCAACACCGAAAAAGGCCTTGTCAGGCCTAGCTTTTTGCTGCTGTTTCCTTTCCTTTTCCGGGTTGACATTATGGAGCACGGAAAGGCTCCATACCGGAATGCGGGTCCGCCCGGACGCAAAATTACGGTTTAGTCTTGGCACGGGAAGCGTTTTTGCATATAATAGAAGTGAAATCAGATCCTGATTCAGTCAGAAAGGAGGACCCGAACCATGCTGACCGGCTATCGCCATATGCGCTGCGGACTGATCGGAGAGAAACTCGGACACTCCTTCTCTCCGCAGATTCACGAAAAGCTCTGCGATTACGCGTACCGGCTCTTCGAACTGCCAAACGAGGCGGCTGTA
>JAFYHA010000077.1 GCA_017539425.1 Clostridia bacterium
ATACCGGGCCGGATCATAGGAGAAACGGATCAGACGGTTCCCTTCCTCGTCGATCCCGGTGACTTCTCCCTCAAGACGTCCTTCCCCGAAATCCAGTTTCATTCCGATTCTTGCGCGTTTTCCGGGTTTGACCAGAGTTTCCCAGAGATTCAGGTCCCTCTGTCTGAGCAGAAGGATCTCCATGGGCGCGTCCGGACGTCCGGCCACCGTTCCGTATAGGCGGGCCGGAATGACTTTGGAATCGTTGATGACCAGTACATCCTCCGGACGGATGTAGTCCAGGATATCCCGGAAGATTCGATGTGTTATCGATCCGGTCTTGCGATCCAGGACCATCAGACGAGCAGCATCCCGTTCATCCGTTGGATGCTGGGCAATCAGTTCCGGCGGAAGCGCATAATCAAAATCCGAGGTTTTCAGGTTGGTAGGTACCGTTTGGTTTCTGATAATCATATCCATCTCTTTTTGCGTTGAACTCATTGACAAACCGTCCCGAGCGTGCTATGATAGGTTCACAAATTGATTATAGGATAGAGGCGCGTTCCTTCACCCCGTCCGGCAAAGACCCAGCAGTCTATGACCCGTACGCGGAGGATGGTTCGCCGAAGCACGGAATCGGACTGGCGTTTCCGGTGCTGGTCCGTCGGCGCATAACCGCCGGACTGTCATCTGTCCGCCAAAGCGCGGCGATGGAGAGCTATCTGCACTTGTATCATCATGAATCGGTTTATCCTGTTCATTATAGTACATTTACGGCTGGTTTTCAATCGCGAACCAGTTTTTTTCTTTTGCCCGCATGTTTTTTGCGGACGTACAGACTCAGAAAAGGTAGGTGTTAGATTATGAGTCGTTTCAAACCCACTGTTTTTAAAGGCGCTGCCACCGCATTGATCACCCCCTTCAGAAACGGGGCTGTGGATTACGAAGCTTTCGGAAGCGTGATCGAGGAACAGATCCGCCGCGGTGTTGACGGCCTGGTTATAGCCGGCACGACCGGCGAAGGCTCAACACTTTCCCATGAAGAGCACGTCGAGGTTCTGCGGTACGCCGTGGAAAAAGCCGAGAAGCGCGTGCCGATCATTGCCGGAACCGGATCCAACGATACCGATTACGCAATCCTTCTTTCACGGGCCGCACAGGACGTCGGGTGCGATGCCCTGCTCCTGGTCACTCCGTACTACAATAAAGCCACTCCGAAGGGCCTGATTCTCTCCTTCAAAGCGGTAGCGGATGCGACAAAGTTGCCTTGTATCCTTTATCATATTCCATCCCGTACCGGAGTCACGATGACCATGCCCGTATACAAGGAACTGGCCAAGCACGAGCGCATCGTAGGCGTCAAGGAGGCTTCCGGAAACTTCTCACTCATTGCCGAACTGGCGGCGGAATGCGGGGACTCTTATGACATCTATTCCGGCAACGATGACCAGATCGTTCCGATCCTGTCTCTGGGCGGAGTCGGAGTCATTTCGGTCCTGTCCCATCTGGTCCCCGAGGATACCCATCGTATGGTTATGTCTTATCTGGAAGGAAACGTGTCCGAAAGCTGCGCTTTGCAGCTGAAATACATTCCGTTGATCAAGGCGCTGTTTTCCGAGGTCAATCCCATTCCGGTGAAGACGGCCATGGGCCTGATGGGCAAATGTTCCGGAGAACTCCGTCTGCCCCTGTGCGAGATGGAGGACGGCACGAAAGCTGCACTTGTCAACGTTCTTCGCACGTACAAATTGCTGAAATGAGGTCATGTATGTCTGATACCGTAAAACTCATCCTGTGCGGATGTCTTGGTCACATGGGACGCGCCGTAACAGCGGCTGTCTCGTCCGACAGCCGCTTCGAAATTCTGGCCGGGGTGGACGCAAGGGAGGATCCCTCAAGTCCGTTCCCCGTCCACACCTCCTTTGACCGGATACCCGGGAAGGCGGACGTCATCGTCGACTTCTCCCACCATACGGTCCTCCCCGCCCTTTGCGACTATGCGGTCCGCACGGCCACTCCGGCCGTCATCTGCACGACCGGCCACACCCCCGAGGAGACGGAACTCATGAAGCGAACCTCGGAGAAAGTCGGGATCTTCTTCTCGCGCAACATGTCCTTGGGGATCAACCTGCTCATCCGTCTGGTCCGTCAGGCGGCCCGGACACTGGGCGAGGATTATGACATCGAGATCATCGAAAAGCATCACAACCGGAAACTGGACGCGCCGAGCGGCACCGCCCTGATGATCGCTGACGCGGTCAGTTCCGAATTCGAGGACGGAAAGGACTACGTTTACAACCGTCAGTCCGTCCGGAAGGCACGCGACAAACGGGAGATCGGGATCAGTTCGGTCCGAGGCGGAAACATCGTGGGCGAACACGACGTCCTGTTCTGCGGTCAGAACGAAACCCTGACGCTCAGTCACAGTGCCGCTTCCCGCGAGGTGTTCGCGGACGGAGCGCTTCGGGCAGCCGCATTCATGAAAGGCCGGAAAGCCGGGTTCTATACGATGGACGATCTGCTTGGTGCAGAATAGAAAAAGGGACTGCATTCCACCCGTTTTCACGGGACCGGTGCAGTCCTTTTTTGATTCTTTGCGAACAATCATGAAGCGGAGCCGTCAGGCAGGATCGAACCGAACGGACTTGGCCCACGTCATCACTTTGGATTCGAAATCGGACAGATACTCTTTTTCCACTGCAAACTGGACGAGCCATGCCGCGTTGTCAGACTTGTAGGCAAAAACGAACGAATGGAGCTGGGTCCCGTCGGCTGCTGTATGGTCGAGTTCCACCCAGTCCATACCATCGGCGGATTTCTGCAGGGCATAGTTCCCTTCTTGGTTGGAAGCAAACATATACGCAAAGTCCTTCGGCGTTGCGTCTTTCGCCCATTCCGCACTTGCAAAAGAGGCCCTGCTCACGAACACGGCGACCCGTTTGGAATCGAGACAGAGGTAAAAATCCGGATCCGCCACGGGATGGAACTGAGTCGTAAGCGTGATGCTTATCTCGGACTTCTTGAACGTTTTGTCCCTGACAGAAAAGCCGGACACGATGAAATAGCCGGCGACGATACCGATCAAAAGACCGAAGACGATGCTCGCAATCAGGATGACCCGACCGCGGTTCGTTCCCTGCCGCCGGTTTGCTCGCGCCTCTTCGCCGTCGTTGTCATCGAAGCGGAACGCGTTCCCGTTTGCCGGATTGAATCTGGGTCGGCCGGAAAGCGAAACGTCCTCCGTGCCTTCCGGAATCTGATAGAAATCGTTGCAGTAATTCCGGCTGACTGCGTCG
>JAFYHA010000078.1 GCA_017539425.1 Clostridia bacterium
TGCAGTATTTTCGGCTCGGTCATCCGCCGATCTCGTCCAGAGCGTCGGCGATGGCCTTGACGTTTTCCAGAGGCGTCAGGGTCGGCAGTTCGCACCCCGGCATGAACAGTGCCCGGGCCCGGCCGATCTCGTCCGCACGGGCGAGCATGGCAGCCTTCGTGTGGGCCGGATCGCAGGAGAACACGTCCGCGACCGGATCGATGTTGCCGTTGAGCAGAACCCGTCCTTCCACAGTCCTGAGTGCTTCCGCAAACGGAACGGCATGGTCGATGTCCAGGATCTTCGCGCCGCAGGTGGAGGAATAGGGCAGGATCTTCCGGGTGTCCCCGCACATATGCAGCCGGCCGCAGATGCCGGCCTTTTCCATTTCATTATAGATCTTTTTGTGTCTGGGCAGGACCAGGTCCCGGTAGGCGTCCGGGGAGAACAGGGAAGCCACGGGGTCCGCCACGTACAGGTAGGAGGCGCCGACGGCCTTCAGTTCCCGGATCAGGTCCAGGGCGGCTTCGGTCGCGAGATCCAGCAGTTCCGCCACGGCATCCTCCTCCTCGAAGGCGTCCACAAGGAAATCCTGGATGCCGCGGGTGTTGCCGGCGACCGTTGCGGGGCCGGTGATGAGGGTCATGGTGTGGATGTCGTTGCAGTGTTCCATCGCATAGGCGGTCCCGTCCACCAGATCGTACAGGCGGCGGACGTCGCGGACTTTGACGGGATGCAGTTTTCCCACTTCCGTGATGTCGTCCAGGGCCGGAGCGGCCACGCTGGGCAGTTTGTCCGGAAAATAGTGGATCCTGGAACCGAACGCTTCGGCGGCCCGGACCAGGTCGGACGCGATCTGCACGAAGTCCAGGCGGCAGTCCCACGCGCACTCGATCGCGCTCTGCGCCATCCTGTGCGGATCCTTGCAGTAGGTCTCGATGTCGATGCCGGTGTAGCGGGTGACGACGCTCCCGATGATGGTCAGGTTGGGCCGGCGGTCTACGGTCTCGCCCGCCAGATAGCGGTCAAGACGGGTCTTGCTGTTGAGGGTCATGTGGTTTGTCGCAGGAATCCGGTTCCTGCCCTCCTTTATATATTTGTGAATTCTGTTTGTGTACGAACAGCCGGATCTCTCTGGCTCCGAGCCGGGAACCCGAGACCAGGATGCCGATGAGCACCAGTGCGCAGCCTAGATATCCCAGAAGCCCAAGATTCTCGTGAAGGATGATGACACCGCCCACGCTCGCGAACACGGCTTCCGAGCACATGATCAGGCAGGACAGGGTCGGTTCCACGTGTTTCTGCCCGATCACCTGTCCGGTATAGCCGACTCCGCAGGACAGGAGACCGCAGAACAGAAGGCTGGGCAGGTTGGCCCGGAGCGTCTCCGCCGAGAGTACGATATGCCTTTCGAAGATCGGCGCGGCGATGAGGGAGAGGACGCCCACGGTCAGGAACTGGACGGTGGTGAATTTGAACGAAGGCAGCGACTGGGCGTACCGGTCGATGACGATGATCTGCCAGGCGAAGAAGACCGAGCAGGACAGGATCAGGAGATCCCCCGGGTTCACCGAGAAGGTGTCCATGCTGCGGAAATTGAGAAGGAAGAGTCCCGCGATCCCGAACAGGGCGCCGATCAGCGTGCCGTAGTGCAGGTTCTCCCGGAAAAAGATCCGGGCGAAGAACGGGACCAGGATCAGATAGAAACTGGTGATGAACCCGGCCTTGGCCGAGTTCTGGGAAATGGAGATGCCGTACATCTGCAGGGAACTGGCCGTGAACAGGCAGAGCCCGGCCAGAAAACCGTAGAGCCAGAGCCGTTTCCGCTCGGGACGGGAAAGCGGGGTGCGCTCAAAGATCAGGATGACCGGGATCAGGACCAATACCGCGAGTGTGAAGCGGATGCCGTTGAACCAGAACGCGCCCAGACTGGACTGGACCTGGAAGACAAAGGCGAAACCCCAGATGGCGGCGGTCAGGACCAGGACGAGGATGCCGGGAACGGTATGTGTTTTCCGCATATCAGATGAGGCCGGCCTCTTTCCACTCCTTTTCCGCGTTGGCGATGTCCTCCGCCGTCGGAGCGAAATCCGGGTGGCTGCTGCAGGGCATCGTGGCATGTCCGTCCGCATCCGGGAACGGAGAGGCGGTATCCGAAAGCCAGACTTTCCTTGAGGCGGGATCCCGGAAATCCGGAATGCGGAAGTCCCGGCCGTGTTCTATCGCGGAGCGATGGGCCAGAACGGCCGTGGCGGACATGGATACGCAGCGGTAGACGTCGAACATGGGTTCGGTCTCCCCTCGCAGATACCGGAGAAAATCGTAGGCTACGAAATAGTCTCCCCCGCCGTGTCCGGCACCCGCGGCCGCGCGGTTGAGATCCTCGTCTTCGGAATAGCGGGCCTGGACCGTATTGACCTCGGACTGCCCTTCCGGAATCTGCCATCCGTTGTACTGGACACGGATCCGGTCCAGACTGCCCCGCACGTTTTCCATGTTTCCGCGGGTGCCGCAGATCCGGTACCAGTTGCCGTGCCCGCCCCAGGCGGCGCATCCGGTCAGGCGGGAGATGGAACCGTCGTCCATTTCCACCATCAGGACGGCTACGCTGTCACCGACCCGGTTGGCGGAACCCTTGAGCTCTTCGGGCGAAAACACGTTCTTGGCATTGACCGCGACCGGAGTCGCACCGGTGATGGCCATGATCGGGGAAAGGGAATGGGTGAGATAGTAGGAGCGCGGGAGCCAGTTGCGCCAGTGGTACAGTCCGGGCGCCAGCATGTTCTTGTCATGGACGGTGACCGGATGGTTGTATTCCCCCTCGGTGAACAGGGCCCGTCCGATGTCCCCGCGGGCAAAGCGCCTTGCCATCTCCAGATTGCATGCGAAATAGGGATAGTTTTCGGCCAGCATGTACTTGCATCCCGTACGCTCCACCGCTTCGCACAACTGTACGCATTCGGCGAGCGTGAGAGCCGGCGTGCATTCGCTCAGGACGTGGATGCCGCGTTCCATGGCCCTGAGCGCAAACGGGACGTGCTCGAAAAAGAAGTTGCAGAGCATGACCGCGTCGAACAGGCCGCTGTCGATGAAGGAGTCAAAATCGGTGAATACGCGGATGCTGTCGTCGAGCGCCGCCTTTCCGCGTTCCAGAGAGACCGGGTTGAAGTCGCAGACCGCCGTTACGCGGCAGCCCTCCATCTGCTTGAACAGGCTGACGTAGCCGGAACCGCGGAGCATACCCATCACGCCTATACGAATTTCTTTAGACATTATGCAAGCCCTCCTTGCCGGTCCGGGTCCGGCAGGAAAATCTGCGGTCCGGACATCGGAAACATTGTACCAAAAGAGGAGGGTTCCCGCAAGACTTTTGCCAAAAGATTTCTCGCAAAAAAAAACGGTTTCCGCGGACCGAAAAGGGAAGCGGCGAGGGCCGCTTTTTCCGAATGCAACCCGCAGTTGCAACCGTAAGTTGCGGAATTGAAAAGCAGAGTTTGTTGCACGCAACCGGCCTTGTGGTGTACAATGGCGGTGAAATGAAGGAGGTGTGGTGCATGAACATCGAAATTGCCAACCGCTTGATCGAACTGAGAAAAAAGAACGGCCTTTCCCAGGAGGAACTGGCCAGCCGCCTCGGCCTGTCCAGGCAGGCCGTGTCCAAATGGGAGCGCGCCGAGTCGTCCCCGGACACGGATAACCTGATCTGTCTGGCCAAACTGTACGGAGTATCCCTGGACGAACTGCTCAACACGGACCAGAGCGTGGAGGAGATCCGCACGGAGGTCCTGGAAAAGGAAGAGGAACGGAAGCAGTCCGAAACGGATTCCGGAAAACGTACGGCCTCGGAAGAGGAGCGGAAACGGAGCCGGTCCTTCTCCCTTGCCGAAAGCATCTCCACCGGCGTCCTGTATCTGGTCGCGCTGATCGTTTATCTGCTGGTGAGTTCCTTCCATGCCGACCAGTGGGGCAAACTCTGGGTCATTTTCGTTTTTCCCCCGGTGGTGACCAGCCTGATCAGCTGCATCCGCGTCCGCAGAGTCACGGAGTTCCTGTATCCGGTCCTGGCCGCTTTCGTGTTTCTGGCCGTGGGCATGTATACCGGAGTCTGGCATCCCACCTGGATCGTATTCCTGACGATCCCGGTCTTCTACATGATCTGCGAGCCCATAGACCGTGCGGCCGCACAGAGGCGCTCGGAGCCGGTGGATACGGATGAGGATGCGGATGAGGACGAAGATGAAGACGACGAAAAGGAATCCTGAGCGCCCGGACGGGTCGGATTCGCAACCGGATTGCACTTTTCCGAGCAATATGCTATACTGTTGGTAACTTAATCATTCTTTCCCGGACTTTTATCCGCAGGTAGAGAAGAAGGAGAATTGTATGCTGACAGCAAAAAACGTCATATCCATCATCGCCATGGTCTTGGCCATCCTTACGGTGGCCGTCATGGTCATCACCTCGGTGGTCGTGATCGTGGTGGGCGCCAACAGCGAACTGGCCACGGAGATCAAGAACCAGATCGTGAAGGAAATGCCGGAAGCGGATCTGGACATGATCGATTATCTGTTTACGTTCATATTCGGCGTCATGTCCGTTGTATGCCTGATCGCAGCCGGACTGAATATCGCGGGAGCGATCCTGGCGTTCAAGAACTACAGGACCGGTTCCCTGGGCATCGGGATCGCGAACATCGTACTGGGCATCCTGGGCGTCGGACTCCTGTCCATCGTGGCCGGTGTCCTGACCTGCATCCTGTCCAGCCAGAGCAGTAAAGAGATCCCGGAAGAGGCCACTCCGGCCGGGGAGGATTTTCAATGAGGATCCGGTTGGCCCGGCTTCTGGCGCTTGCGCTGGTCCTTGCGTGCCTGTTCGGCGCGGCGGCCTGCGGGAATCAGGTCCCCGGAAAAACGGATGAAACGAAGACCGGGGAAACCGGTTCCGGGCCGGCACAGGAGACCGAAACTGCAGCCTCCGGAATCCGTTGGCTGGATGATACCGGCGGGGTGCGTTTTCAATGTATCCGTCCGGACGCCTGCAGCGACAAACTGACCAAGGCCGCCCTGACCGTGGTCAAGGCGGTACGCGACAATCTGGGCGTCACCCAGTACCAGCTGAAGACCGACTTCGTCAAGTTCGACGAGGAGGTTCCGAGCGGGGAAGGCGAGCTGCTCATCGGCCCGACCAACCGCAAGGTGACCGAACGGGTCCTTGGCGAACTGGGCGAGGATGAGTACCGGATCGTGTATACGGACGGTGCCATTGTCATTGCCGGACAGAGCGAACGTGCGACGCTGCTCGCCATAGAGACCTTTGTCCGGACCTGTCTGCCGGGCGAGGCGGTGAATCCAGATCTCTGCCTTGACGAACATCTGGATATCAAGGGCAAATACGAGGTGAAACAGATCGTGAACGTAGCCGATACCCCGTTGCCTTGCGCGGACTACCGTGCGAGCAGCATCTTTCTTCTCAGCGCCCCGAGCGGCGCTGACGCCATTACCCTGGCCACCCTTCAGGGACTGTGCGCGGCGCATACCAGCGAACAGATCCTGATCCAGGCCGGCTCGCTGTCCGCGTTTCTCCCCTATATCGAGGCGGAGGGCGTCATCGTGTCCCAGAAAGACGAGAAAGGATCCTCCTGGACCCTCAATTCGCTGCTGGACTATTTCAAATCCGTTCTGAAGGGCTATATCCTGTTTGACGACAGCACCTCAGCCGAATCCGCCTCCGTCGCGATCTCACTGTCCGGCGTCCTGCAGGCGGTGGCCGTTCCGTCCTCCAAGGAGGGCACGGTGAAGAACCTGGGCCTGGAATGCCTTCTGGATGTCCGCGGGAAGGGTGACGCCTGGCTGCGCTCCTCCGAGTATTTCAGCAGACTGTCCCGCGAGGTGGCCGTTGAGCAGCCTTCGACTATGGCGCCCAGACTTGTGGACTATGCCGCTATGGCCGGATGCTATTTCCGGTTCTATGACGGGACGGACGGGAATGAACACGCCAGAGTATTCGACTTTCTGGATGACAATGCCGTCGTGGTCGGCTGGAACAACACGCTGGGCGAATTCTCGACCGTTGCGTCCCTGTCCGAAGTCAACCTGTCCCTGATCCCGGCAGACCATGCGACCAACCTGTCCACGCTCAGCGGCTTTGCGACCGACTCCATGACCGCCCCGAACACCGAAACGTCCGGTCAGGTGAAGAACCGCCATACCGTCACGATCCTGATGTCGGACGGGGACAACGTCCAGTGGCTGCTCAACAATTTCCTGACCAACTCATCCTACTACGGCAGTTCCTACCGCGGTTCCCTGGAGATGAACTGGGGCGTCCCGTGCGCCGGCGCGTCGATCGCCAGCCCGGCCATCCGGTATATGTACGACAAGGCGACCAGACAGGATCACTTCGTGGCACAGCTCTCCGGTACCGGGTACACTTTCCCGTCCAAGTGGAGCGACAAGGCCAGGGAGGATCTGGCCTATACCACGGCTGAAAGCATGGAACGCCTGGGCGTGTCCGTCCTGGAGGTGTTGGACGACCATGGCTTCAAGGCCGAATATTTTGAGGATTTCATGTATCAGGACGCGATTTCAGGTGCCCTGTATATCGACTACAGCGACTATTCCGGGGAGGACGGAAAGATCATGTTCATCAACGGGAAGCCGGTAGTGGCGGCCCGTTACAAACTCTGGAACGGATTCAAGGACGGAACTCCGCAGGCGATCGCGCAGAAGATTCTCAAAGCCTCCACCGACCCCACATCCGCAAACGCCTACTCGTTCATCATCGTGCACGCCTGGTCCGGACTCGGACAGGACGGCGAACTCCAGGAAGGAGGCAACTGCATGGCCGGTGTGGACGCTCTGGTCAGTGCGCTCGGAGACAAGGTGGACATCGTGTCCGTGGATGAATTCATTGCCCGGATCACGACGAACGTAAGGCACTGATTCCAAGATATCAGTTGCAGATTATTGCCACAAGAAGCATTTCATTACGATAAAAAAGCCGGGAGCACAACAACTCCCGGTCATTTTTTAGGCAGGTGTAGAAATTTTTGTAAAAAAGACATTCCATTCACCTCGTTCTTAACTTTATATCTGCATCTTAACACAAGATATGTTGTAAGTCAAACACAAAGTTGTAAATGCGAGTCAAAAATCCATAGCCCGGCTCCCATTCATAAGTCGTAAAACAGCAAAGAATACGCCGTCGGTCTTATCCGGCGGCGTATTCGGTGGTAAGAGCATACCCGCTCTGTAACAAACAGATGATCGCGTGCGTTACTCAACCGGAGAGATTGAGATACTGAAAGACGATGGCAGCCGCGCACAGAATCACACAGGCCCACTCCTTCGGGACGGGCATTTTCCGGGACCGGACCGCTTCGTAGGCCAGCGACAGTACGATCGTGAGTGCCGTGATGACCGTGAATTCCGCAGCCGCGTTCATGGCTCCGGTCAGGCGGGCCAGGGCAAAGAAGCACAGTCCGTTGGACAAGGCGATCAGTCCGCCTCCGATGAGAAGCGGGCGGATGTCCGAGGATCCCATTCCGGGACGCCCCCTGAGCAGGACCAGCAGTCCACCGGTCAGAAGGGACAAAAGGGCGGCCAGACCGTAAACGGCCGCGAAAAACATTCCGTCCGAAAGATCGGGAACGGTATACTGACGGATCTTGAGGGCGTAATCCAGCAACCCGTTTCCTAGAGAGGAGAGCACGGCGAACAGGATCGCGGACAGGGAGTCCCTGAAAGCGGTCCCTTTTTTGATATTGAGGAGAAGGATGGCCGCGACGGCGACCAGCATCCCGATGAGTTGAAAAATGCCGACCGGTTCACCCGGATAGATGGCGGAAAAGACCACCGGAAAGACAAAGCTGAGATTCACGATGATGACCGCGATGGCAAAGCTGTTGCGGCGCATGCTTTCCAGCAGGGAAAAGGCGCAGACGAATGCGGAGATCCCACCGCACAGGACGGAGGGCAGCGCGTCCGCCTCCGGATGCAGGGTACCGCCTATGGCCGCAATCAGGAAAAAGACCAGGGACAGGGGCAGATACCAGAGCGCCGGAACCAGGGCACTGGCCGTATAACCGGAAGTGTGTTGACTCACGGTCCGGTAGGCCATGCCTGAAAGTCCGGAGGTCAGGACCGCTACGGCCAGAAACAGGATATCGACAAAACTCATGAGTCTATGATTCCGGACTGTCGATGTCCGAGATGTCGACGTCCGCCACGATCAGACAGGTGTATTCCGGAAAGGCCTCCTTCATTTCCGCATACAGTGTTTTCAAAGCCTCGCCAGACGCGATATCAAAGCTCAGGACCACGTCGAAACGCATATGCTTCTGCTCGGCCTCAAAGAAGAATCCGTGCAGCTGGAGGGCCCATTCGTGCGAGAGCACGATCTCCTGGACGCGGTTGCGGATCTCGGCCGCCTGCGTGTCCCTTGTGTTGTAGGAGTAGACCCCTACGCCCGTGATGATGACCCCGGTCTTTTCATAGACATTGTACTGGATCTTCCTCGTCAGGCTGTCGACCTGTTCCACGGTCATGGTGTCCGGAAGTTCGACGTGCAGGGAGCAGTAGTTCTTGTCCGGACCGTAATTGGTGAGAAACAGATCGTACACGCCGATGACCTCGGGCTCCGCCGTGACCAGTTCCCGTATGGAGCGGGTCAGGGCGGGATCCGCGCGTCGCCCCAGGATATCGTTCAGGGTGTCCTGCATCAGCCCGAAGCCGGCCTTGAGGATGAGCCCGGAAATGAGCACGCCCACATAGGCTTCCAGGGACAGCTTGAAGAAATAGAACACCAGGGCGGAGATCAGGACGGACGCGGAGACGATCGCGTCAAACAGCGCGTCGGTCCCCGATGCGACCAGAGCGGTGGAGTTGACCGTCTTGCCCTTCTTCCGGGTGTACAGACCCAGCACGATCTTGACGGCCACGGCCACGCCGAGCAGGATCAGGGAGATCACGTTGTATTCGGCCTGCTCGGGATGGATGATGCCCTTGACGGATTCGACCAGGGCCGAGATACCGGCATAGAGCACGATGGCGGAGACCAGCAGGGCGCTGATGTATTCGATCCGGCCGTGCCCCAGGGGGTGCTTGCGGTCCGGCCGCCTTCCGGCCAGCTTGGCTCCGATGATGGTAATGATGGAGGACAAGGCGTCAGACAGGTTGTTGACTGCGTCCAGAAGGATGGCGATACTGCGCGTGAACAGTCCTACGGCGGCTTTGCCGGCGGACAGGACCAGATTGGTCAGGATGCCGATGAGACTGGTGCGGACAATGACCCGGTCCCGGGACGGGGCCTGGTTTTGGGATGACATGGAAGATCACCTCCGGAATGTAGGGATGGATTGAAAGGGAACGAAAGGGCGCCCGGAGGCGCCCAGGGAGTGAAAAACGGGATCAGGCGTTTTCTTTCGGCTTCTCTTCGGCCTTTTCCTCTTCGTCCTTCTTGACGACCACAACGGCGGTCGGGATCTGGGTGAAGCAGGATACGATGGAGAAGACGGCCATCAGGATCACGATGATACCAAAGATCATCAGCTGCTTTTCGATCACAGGGTCGTTTCCGACGGTCAGGAAGCCCAGAAGCATGGTCACGCCCCCGATCAGGATGCTGACGATGCCCGAGATCAGGCCTTCCTTGACGGCCTTGTTCACGAATCCGAAGATCAGGCTGAAGATCCCGTGCAGGATGAGCAGCGCGCCGCCGCAGATGAGCAGATAGGGAATCAGGGCGATGAAATACAGGATCAGGGTGCCGGCCGTATCCGTGTTGAGCACGAAGAACAGACCGGTACCGAGGACCAGGGCGCTGCCCAGGGCGGAGGCGAGAGCACTCTTCTTGGCCAGGAAGGAGGCCAGGATTGAGAAGATCAGCGCCAGGGAGGCGATGACGATGAACACGATGCCGACCGTGGTCGAGATCGCTTTGAACGCATCCACGCGGGTGCCGGCGGATTCAGCCGTGTCCGCGACGATGCAGAGCACACCGACGACGGCCAATACGACCGCGTAGATCAGATTGTTGAAATTCTTTTTCAGAAAAGCCATGACAGGTTCTCCTTTTGTATAGTATTTGTCTGCCCGAGGGCAGGGTCATTCGTAGAGCCGGTATTGTTCCGTCTGCGCGGAGAATGCGGCGGACTGGCGGTCCCAGTCCCCGATGAGTTCCGCGGCGGATTTTCCGGAGGTCCGGAGTTCGGTGCCGCCGGAGGCCAGGTCGATATGCCAGCGTCCGCCTTCCACACTTGGAGCGGTATACTCGAACTCGGGATACAGCTTCTCGATGGTGCGCAGCATGGTGACGCCCAGACGGACGGCGCGCAGGGCTCTCTTGTCCGTGACGTGGATGGTCACGCCGTACAGGGCCTTGCCGCAGAGCTTGGAAAACAGGGGCTCGAAGAACGCCGGACTGAAACGGACGCCTTCCAGCGTCGGGTCGGCGTTGAGGGTGTCGCAGAGTTCCAGGGGACGGATATACTCGGCGCCTATGGTCGTGAAGGGAACGGTGGTCCCGCGTCCGGTGGAGACGTTGGTCCCCTCGAACAGACAGGTCCCGTTGTAGACCAGGACGGACTCGAACGTGGGCAGATTGGGGCTGGGACGGACGAACGGCAGCCCGGTGTCGTCCCAGTACATATCCCGGTTCCAGCCGGTCATGGGCACAATGGTGAGATCGCAGCCCAGACCGTATCGGTCATTGTAGAAACGGGCCAGTTCGCCGGTCGTGAGGCCGTGGCGGATGGGCACTTCGGTCAGACCGATGAAGGAGGAGTAGGCGGGATCGAGGACGTTGCCCTCCACGTCGCCGCCCAATGGGTTCGGCCGGTCCAGAACAACGAACGGCATGCCCCGCTCCCCGCAGGTCCGCATACAGTAGAACATGGAGGAGACATAGGTGAAGTAACGGGAACCGACGTCCTGCATATCGAAGACCAGAACGTCTACGTTGTCCAGGGCGTCCCCGCCCGGAGCATAGGCCGTCTCCCGGTCGGGCTTGCCCGTCCCGTCCTTCCGGGACGGACGGATGATGTCCTCGTACAGGCTGTATACCGGAAGACCGGAAATGAGATCCGTGCCCCCGTGCACCTTGGCCCCCGGGCCCTGGACGCTCCGGGGTCCGTGTTCCGGCGCGAACAGTCCGGTCACGTTGAATTTTTCATGCAGGATATCGATCGGGAAACGGTAATCCGAGGACAGCCCGGAAGCTGCCGAGATGACGCCCAGGCGCTTCCCTGAAAACAGTTTGACATATTCCGGTTCCGAAACTCGGTCGATGCCGAGCCGGACGCTCCGGTCGGAAAAACAGTAAGACATAGGACCTCCCGGTGAAAACAGTATGGACCGGACCGCTTAGGAGTTTTTGCGGGTCCTGATCTCGCATTCGTGAGGGTAGACGGCATTGTCCGTGAGGATGATCTCTCCGTATCCGTCCGCCGTGATGGAGCCGCGGTAGGGATTCTTTACGGACAGAACCTCTCCGTGAATGTCCGCCCGGACCTCGGAATATTCGAAGGCCAGGTCGGCCTGTTCGGTCCTGCAGTCGATCAGGGTCAGGTTCCTGCAGTAGCATAGCGGCTGGGTCCCGATGACGGTACATCCGATCAGGGTCAGACCTTCGGAATACCAGCCGAGGTACTCGCCCCGGATGACCGTATTTCGGACCGTGACGTTTTTCGTATGCCAGAACGCATCCTTTGTGTCCAGGACGGAGTCCCGTATTTCCGCATTTTCAACGTATTGGAAGGAGTATTTGCCCTTCTGACGGATCCGGTCCAGGTTCAGGCCGCGGGACTGGAAAAACATATATTCTCCCTCAATGGAACTGTCTGCCATGGAGACGTCCGCGCAGCGCCATCCGAATTCCGGAGAGACGATATCGGAACGCTCGATCCGGACGGATTCACACTCCCGCAAGGTCTTGACGCCGTGCAGGGTGCAGTCTGCAAACTCCGCATTCTTCGTGTACCAGACCGGCGCCCGGCAGGTCTCGGTCATTTCACAGTTCTCCAGACGGATGTTGACATCATGCCAGAACGGATAGCGCAGTTTCATCGTGCATCCGGTCAGACGGATGTCTTTGGATTCCTTGAGAGCGGACTCTCCGTCTTCTTCGCCCTCAAACACGCAGCGGTCCAGCCAGAGATCCCTGGATCCGTACAACGCGCGTTCGGAGGGAAAGGTAAGGTTTTCAATACGTTGCATAGAGTTCCTTTCATACGGACAAAGTGCCGGCTTCAATCTCATATAGTATACTACCACATTTCGGGTCTGAAATGCAACGGAAAGGCAGCAAAAATGACCGGCTGACCCGAAAAAGGCAGCCGGTCTGAGGGATGCAGAACCTATTTGGAGCGCATCCTGGAGCGGAACAGCAGAACGGCAAGTACGAATACGGCGACGGTATAGCCCAGTACGATGAGCAGCGGGACCAGGAAATCCCGGATCGCATCCCCGAATCCGTTCACGGCGTTCTGTATGAGCAGTGTGGCGCTCCGGAAGGGAAGCGCTTTCATGAAGGTCTGCATGCCCTGTCCGATTCCTTCGACGGGGAACCACATGCCGGAGAGCACGGACTGACCCGAGATGATGATGGACGAGACGCCGCCGATGGATTTCTCGTTGCACAGTGTACCCAGAAGCAGCCCGGTCCCGATGAAGAACAGGGAAGTGACCAGACTGAGAGGAACGGCGAGGAGCATGCCCGTTCCGAACAGGGAGGTGTCCACGATCCCTCCGACCAGGAAGAACAGGACGGACTGTACCAGAATGAGCGGCAGAATGGACAGTGCGTAGGAAAAGATGAACTCAAACGAGCGTGCCTGCGAGACATACAGGCGGGTCAGGAACGAGGAGGCACGGTCCGTGGCGATGAGCAGACCCACGAACAGGGCCAGAAAACTCTGTGCGAAGACCACGATCCCGGGCGCCAGATAGCGCATCTCGAACTGGGAGGTCAACTCATGGAAGATCAGATAGAACAGGATTTCCAGGGCCAGGGGCAGCCCCAGCGTGAAAATCAGGGACAGGGGATCCCGGAGGATCTCCCTTACGTTCCGTCCGGTCAGGATCCCGATCCGGGCTATAGATTTACGCATGGCGTCCACCTCCCGAAACGATCTCGATGAACGCGTCCTCCACACTCTCTTTTCCGGTTGAATCGAACAGTTCCTCCTTGGGACCCGTGAACAGGAGCCTGCCGTCCTTCATGATCCCGATCCGGTCGGAAAGGGCCTCGGCCTCTTCCATGTAGTGAGTGGTCAGGAGAATGGTCATCTTTCCCTTCAGGGCCTCGATGGTCTTCCAGAGTTCACGTCTGGCGAGCACATCCAGACCCAGTGTCGGTTCATCCAGGAACAGGATCTTCGGATGGGAGACCAGAGCCAGGGCGATGGACAGTTTGCGCTGCCATCCTCCGGACAGCTTGGCCGCCTGTTTCCTCCGGACCTGATCCAGCCCGAACGTTCCGTAGATCTCCTTCTTTGAGGCTTCGGTTTCTTCCCGGGTCTGTCCGGACAGCCGGGCGTAGAATTCGATGTTCTCCTCCACCGTGAGCTTGCGCGCGATCGCGGTCTCCTGCATGGAAACGTCCAGGATCCCCTTGATCCGGTCCGCGTCCTTGGACAGGGACCAGTCATAGATGAAGGCTTCGCCGGACGTGGGCTTGACCAGTGTGGAGAGCATCTTGATCGTAGTCGTCTTACCGGCTCCGTTCACACCGAGCAGGGAAAAGAGTTCGCCCTCCCGGATCTCCAGATTGAGGCGGTCCACCGCCGTCACATCCTTGTAGCTTTTAGTCAGATCCTGTATGCGGATTGCCGCTGTCATCCTGCTCCCCCCTTTCCATCAGTTCGTAGAACGCGGTGGCCTTGACCAGCGCGATCCCTCTTTTTTTGTCACCCATGACCATCAGCGTGTCGCCTTCCCGAATGTCGAACATCTGGCGGGCTTCCGCCGGAATGGTGATCTGGCCTTTGGGCCCGACCTTGACGCTGACGATGAAACGGTCTTGTTCAGCCTTTTTCATAGTTCCTCCTGAAATTCTTACTTTTCTTACATTTCGTATTATAGCGCTTCCAAAAGTCAAATGCAAGGGGAAATCCAAAAAAAGTCACGGACCTGATGCACGGGCAGACAGTCTGCGGCCGGAAAAGGGGGGTGCGAATTGTACCTTTACATCCCGGACAATTTGTTGTAAGATGAAACTGAACGTTCCAGAAAGGGGATAGGCCTGTGAACACCGGGAAAATGATCATGGAACTCAGGACGGCACAAGGCATGTCCCAGCAGGCACTTGCCGAGCGCCTGTCGGTTTCCGGCAATCTGGTCTCCAAATGGGAGAACGGCACAAGGCGGCCTGACTGGAATACGGTCGAACGGATCGCGGACCTGTTCGGGGTGCCGGCGGATGTCATCGTGGACACGAAGGACCTTCTGTTTGCCGAACTGTCCGAATGCTTTCCGGAGGACTGCGGTCTTTCCGGGGAGGAACTGTCCGCCCGGATCTCCTCGTTTCTCCGTACGATCCAGCAGAGAAACGCGGATCTGTTCATCAAACGGTACTATTATCACAAGAGTGCGGCCGAACTGGCGGACGAGTACGAGATCGGAGAGAATCACGTGCGGAGCATCCTGTCCAAAGTCCGGAAAAGGCTGAAAAGAAAAATGGAGGAAACCGTTCATGAATGAAAAGAAATCCTACGATGCGATCACCGGGATCGATGAAGATCTGCTGGACAGAAGTCTGCAGTCCGGTTCCGGCCGTCCGGTCTCCGGCCGGAAGAAACTGATCATTCTTGCGGTTGTGATGCTGACTTTTGCGGCTGCGATCGCCTTGTTCCTGACCGCGGTCTTCCGGATGCCCAAGCCGCAGACCCCTCTGCCGGAATGGGTGACCGCACAGTATCCGGAAACGACCATGCCCGTTTCAAATGACCGCTATCAGACCGCAAATCCGGTCGATGTCGTCCCCCAGTGGGAAAGACCGGAAGGACTGAAAGTCCTGACCGCCATCCAGGGCGAAACGGAAGTTCCCTCAGAACTGTCGCTGGATCCGGCTTTCCGGCTTCTGGACGCGGAGGACACCTCGGGCGTCAGCCGGTCCGTATCGGTTTCGATCCTGGGTGGAGCCAAGATCTCGCGTTCACTGTCCGGAAGGTTCGTCGAACTCACATTCAAGCCGGACGAGGCGAGCGGGGTTGACACCGCCGTGTTCGGGGATTATACCGGAATCTATTATGACCTGGAAAAGGAAGATGTGATCTGCGTCGGATATGAGGTCGCGGAGATCCTCAACGCAGACCGTCAAGATGAAATCGAACAGATCTTCCTGATGCTGTCCGGTGCCGATTTGTACATCAATTCCGCAGAACTGTATGACTTGAGTATCCGATACAATTCTTTTGAGTATGAGGGCTGGCAGAGCCTGATCGCGGACCGTCCCGGAATCGTGGAACGGCACTTCGGATGGACGGAGAGCCAGTATGAACTGCTTCACGAATTCTTCCGGACCGGCCGGACGGATTATCAGGCACTTGCCGAGAGCCTGGGATCGGATTGTTCGGTTGTCCTCGTTGAGTACAAACTGACCAAGGCCAGGAATCAGGCCATCCATGACGGAGTCGGCGAGATCCAGATATTCGGTCTGGTAGACAACGGCCGGTATGCGCTCGTCGGCCGGAACGTCGAGCACAGACAGAATTACAATCTGGCCTATGTGGACGTTTACGGGATCCTGTATGACCGGGAGATGAAGACGCTGACGGAACTGGATCTGGGAGACCGCGTCCTTCCGTTTTTCATTTCACAGGACCAGACGAGATGTGTGTTGAGTTCGGATGCGACCAGGCTCCTGGCGACCACGGGCGGACGGGTCTATATCTATGACGTGTCCGGTCACAATTACGAGGTGAATGCGGCTTACGACCTGGAATCCGGAGTATACATTCCCCAGAACCTCCGGGTGTGCGGGGACGCCAGGATATCTCCGTCGGAACGCTATCTCTGCCTGAAAATGAGCCCGGAGGATGGCAAACCTTCCGACCGGTGGCTCCTGACCCGGTTTTCCGCGGATCCCGCTCCCAGGGAAAGAGCCTTTGTGATCGGCGGCACCTTTGTCCGGTTTGCCCGGGATGACAGCGTCGTGATCTTCCGCTCGGATAAGGGCTACCGGTTCTATTCCACCGAAACCGGCCGGGATGTGACCGATTCCTTTACCGGGGAGGATGCCCTGGAACTCGCCGCGCATGAGTACTATGATCTCGCAGAAACGGCGGAAGGACTGTTTTCCGTGCATGTCCTGACCGGTGACCGCGTTCTTCTGGCTTCCGCAGGACAGTATGACGCCTATACCGCCGATCCGGAATTCTCCTGCCTCTATCTGGCCTCCCTTAGGGAACGGACCGTTGCCTGCATCCCGCTGACCGGGGAAACCGAAACGCATTCGATCCGCATCCAGACCGCGTTCCTGGATGAGATGGACGACAAGGACATCGTATCCCTGGACTGCGTGGAAAGAGGCACTACGCTCATCCTGTCCTATTTCCGCCCCAAACAGGTCCGGCTGGACACCCAGGCGCTGACCGAAAGTCTGGAAGCGTGGTGGGCCAAGTTTCCCAACAGCAAAATCGGCCTTGTGGATAAGTTGCGCGACGGATTCTTCTACCACGATGTCCTGACCAGTATTCAATACAACGGCGCCTATCTGCATTATGTTCCGGGAGAGGATCCCAACGTGACTGCGGATTGGCTGGGATGGGCAGGCTGGAAACTGACACTGCCCTGGATCTCGGAACTGATTTCGGACGATCTGCTCCTGGACGAGGAGGACATGCTGGATCTTGCCTGGATGTTCTCAAAAAAGATCGTTGAATACATCGATATCGACCCGGACGGTACGGTCCATCTCTCACAGGCTGCCCGCGAGGAACTGTTCGGGGTAGGGGATCTGAACTCCCCGCATTCGTTCATATGGAACACGTATTACCCGTTCGTCGAGGCCAACGGATCCGGTCCGGATCTGTTCAAACGGTTTGCGGAAGTCAATATCCGGAGCGTCATGGACGAATCGCCCGAGCGGTATGCGAATCTTACGGATGAAGTTCTGTCCTCGTTTGTCCTGGTTGCAGCCGAAAGGCTGGAAGCCGTCTACGCGCCCCATTTTTCCAAGCAGTATAATATGTATGAGGACGTAAACTATCCGGATCTTCTGATTTTCAAGGAGGCCGTCCGGAAATGGGCGGACGAATGGCTGACGGATTATGCGGAGGACCCTGATACCGTCGCCGGACTCATTGCGTCCTATCCTCTGACCGGAGTGAAACCCTATTTCGGAATGTCGGAGTGGGAGAAGGCTGCCGCCGGGATCACGGACCCGTGACCGGATGCCGGATCCTACATAACAGGAGCACGCGATGCGCACATACCGTATAAGCCGGGCCGAACCGGCCCGGCGCTGGCTGGAATGCTATCCGCTCGGAAACGGCCACATCGGGGCCATGGTGCCCGGCAACCTCCGGGAAGAGACCCTGATCCTCAACGATGACACGCTGTATGCCGGACATCCTTTCGATGCCGAGCCCGGGCACGGGGCCGAGTCGATCCCGATCATCCGCCGTCTGATCTTTGAGGGCCGGATCGGGGAAGCGGCGGAACTCGCCCGGAAAAATCTGCTCGGCGACCCGCCCTGCGTCCGTTCCTATGAGGAACTGGGCCGGCTGCGTCTGGTCAGCGGGGACCTTCTCGAAGGTCCTTCCGCACTGGAACTCAATACCGGCGTCCTGTCCGCAAGAGACCGGGGAGACCTGGCCGAGCGGACCTACTTTGCCTGCCCGGACCCGGATCTTCTGTGCATCCGGGAAACCCGCAGGCGGCCCGGAACGATCCGGATCTCCCTGTCCCGGGAGCGGGATGCCGTCCTGTCAGCCAAGGAGGGAAGCCTGCTCCTGAGCGGACAGATCATAGACCGGGAAGACGCTCCGGAGACGGGCGAGGGCGGTCTGTCCGTGCGTTTTGCGCTCTCGGTGAGGGCCGTCTGCGACGGCACGGTGAGGACCGAAGGGAAGGAACTGGTGTGCGACGGTTACCGCAATCTTCTGATCCTGTGCGCCAGCGCGACCGATTACGATCCGGACGCGCTTTCCTTCGACCGTTCGGTCGACCCTGTGAGCACGGTGGAGGAACGGACCGGAAGCCGGACGCTCCGGGACGCGGAGGCCCTTCTGGCAGGGGCCGGCCGTGCCTTCCGGGACTATTTCGATCGGGTCTCCCTGATCCTGGATCCGGACGCGGACACCGATGCTCCCGTGACCGGACTGCTGCAGAAAGCCCGGCAGGGAGGCGATGCCCTGTATCTTTCCGAACTGCTGTTCCATTACGGCCGCTATCTTCTGATCTCATCCTCCCGGGAACCCGGGAAGCTGCCCGCCAATCTCCAGGGCATCTGGGGTGAAGGTTTCAAGATGCCCTGGAATGCGGATTTCCATACCAACATCAACCTGCAGATGAACTACTGGCCGGCGACGGTGTGCGGTATGCCCGAACTTTCCCTTGTGTTGTGCCGGTTCATCCGTGCAATCTCGGAACCCGGAAGAAGGACGGCGAAACGGACCTACGGCGTGGACGCGGGCTGGACGGTGAACCACCTGACGGATCCGTACGGCAAGACCTGCATCCATGACGGTGTGGACTGGGGCGCGTTTCCCATCGGGGGCGCATGGCTCGCCCGCCATCTCTTCGAACAGTATGAGTATACCGGGGACAGGGCGTTCCTGGAGCGGACCGCCTATCCTTTGATGAAAGGCGCCTGTGAATTCCTGCTCGGCTTTCTGTGCGAAAAGGACGGATACCTGGTCAGCTGTCCCTCCTGTTCTCCGGAGAACAGGTACAGGTACGGAGATGAGGCATACGGGTTCACCTATGCCCCGACCATGGACGTCGCGGCCATCCGGGACATCTTCGAGAAGACGGCCGAAGCCGCCGACATTCTGGGAACGGATGCCGAAACCGCGCGACGGCTCCGGGACAGCGTAAAGAGACTCCCGCCGTTCCGGCTCAGCGAACGGTACGGAGGCACGCTTTGCGAGTGGATACGGGACTATCCCGAGACCGAACCCGGTCACAGGCACATGTCCCATCTGTACGGACTGTTTCCGGCGGACCTCATCACAAGGGACGATCCGGTCCTGTTTGAGGCCTGCCGCAAGTCCGTTGCGCGCAGGTTGGAGAACGGGGGAGCCCATACCGGGTGGTCCATGGCCTGGACGATCATGCTCCTGGCCCGTCTGGGTGACGGAGCGGGCGCAGGCCGCTATCTTGGCTCCATGGTGCGCAGGTGCTTCGAGGACAACCTGTTCGACATGCATCCGCCTTTCCAGATCGACGGGAACTTCGGGTACACCGCGGCCGTAGCCGAGATGCTCCTTCAGAGTCATGAGGGAAGACCCGGAGACCGTCGGATCCGGCTTTTGCCCGCCTGCCCTCCGGAATGGACACAGGGCAGCGTATCCGGATTATGTGCCCGTGGCGGTATCCGGGTGGGTTTCACGTTCCTAAACGGACGGATCCGCTCGCTATGCCTGTTTTCCGGAACCGATGAGACCGTCCGGATCTGCGGACCCGGCCTTGAGGACCTGCTCGGGGAGGAGCCCGGAAACGGAGAATGGACCGTGCGGCTTGCCGCGGGACGGGAAACAAGGTTTGCGATACCGGACAACGAACGGGAATAGGAGACGGAACATATGGAACTTTTTCAAGGTTCTCCCGCGGATATGGGCGGGCGGAGCGAACGTGAGATCCGGGCCTACCGGTTTCTGGACAGCCTCGGGATCGATTTCGTGCGTACGGATCATCCGGACAGGCCGGCGACTACGATGGAGGTCTGCGCCGATGTGGATTCCGTCCTGGGCGTGCACATCTGCAAGAACCTGTTTCTCTGCAACCGCCAGAAAACGGACTACTATCTGCTCATCATGCCGGGTGACAAGCCTTTCAAGACAAAGGAACTGTCCGGGCAGATGGGGATCAGCAGGCTGTCATTCGCGGACGGGGACGCGATGCAATGCTATCTGGACGTCCGTCCGGGCAGCGTTTCGGTACTGGCCCTTTTGCATGACAGGGATCACAGGGTTAGGCTAGTCATCGACGAAGACGTGCTCGGGGAAGAGTATTTCGGATGCCATCCCTGCGAGAATACCAGCTCTGTCCGGTTCCGCACCCGGGACCTGACGGAGCGGATCCTTCCGGCTCTCGGTGTGGATCCGGTCATCGTGCGCCTGACAGGAGAGACGTAACGAAAATGACGTAATTTGGACTGCGCTGAGAAATTGACACCAGGTGTATAATAGCCGTATGGGTACAAAAGAAGGGAAAAAGAAAAAATGGCCAGCAACAACAGCAAGTACACACAGGAGTATTGTCTTGCGTAACAATGCGCGTAGCAGCAGTCTTACAAAGTACATAACAATACTTGCCTGGAGACGGGCCGGGACGATAGGTCAATGCCAACACAAAAAGGCCGGGGGAACTGAATAGTTTCCCCGGTTTTTCAAAAAATGTGCCTCCTTAGCTCAGTCGGTAGAGCACCTGACTGTTAATCAGGGAATCGTTGGTTCAAGTCCATCAGGGGGCACCATAAAAGAAGCCTAAA
>JAFYHA010000079.1 GCA_017539425.1 Clostridia bacterium
CGGGCCAGTATGTCCAGGGCCAGGCAGAACGTCTTCACCCGGCTGTCTTCGGGCTCCTCATCGGAAAAGCCCTGCCCCAGCGTATAGCCGGCGCAGAACAGCGGAGCAAAGCGCGCTCCGCGGAACCGGGCCACCGCGCCCAGCGCGGCGCTGCACCGGTCGGTCAGGACGCAACCGCGCTCCAGACGGTCCGCAAGCTCCTCCCGGGTGATCCGGAACAGGGCCTCGTTCGTCCAGGACGGTCCGTCCGTGAACTCGGTCTCGTTGCCCGACAGTACCGACCGTCCGATCCGGATCAGGTCATCCGAAAACTCCGCAAACGGTGCCGCAGGCAGGTATTTGTAGGAAACGCCCTCATCCCGGAGAGCCTTTCCGGGCAGATACAGTCCGTTCTCCTGTCCGGGGACCAGCGCCCCGCAGCTGTCTGCGAGCAGAATGGTCTTCACGCCCCTGGAGATCAGGAACTCGGTTTGTAAGGCGGCCATACCGGCCCCCTCGCACAGCTGGGTCAGCGCCAGCGTCCGGTCCCTATGCGTGACCGTATAGACCGGAAAATCCCGCATTTCGGTGGAAAAGCGCATCCGCTCCTTGCCTCCGAACTCCGTGATCCAGCTCTGCAATACGTCCCCGAACGAAGTGATGAGGCAGGACGCAGGCAGGTCCTGCCCTCTGTCCGTCTGAAACGCCGAAAACGGCGATGTGTCATAATCCAGTACCGGGGTGTCCGGATGCCGTTCAAGCATGGGAATCCTCAGTATGGCCGAAATAAGCCGCGACCGCCCGTGCGTCCGCTTCCGAAAGGCCCTTCACTTTCCGGATCTCTCCGGCAGGCGCCTTCTTCAGGTCCGCAAGACGGCCGAAGTGTCTGAGAAGAGCCGCGGCCTTGGCGGGCCCGATCCCGGGGATCTTTTCCAGGGAACTGTGGACCAGCGTCTTCCGCTTGCCCTGCTCCATCCGGCCCACGCTGTAGCGGTGGACCTCCTCCTGGATCTTGTAGATGAACGTGAACACGTCCGTCTCCAGGGCGATGCTGATCTCGTCCTCGTCCGTGCACAGGGCACGGGTCTTATGGAAATCGTCCTTGACCATTCCGAAGACCGGGATGGACAGTCCTTTTTCCTTCATCACGTCCCGGACCGCACGCACGTGGGTGCGGCCGCCGTCCAGGAGGATCAGGTCGGGAAGGTTGGAGAAGGACCCTTTGCCGTCGGACAGATGGTCCAGCCTCCGTCCCAGGGCCTCGCGCATGCTGGCGTAGTCGTCCGGAGTCTCGGTCACCTGCCGGATCCTAAACGTCCGGTAGTCGGATTTCTGCATTCTTCCGTCCTGGCACACGACCATTCCGGCCGTGATCTGTTCCTTCCCGAGATTTGAGATGTCATAGGCCTCGATCCGGGACGGATAGACTTCCAGGTGAAGCAGACCGGCCAGCCGTGCCAGCGTGTTCTCGCTCCGCTCGTTCTTCAGGCGGTACTGTCTGAGTTCCTCGTCCGCGTTGGCGATGGCCATCTGGCACAGTTTGTGATGATGGCCCCTTTCGGGAACGCAGATCTCCACCTTGCGGCCGGCAATGGTCCCCAGATAGGAGCCCAGCAGTTCCCTGTCCTCGTCGTCCGCCTGGAAGCTCAGCATCACACGGGGCGGGATATAGGCCTTCTGCCGGTAGAAATCGCACAGGAACGGAACCAGGTCCGAAGCGTCGGCCTGGGCATCCGGGCCGAACACGTAGGACACGTGGTTGTTGACCCTGCCCTCCCGTACAAAGAACAGATAGATACAGGTCCCGATCGGGTCCGAGCGCACCGCGACGATGTCCTGCTCGTCCTCGGGCGAGGAGACCACCTGCTGGGTCTGGTGCAGACTGTCCAGCGCGCGGATGGCGTCACGGCAGGAGGCCGCGGCCTCGAACTGCTCGTTTCGGGCATAGTTTCGCATCTGGTCCTCGAGCATCCGCGTCACGGCCGACGTATGCCCGCTGAGCACGTCCATGGCCATGGCGATCTTCTGCGCGTACTCCTCTTCGGAGACCTTTCCGGTGCAGACGCCGCAACACTGTCCGAGCTGATAGTACAGACAGGGCTTGACTTTTCCGATCCCCTCCGGGAACCGGTTGTCGCAGTTGGGGATGCCCAGCGACTTCTGCAGGACCCCCAGGATGGAAAACACGGTAGCGGTGCCGGTAAAGGGACCGAAATAGCGGCCCCTGTCGCTGTCCCTGCGTCTGGTGAACACCAGCCGGGGATAGGGCCCGGGCGTCACCTTGATATAGGGATAGGTCTTGGCGTCCTTCAGCCGGATATTATAGCGGGGGGTATATTCCTTGATCAGGTTGTTTTCCAGGGAGAGCGCCTCGATCTCGGTCGTGCATACGATGTATTCGAAGTCCGCGACCGAGGAGACCATCTTTTCGGTCTTGATCGCCTTCTCGGAATTCTGGAAATACTGGGAGACCCGGTTCTTGAGCTTGCGGGACTTCCCCACGTAAATAATCTTTCCTGAGCGGTCCTTCATGATGTAGACGCCGGGAGAGAGAGGAAGCGAATTCGCTTTCTCCAGCAGTTTCTCCTTTGTGAGTGCCTTGTCCATGATGCTCCCTCCGGAATGTAAAAAACAGCGTGAGACCGTCCCCACGCTGTTCCGATTGGGTCCGGTCGGACGAAACAGACCGTGTCCGTCAGCCGGAGTCCCGACTATTCAGAAAATTCGGTGTCGATCAGATGTGCGAGCGCATCCAGGGCTTCCGCCTCGTCCACGCCGTCCGCCAGCATCCGGATCTGCATACCTTTCGCGATCCCCAGGGACAGAACGCCGAGCAAACTCTTGGCGTTGACCCTGCGGTCTTCCTTCTCCACCCAGACGGAGCATTTGAAGCAGTTCGCCTTCTGCACAAAAAATGTAGCGGGTCTGGCATGTAAACCGCTCGTGTTCGTTACTACAATGTCTTTAGAAATCATCCTTCGCTCCTCGTCATCCGTTCGGAAAATAGAAATAGAGTCTTTCGTAAATATTAGTATAGCAAATTCCAAAACCAAATTCAATGCGCAACTTTGAGCGACTTTACCCACAAATCCGTCCCCGGATTGTGCAAAACTCACAAAAAGCAGGCCTGTTTTCCGGCTTTCGGATTAGGAGGCGGGCTCCACGCTGTCGATCCGGAGCACGAAATCCGCATACTTCGTATGTACGGAGAGCGTCTGCCCGGGCAGGATCTCCACCTTGCCGTCCAGGAGCAGTGTGTTGTTCGCGGACAGGATGCCGGTGGCATAGATCTTTCCGGTCATGGATCTTACGTTGTCGTCGGGATGGGCCTCGGTCACGAAGCCGCCTTCCCCGTTTTCCAGGATCAGCTGCGCCTGGCCCAGAGTCATGGTCTGGAACGTGCCCAGCTGGCTGCCCCCGTCCAGCCAGACGGGATCGCTGAATTCGATGGTGGAACCCGCGTTCGCGGAGATCCGTTCCACGGTGTAGTCAATGTGGAAGTTCCTCTGGTTGCGCACGTTCTGCGTATTCACCCGGGTGAAGATCGTCAGGACGATGCCGACGATGCATCCCAGGATGACCAGAATGATCAGGATATCGATGAACAGACCCTTGATCTGGTCCGTACGTTTCTTGTCGTCCATACCGTCCTCCTCACTCGCCGAAGCCTATGCAGACCGCCTGGCCGGTGAAGCTCTCGGTCTTGACCTCATAGGATGCCCCGATGGCGATCCGCACGTCGTCGATGAAATATCCCCGTTCCTGGCTCTTCACGTCCGCGCTGACCACGATCGTGATGTCCACGTACGTATTGTTCGGATAGTATTCCTTGCGGGCGCCTTCCTGCGTGTACACGATCTCATAGGAATTCTCGACCGATTCCACGCGGGAGACCGTCCCGATGGAGAGCGTGTCCCCGACCAGGTACAGCTTGCTTCCCGCCGCAATGGCGTTCTTGTAGGTGGAATCCACGTTCTTGAACTCCAGCACGTAGCTGATGGTCTCGTCCTTTGCGTCCGGACCGGTCCGGATCAGGTTGAAGATGTTGTTCCGGAAGATGCCGACCAGGACCGCGCCGATGATCAGAAGGATGACCAGAATGTCAAACACGTTGAACCAGTGGACTTTCGGCTTGGCGCCCCGGGCGTACTTGGGCTCTTTTCTCTGTTCTTTTTTCTCGGGCGCTTTTGGCGTTTCCGGAACCGTTTTGGGTTCTCTGTTCGGATCCATGGACTATTCCGCCGTCCTTTCGTAGAAATTGCTCGTCTGCGAGCCGATCAGCTCGTTGGCCTCTCTCTCCTCTATGCCGGCCCTGATGTTGGCGCAGATGAATCCGACCATGAGCCAGAACATGAAGTAGAGCTGCAGGCTGTACCATCCGTAATCGAAAATGTTGGCCAGAAGGAAGGCCAGTATCCCGCAGATGCCGCCGATCACGTTTTTGCGTTTGAAACTGTCGGTCTCGATATGCATGAATTCAAATGCCTTCTGGAAGAGCATGACCATGAGGATGGCAAACAGGATCAGCCCCACGATGCCCAGCTCGGCCCAGATCTGCAGATACAGCATATAGGTATGTTCGGCACCCACCGTCCCGACCGCCGCATAGGAGGGATAGACGGCCATGAAGGCCTTCTGCCCGACGCCGATGCCGGTCAGGAGATTGTCCCGGATCATGCGCATCACGCTTCCCCAGACTTCCAGCCGGTATCTCACCGAGTCGTCCGTGAAGTTCAGGATGCTTAAGAAGCGCTTGATCATGGGCACCTCGGTCAGCCCTTCCGCGAAGGTGAGCAGGAGCGTGAAGCCCAGTGCGATGACCGGCAGGGCCAGGATCACCACGCTCAGCGCGCGGTGGTCGATCAGGAGCACCATGACCAGAAGGCTGATCAGGGCGCCCAGCCAGGCGCTCCGCGTCCAGGAGTAGATCAGGGCGTAGATCAGCACCCCGACCAGGACCGCCGCGAAGGCGTGCGAGAGGATGCGTTTGCGGTGCTTGAACAAAAACAGGACGCACAAGGGCAGGACCAGGATCATGTTCATGGACATGATCTGCGGCGACCGGAAGGCTTCCTGCACGTTCAGGATGGCCTGCGTCAGGGCCGTGCTGTTCAGAATATCGATCCAGTTTTCGGGAATCAGGGAGGTCAGGAGCGTCACGATGCCGACCAGGAACGCGGACGTTAAGAGCGCGCCCAGCATCCGCTCGATCCAGGCCCGGTTGCGGATCAGGTTGACCGTAAGGAAGTAGCCCAGGAGCAAAAGTGCGGTCTGCACGCCGTTGAGGGCGGAGTCGGTGCCCGGATAGCTGTTGATACCCCCGATCAGCTGGGCGACACCCCAGAGCAGTACCATCAGGTCGAACAGTTTGAAATGCATCTGCCTGCGGCCGGTCAGGACCTTGATCAGGAAACTGACCGCGGTCAGGAGCAGCATGCCGATCAGAAGCGGCGTGGGGATCGAGGTCATGATCAGGAGCGGCGCGAAGAACGTGATGAGGATCACGCCGGTCTCCGGGTTGTCGATCACCACGAAGGCCAGCCAGATGAAGACCGCGACCAGGACCGCCTGGACCGGACCCAGAAAATACACAAGGGCGGTAAAGACGGTGGCAAAGCCGAATGCCATCGGGATCTGGGGCGTCGCGACCCCTTCCCGGGACGCGCTTTCGTCCACGGTGATCCCGAGTCCCCGGAACAGCCAGTGGAGCCAGCTGTTCTTGAACACCATCCCCATCGAGATCGAGGCGGTATAGCGCCTGAGCGTCAGGCAGATGCCGCCGGACAAAAACAGGATGGCGCTGAAGATGATGTAGGTCATGGACGGGATCGGGGTGCCGGTCTCGATCAGGGCGTGCAGGAACCCGGAGAAGATCGTGCCGATGAATGAGAACATCAGGAAGGCGCCGAACGAATGCAGGGATGCCCGTTCGAGCCGGAACCGGAGTCCGGAGACCATCCGGGCCGCGAAACTCCGTTCCAGGGACCTCGCAAAGAAGTTCTGGACCGGCTTGGGCAATAAGAACCCGGGCTGGGCTCCGCCCCGCTTCCTGCGGAGCACCCTGCCGAAGAGCCTGGAAGTCTCCCGCTCCAGGACCGTGTATCCGCGCATGGCCCGCCCGAAGAAGCTTCTCGCGATCAGGTCGTACAGCCAGGCCGTGAAGATATTCAGTTGTGTCCAGATCTTGCTGAACTGGTAGCTCTTGCCGCCGTCTTCCCGGTCTCTCATACGATCCGTCCGTTTCTATGCGTTTTCGGTATTCCCGGGGTCCTTCTCCATAAGGTCCGGACGTCTGTCCCGGGTCAGTTTCAGGGATTCCTCATCCCTCCATTTGTCTATGTTGGCGTGGTGTCCCGAGATCAGTACGTCGGGAACCTTCCGCCCGTGGAACACATACGGCCTTGTGTACTGGGGGTACTCGAGAAGCCCGGATGAGAGGCTTTCCTTTTCATAGCATTCCGGGTCCGCGAGCACGCCGTCCACAAGACGGCTCACGCTGTCCACCAGGATGCAGGCGGGGATCTCGCCTCCGGTCAGGACGTAGTCCCCGATGGAGATCTCCTCGTCCACGATCTCGTCGATGATCCGCTGGTCCACGCCCTCGTAGTGGCCGCACAGGAGGATCAGCCCGTCATAGGCGGACAGTTCCCGGACCACGTCCTGGGTCAGAAGTCTTCCCTTGGGGGACATGTATACGGTGCGGACCGTGCCGGTGAACCCGTCTTCCGCCATTGTCCGTTTCACATGGCAGTAGCAGTCATAGATCGGCGGGGCCATCATCAGCATGCCCTTCCCGCCCCCGTAGGGCGTATCGTCGACGTGGCGGTGCTTGTCGGTCGCAAAGTCCCTGATGTTATGGGTCTTGACCGAGATCGCGCCCGAGGCCTGCGCCCGTCCGATTATGCTCTCGCCGAGAACGGTGTCCACCAGATCCGGAAAGAGCGTCATGATCTCGAATCTCATGCGTCCGGCTCCTCTTCCAAAAGTCCCGGGATCGGCGTGACGTACACGGCCTCGTCCGGAACGACTCTCGCGATGAACTGGGGGACCGCCGGCAGTAAGGATTCGCCCCTGCCGCCCTTCACGACGTACAGGTCCTGCGCGCCGCGGTTGACGATGCCGGTGATGACGCCGTAGACCTTTCCCGTGTCCAGCCCGATGACCTTAAGCCCGATCGCGTCGGACTCGAAATACCGGTCCCGGGACAGGGGCAGATCCTCACGTCTGGCGAAGAGTTCTGTATTCTTAAGGGCTTCGGCACCCTCCATCGTCGTCACGTCCTCCAGGTCGATCAGGGCAAGCCCCTTGAAGGCGGACACCCGGACCACTCTGTGCGGGCGCATCTCCGCGCCCTCCCGGGTATAGACGGTCTCCAATGACTTCAGGACCTCGACCGAATCGCAAAGGCATTCCGCCTTGACCGTTCCCCGGAAGCCGTGCGTATTGAGAATCCTGGCACAGGGGAGATAGGGATCCATGCGAAGTCCTCCTTTCCACATACTCATACATAGTAATATTAGCACATTTTGTATTGAAATTCAACTGTTGCGGAAAAACGATTAGCCCTTGCAATTCTCTCCGGTTTGGAGTATACTGTTCTCATCTGAACACCGGAGGTACATTTTCATGGGAGAATGGTTTGCCCAAAATTCACAGATCATCATGATCGTGCTGCTGGGCGTCGGCCTGGTCGTCGTCCTTTATTTCTTCAGCATCCGCCCGCAGAGAAAGCAGGAGAAGGAAGCCAACGAGATGCGGAACTCGCTCGAGGTGGGCGATGAGATCACCACCATCGGCGGCATCATCGGAAAAGTGGTCAGCATCCGCGACGAGACACTGGTCCTGGAGACCAGCCATGACCGGACGCGCATCCGCATCCTCAAGACCGCCATCCGCAGCGTGGACGTCAAAGCCAACACCAATACCGAGAACTGACGCCGGATCCCGATCCGACGCCGGAAAAAGACACCGGGCCTGCCTTGCCGCATGCCCGGTGATTTTTTTGTCTTGTTTCGGTTGTGTCACCGTGTCTCTTCCGGCCCGATTTCGGCCCGGCGGATGCGTTTCTTCATCCGGCGCAGGTCCCCCATCATCCGGACGGAATCCCGGAACACGTGGACGGTGGACGCGCGGTGGTTGATGATCTTCACCGGGATCTCCCGGATCTGCATGCCGTACTTCCCCGCCCACAGGATGCATTCGAAGTCGAAGGCGAACCGGTCGACCTCGCAGCGGGAGAAGATCTTCTTCGCCGCGTCCAGACGGAAGGCCTTGCACCCGCACTGGGAATCGGACAGCTTGAATCCGCCCATCGTACACAGGATCCGGATATAGGTCTTGGACGCAATTTTGCGGAACGCGGAATAGCCCATATACCCGTCCTTGGACAGGTTTCTCGACCCGATGATGAGATCCGTCTCCGGATGGGCGTCGAACTCGTCCGCGACCTGTTTCACCACGTCGGTCCCGTAGGCCAGGTCCGCGTCCGTGAACATGGCGATCTCCCCCGTAGCGGCCAGCATCCCGGTCCGGACCGCATAGCCCTTGCCCCGGTTGGTCTCGTACCGGATCACCCGGGTACCCGGAAGCTCCAGGCTTTTCACGATCTCCGCGCAGTCGTCCCGGCTGCCGTCGTCCACGAAGATGAGTTCGTAGTTCCCCGGTCCGAAATCCTTTATGAGGGCGCGGCAAAGGATGTCCGCGTTCTCCCGGATGATCGAGGATTCATTGTACATCGGAATGATCAGCGAAAGTTTCGGCATCTCACTCTAGTCCTTCCCGTAGATCCGGATCTCGAAGTCGATCACGGTCGTAAGCGATTCCAGACCGGCCAGTCTCTCCCGGCCGGATAGCGGCGTGCGCCAGTAATAGGGCGTCATGGAAAACAGGTCCATGACGTGTCCGCCCTCCACCGTGATTTCGGTGCGGACGGAAGTCTTTTCCAGTAGACGGAGACATCCGGGAAGATCCTCCCGTTCCCCGTTGGGATATGTGCTTTCGTACAGCCGTTCCTTGAGTCCCATCAGGTGGTCCGGACCCGCCGCGACCAGGATCAGCCGTCCGGAGGGACGGAGCACCCTCATGAACTGGGTCTCAAAGCACGGTGCGAACACGTTGAGGATGCAGCCGGCTGAGGCATCGGCCAAAGGGATCCGGTTGAGATTGCCCACGGCATAGTCCGCGTTGGCCAGTCCTCCGGCCCTTGCGGATCTCGCCGCCAGGTCCACCCCCGACTTGGAAAGATCCAGTCCGAAGAACAGCCGGTCCGGAAAGGCCGCGGCCAGTTTCCGGGAATAGTACCCTTCTCCGCATCCGGCGTCGAAGACCGGGGCTCCCTCCGCCGGTAACGGGTCAAGACAGCTCCGGAGCGTGCCTAAGAGCGTATCGTAATACCCCGCCTCCAGGAACCGGCGGCGTGCCGAGACGGACTCCCTGCCGTCCCCGTCGCCGCCTCCGGAATTGAGGTTGACGTATCCGCTGCGGCCAAGATCGAAGACGTGCGTCCTCGGGCCTCCGCACAGAAGGCTCTTTTCGTCACCGGAAAGACTCAGCGGACGCCCGCAGACCGGGCAGATCACCGCGCCCGTGCGCAGAAGACCGGTCCACATCTCAGTACTCGATGCTGGTCAGGATGGCCTGGACCGCCAGACGTCCGGAAGACGTCAGGTTGGTGCAGGTGGAGAACGTAATGATCCGGTCGTTGGGGTAGAACGTGATGTCCTTGCTCCATTTGGACCGGTTCTGGGATTTCTCCAGGAAAGCGATCCAGGACTCGGGAGAGGTGAAATACATGGACCGGTAGTCCGAGTTCTCCTCCGCGACGTAGATCGCGAACACCTCGTAGTTGTAGATCGCGTCCATCGTGAAGATCTGGATGCTCACGTAGGCCGGATCCTGTCCCTTGATCCCGTAGAAGGCGCCCTTGGAGGTGTACAGCTTCACGAGTTTGTGGAGCATGGAGCCCACCGCCATGTTGTGCCCGTAGATCACGATGTTCCGGTTCTGGGCATACTCCTGGAAGCAGCGGCAGTCCGCGAAGATCGCGCCGGATTTGCTGTAGGATCCGTCATAGGCGTGATCCAGATAGAACGAGTTGTTGTCGGTCAGCATCAAAGGATAGCTGATGACCTCGGTATTGGACGTGTTCGGGTACTGGATCTCGATATACAGATAGGCCCAGACGTCCGGATTCTTTTTCTTGAGTGACTGCAAAAGGGCCCGCATCTCCAGAAACTTCTGGGAATGCTCGGGTTCGGGTTGGGTTTCCGGTTCGGTCTCCGGATCCGTCTCGGTCGGCTTTTCCGTAGGTGCCTCGGTCGGCGCTTCGGTCGGCTTCTCGGTGGGTTTTTCGGTCTCGGTCTTCTTCTCCGTCTCGGCCGGTTCCCCGGACTCGGACGGCTTTTCGGTCTCTATGCTCTTCTCGGTCTCGGTCGGGACCTCAATCTCCGGTTCGGTCTCGGTTTCGGTATCGGTCTCCGTAGGGATCTCAATTTCAGGTTTGGTCTCGGTTTCGGTCGGTTTTTCGGTGGCGGTCTCGACTTTGGGCGTCAGATCCCAGAAGTTGTCCCCGGTATCGCTGGAGCGGTCCCAGGTCTTGCGCCCGGTCTCCGTGGACTTGTTCATAATGCTTTCCACGTCCTCGTTGATGAGCTGATAGGGCTTGTCGCTCTGCGCCTCCGAGATCAGTTTGCTGACGAGCATACTGACGCTGACGACGAGCACGACGGCGCAGACCGCCAGCAGGACGATATGGATGGGTTTGAAATGAAAATGAGACATACCGGAAACTCCCGAACCGAAAAAATCAATTTTCTATTTTAGCATTTTTTTAAAAAATATCAAGGTCGAGTACGCAAGAACGGCGGTCCGGACAAGGTTCGGGGCCGCTTTTTTTCTGAGACCGGGGCCTTCCGTTACAGTTGTATTACACGGTCCTTGCAGAAAGGCCTCCCCCGCAGGGTGCGGAGGAGGCACGTACGAATCTAGTTTCCGGACGGCTCGTCCGGGGACAGCGGCAGTTCGAACCAGAACGTCGAACCCTTTCCCAGCTCGGTCTGGATCCCGAACCTGGCATTGTGCTCACTCAGGATCTGTTTGACGATGGAGAGCCCGAGGCCGGTGCCGACGGTCGCCCGTCTGTGGACCTTGTCCACCTTGTAGTAGCGGTCCCAGATCTGGTCGAGCTGATCCTCGGGGATGCCCTCCCCGGTGTCGGTCACCGAGATCCGGACCGATCCGTCCGTTACGGTCTCGCTCACGCGGACCGTTTTGTCCGGACCCGTATAGTTGATGGCGTTGTTGATGAGATTGTAGACCACCTGCAGGATCATCACGCGGTCGGCCGTGACGTAGGCTTCGGAGGTCCCTTCGAAGGAGACCGAATAGCCGTCGTGTCCGGTCAGTTTCTCGTACCGTTCCATGACTTCCCTGACCAGTGCGGTCAGGTCGAACCTCTCCGGATCCAGTTTCCGGACGCCGGCCTTGAGTTTGGACAGGTCCAGAAGGTCGTTGACCAGTTCGGTCATCCGGTTGGTCTCGTCGATGATGACCTGCATGCTCTGCCCCACGTCCTCCCCGGGGATGTCCCGGACCACTTCGGCATAACCCTTGACCAGGGTCAGCGGCGTGCGGAGATCGTGCGAGATGTTCGCGATGAGTTCCTTCTGCAAGGCGTCGGTCTTGGACAGCTCGGACGCGGCATAGTTCAGCGAGTCCGAGAGTTCCCGGACCTCCCTAAAGCCCTCCACCGAGAAGTCCGCGCTGTAGCGGCCGGAGGCCAGTTCCTTGGCGGATTCGTTCATCTGCCGGATCGGTTTGGAGATCGAGCGGGAGAGGAAGAAGGCCAGGATCAGTCCCAGGAGCAGCACGACGGCCGCGATCCAGAGGAACTGGATCTGCAGGGTCCTTTCGGTCGCGTCGACCGGGGTCAGTTCGGAATCGGCCAGGATCACGTAGTCCGTTCCGTTTTTAGAGAACGCGCGCACCATGACGGCATTCTGTCCGCGCCGGAAATTCTGCGGCCTGTTCGGATCCCGCAGACCCGGATTCTGCATAGTTTCAGTCTCATTTGAGACACTATTTTGAGATTCGGGCTCTACGGGAGGCAGCATTCCGTCCTCCCGCATCGGCATGGTCTCATCCTTTCCGATCTTCTCCACGAACCATCCGCTCTCGGACCGGAGGGCCCTTTCATACAGTCTCGAGAGATACTCGCCGGTCACCTTGTGGATGATGCATCCCGGCGAAGCTTCCCCGCTGGCCAGGATGTGCGCGGTACCGTTTTCCACGGTATAGACCGCAAAGCAGATCTGGGTGCGGGCCGAAAGGCCGCTCACCAGCGTCCCGAGGTTCTCGTCAGCGATGCTGTCCTCGATCTGCAGGACCGCGTTTCCCAGTTCCCGGTATTTGCTCCGTTCGTAGAAATAGTCCAGCATGAAGATCTGCATGAACCACACGACGAGCAGGATCACGACGCAGAAGACGGCCAGGATGACCGACAGCTTGACGCCGATCCCGATTCCCCCTCCCGGTTTGCGCGAGCGGCGGGATCCCTTCGGTGCGCTCATGACGTGACCTCGAAGCGGTAGCCCATGCTGCGCAGGGTGACCACGTGGTAGGCGTACGGCCCCAGGCTTTTGCGCAGCAGCTTGATGTGGGTATCCAGCGTGCGGGCGTCGCCGAAGAACTCATAGCCCCAGACCGCATTGAGCAGCTGGTCCCGGGACAGGGCGATGTTCTTGTTCTCCAGCATATAGAAGAGCAGTTCGTATTCCTTCGGGGAGAGATCGATCCTCTGCCCGTCGACATAGACGATCCGGGCCGTGAGATCCACACGGAATCCCCCGTTGTCCATTTCCACGATCTTGTTGGTGTTCTTCTCTTCGGGTTTCTTCCGCACCCGGCGCATGACCGCCTCGATGCGGAGCATGAGCTCCTTGGGGGAAAAGGGTTTGACCACGTAGTCGTCCACACCAAGCTCGAACCCGTTGATCCGGTCGTACTCCTCGCCACGGGCGGAGAGCATGATGATCGGAACGGAGGAATTCTTGCGGATCTCCCGGCAGGCGGAAAACCCGTCCAGTTCGGGCATCATGATGTCCATCAGGATGATGTCGAAGGTCTGTTCCCGGCACAGCCTTACGGCTTCCATGCCGTCCGCGGCTTCCGTGACCTCATGGCCCTCGAATTCCGCGTACTTGCGGATCAGGGACCGGATCCTCATCTCATCGTCCACGACCAGGATACGATACATCTCTGTGTCCTCCTTCCGGCCTTGGGAGCAGGCCAAAACATGTTGTCCCGTAAGGGAAAAATCAATCTTCGAATACCACGTTCACCGGCACGTACTCGTGCAGGGTGATGGTGATCTGGAGCGTCTCTCCGCCCCGGCGCACGGTGAGTTCCACCTCGTCGCCCACCTTGCAGTTGTTGCGCAGGATCGTCTCGAACTCGCTGATCGAGCTGATCTCGATCCCGCCTACGGCCGCGATGCGGTCCCCTCTCTTGAGCGGGACGTCGTCATACTTGGACGCGGTCACGTACAGGCCGGTCTCGCGGGAGCCGAAGTAGTACTGCGCCGAAGAGGACGATGTCATGTTATACAGGGTCAGGCCGTGGTCGATCTGGCCGCGGAGATATCCGTAATCCATCAGGTCCCGGATGACGTCGTAGGCAATGTCGACCGGGATGGCGAATCCGATGCCCTCCACGTCGGTCCGGACGTTCTTGGCATTGACGATGCCGATGAGCTCGCCGGCCATGTTGAACAGGCCGCCGCCCGAGTTGCCCGGGCTGATGGCCGCGTTGGTCTGCAAGAGCGTCATCACGACGCCGTCGATGTTGATCCGGCGCTGCAGGGCCGAAATGATGCCGTTGGTCACGGTCCCGCCCAGCGACCCGAGCGGGTTGCCGATGGCGATGACCTCTTCGCCCAGGGCCAGATTGCCCGAGCAGCCCAGACGGGCGGTCGTCAGTTCGGTCTCCGGCTCGATCTTGATGACGGCCAGGTCATAGAGTTCGGTCGTGCCGACCAGCTTGGCCGCATAGGACTTGCCGTTTGTCAGGGTCACCGAGATCTTTTCAGCGTCCTCGATGACGTGGTTGTTGGTCACGATGTATCCGTCCGCGGTCAGGATCACGCCGCTGCCGGCGCCCTGGGACACGGTCGGAACACCGAAGAAACTGGTCGTGGTCGTGCTCACGTTGATCTCCACGACCGAATCCTTGATCTCGGCCACCGCCTCCGCGATGGACGCATACGCGCGGTCCCCCGCTGAGCCTGCGGTGGAGTAGGCCGCGTCCGGAGACCCGGTCTCCTTGGTCAGCGTGTCCGCGGCTCCGGTTCCGTTCTGCTTGACGTGGATGACGGAATTGCCGCTTCCGGACGCATCCGTTTCATATTCCCGGTCGAACAGTCCGGGGATCGCCAGTTCCGTGCGGGTCAGCAGGACTGCCCCGAGTATGATGCCCAGTACCGTCATCATCACGGCCATCGCGATGACCGCCGCGATCAGGACGCCGTGGCCCGGCGCACGCTTCGGCGGCTGGCCCGAGGGCTCCCAGGTGTGTTCGGTATAGGCCGGTTCAGGCTGTTCGTTATAGTCTTCAGGGTTGAAATCTTTGTTTTCCATGATCAACACCTCCTCGATCTTACGACCCCATTGTAGCACCCGAATGTGAAGACTGGGTGAAAAGACGTGAAATGCTGTCTGAAAAAAGATCTTCCGGAACGGCTTCCGTCTACCATCTTCCTTGACAGTAATTCTCTGAAAATCTATAATATAGATATAGGAAACGGGTTCTGTCGGGTCCGGAAAAGCCGAAAAAAGCCAAAAAACTTTTTGGTGTCCGTTTTTCTGGACACACCATGGTGTATACTGGCCTTGACATGCCAAAAAGGAGCGAAAAAGGTATGGAAAACAAACCTTCAATCGGAGATATCCGGGACCGGATCATAGGATCCGTCCATCCCGACATACGGGTCGGACGCCCGGTCCCCCTGTCCGCCTGCCGGATGCACAAATCCTACCTTCTTTCAAAGGCCGGGCTGCCTCAGGACAAAGGCAGCGTGCTCATGCTCGCCGTTCCCTATTATACCACGTATTGCGAACGCAAGCACAACGTTTCGGTCTATTCGGTCAGTGAGGACTACCACCTGTATTTCAAGGCCCTGTTCGACGACCTGGTCGCCGAGCTCGAAAGCGCCTTCCCGGGCGTCCGGTTCGCCGGCTTTGCGGACCACTCCCCCATCCAGGAGGTCCACGCCGCCATGCTGGCGGGCCTCGGGGTCATCGGGGCCAACCATCTCCTGATCACCAAGGAATACGGATCCTACGTCTTCCTCGGGGAGATCATCACCGATCTGGAGACGGAGGAACTGACCGTGCAGGCGCCGTCATTCTGCATGGGCTGCCAGCTGTGCCGGAAGATCTGTCCCGTCGGAAGCGACATGACGAAATGCCTGTCCGCCCTGACCCAGAAGAAGGGTCCCCTCTCTCCCGAGGAGGAATCCGTCCTCTCGGGGACCGATCTGCTCTGGGGCTGCGAC
>JAFYHA010000080.1 GCA_017539425.1 Clostridia bacterium
CATCACGTTCGTCGAGAAAATCGTCATTCTCTCGTCGTCCTTGACTTGCAGATAGTTATAGATGGATTCGCCCTCGTAGACAAGATCCGATGTCCAGAATGCGAAATGGGAGGAATGACCGAATATGGCGCATACGATCAGGACGGCGCAGGCTGCCGGCATCCGCACGAGAAAGATCTTGGACGTGATGAAATAGACCAGGCACAGCGCGATCAGGATACCGGCAAAGATCAGGAACGTGACGGATGTGCCTACCGACGGAATGGTGACAAACGTGGGCACGAACGTGCCGATGATGGAGCCTACCGTGTTGGAGGCGTTCAGCCAGCCCACAGTCCGCGCGTTGTCCTCCAGATTGTTCATGGCGTACTTGACGAGACAGGGTGTGGTCGTGCCCAGCAGGAAGAGTGGAAATACGAAGATGACCATACAGCTGACAAAAGCGGCCACGACAAGGAATCCGGAGTTGATCGTGAAGACCAGAAGCCCGGATATGCCGGCAATGACGAATTTCCCGGCCAGCGGGATCAGGGCGATCCAGATGGCCGCAATCAGGATACGGGCGTACAGCCGGTCCGGGTTCGGGTTCTTGTCGGCCTGCTTTCCCCCATAGATGTTGCCCAGCGCCATGGCGATCATGATGGTCCCGATGATGATGGTCCACACGATCTGACTGGATGAAAAATAGGGGGCCAGGAGCCGGGAAGCGCCGAGCTCGACCGCCATCACGCTCATTCCGGCAAAGAATTCGGTGAGATAGAGAAAGATCTTGTTCTTCAGAATGGGTCTGTCCATGGGATTCTCCTCAATGGTTTGGAATTCGGTTTCATTTTCGCATCACGGAGGGAATTTGTCAAGAAAAAAAGAACGGTGGGAAGAAAAAGTGACTGGAGAACGACCCGGGCAGAAGATGTTCAAAAACTTTTTTGCCCTCATTTTCAGTCCTTTTGGGAGGTCAAGTTGTTCATTTTTTGTTGCAATATCCGGCACAAGGAATTATAATGTTAAATAGAATAATATTGTTTGGAGTAAAATATGCTCAAAATCGGAGTGCAGACGGGCGGCCTGGATGACCGTTTCGGAGTGGATGAAGCCTACCGTATGATTGCGGAGGCGGGGTTTGACGCGGTGGATGCCAATCTAGACCATTTCATGTCAGGCCGGGCCATCCTGAAGGATTTCATTTTGCCCGAACCGTTCCGTCCCGGGCTGGACGAACGGGATATGCTGGAGTTCTTCAAGCCCTACAGGGATGCGGCGAAGAAATACGGGTTGGACAATTATCAGGCCCATGCCCCGTTTCCGTCCTTCCATGTCACCGAAGATTTGCCGGAATGGAACGACGCCCTTCTGGAAATGCTGCGCAAGACCCTGATCGGGTGCGCCTCCATCGGATGCCGCAACCTGGTCATTCACCCGTTCTTCAAGGATTACGATCACCGGCTGACCCGGGAACAGGAATGGGAACTGAACATCTCCCGGTATTCCGCGCTGGCCGCTACCGCCAGACAGTACGGGATCACGATCAATCTGGAGAATATGTTCGTCAGGCACAGCGGAAAACTGTATGCCGCCTGCTGCAACAACGGGCAGACTGCGGCCGCCTACGTGGACGAGCTGAACCGGCTGGCCGGCGCCCGCTGCTTCGGCTTTTGCCTGGACACCGGACACGCGCTGCTCGTCGGGCTGGATATCCTGGAGTTCATGAGGGATCTGGGAAAGAGGATCACGTGCTTCCATATCCATGACAACGACGGAAGGGATGACCTTCACGAGGCGCCCTATACCGGACAGCTGGACTGGAACCGCTTTGTACAGGGACTTGCGGAAACCGGATTCGGGGGAACGCTCTGCTTCGAGACCCACCGCGCGGTCCTGAAGGTGGATCCCGCACTGATCCCCGAAACATTGCACTATATTGCCGCCTGCGGCCGCCTGTTCGCCCGCCGCGCGGAGGAATTCAAGAAGAGTTGAGGACAATTATGAGAATCGCAATTTTAGGATATGGCAACCTGGGCCGCGGAGTGGAACTGGCGGTCCGTCAGAATCCGGACGCCGAACTGGCCATGGTCTTTACCCGCCGGGATCCGGACAGCCTAAAACCGGCAACCGAAGGGATCCCCGTTTACCACGTATCCTCAGTGAAGGATCACGTGAAGGAATTCGACGTCATGATCATCTGCGGGGGGAGCGCCACCGATCTGCCCGGACAGACCCCGGTCTATGCCCGGCTGACCCACGTCATCGACAGTTTCGATACGCATGCACGCATCCCCGAACATTTTGCCAATGTGGACAAGGCCGCCAGAGAGACCGGACATGTCGCCCTGATCTCCTGCGGATGGGATCCCGGCCTGTTTTCGCTCAACCGCGTGTATGCCTCCAGCGTGCTGCCCGAAGGGAAGGACTATACCTTCTGGGGCAAGGGCGTGAGCCAGGGACACTCGGACGCGATCCGCCGCATACCTGGCGTGAAGGATGCCAAGCAGTATACCATTCCGGTCCCGGATGCCCTTGACGCGGTCCGGGCGGGGAAGAACCCGGAGCTCACCGTGCGCCAAAAGCATACCCGTGAATGCTTTGTCGTCGCCGAAGAAGGCGCGGACAAAGCCGAGATCGAGCGTACGATCCGGACTATGCCCAACTATTTCTCGGACTATGACACGACCGTCCATTTCATTTCCGAAGAGGAGATGAAGGCCAGCCACAGCGGCATGCCGCACGGCGGTTTCGTCATCCGCACAGGCTCGACCGCGGACGGAACGCACAACCACGTGATCGAATACAGTCTGAAGTTGGATTCCAATCCGGAATTCACCGCATCTGTCCTGGTCGCCTATGCCCGTGCCCTGGTCCGGATGGCCGGGGAAGGGACCACCGGATGCAAGACGGTACTGGACGTTCCGCCGGCTTACCTGAGCCCGCTGTCTGCCGAGGAACTCCGTGCCCATTACCTGTAAGCCTATGGTTCCGGATATGGACATTACCGGGTTCCGGATGCCGGGTATCGACGTCTCGTCCTGGCAGAAGGATATCGATTTCAAAAAAGTCGCGGAAAGCGGCTGCCGGTTTGTGATCATCCGTGCCGGATACGGCAAGGAGATCTCCCAGAAGGACGCGTATTTCGAGCAGAACTACCGGCGCGCCAGAGAGGCCGGACTGTATGTCGGGACGTACTGGTATTCCTATGCGGACAGTCCGGAAAACGCCGCACGGGAAGCCGCGGTATGCCTGGAGGCGGTTGCCGGCAAGGCCTTCGATTTCCCGGTCTATTTCGATCTGGAGGAAAAAAGCCAGTTCGATCGAGGAAAGGAGTTCTGCAACTCGCTCGTGGACGCATTCTGTACGGCCGTCCGCGAGGCGGGCTACGTTCCCGGACTGTACTGCTCGACCAACAAGCTCAACGAGTTTCTGTCCCCGGAGGTCGTGGGCCGTTACGAACTGTGGGTCGCCCATTGGGCGGAGGCATGTACCTACCGGGCCAATCCGTACGGGATGTGGCAGTATTCCTCCTCGGGCAGCGTGCCCGGCATCGAGGGACGGGTGGATCTGGATACGGCCTATGTGGACTATCCGAGACTGCTGTCCCATCCGGCAGGGCGGATCTAGAGCGTATATGATTCACTTGCTGTTCGTATGCCACGGCAACATCTGCCGCAGCCCCATGGCCGAATTCGTGATGAGAAGGCTGCTTCAGGAAAACGGTCTGGACGCTTCGGTCCTGACGGATTCCTGCGCCGTGAGCGAAGAGGAGCTGGGCAATCCGGTCTATCCTCCCGTCCGTGAACTGCTGTCCCGGAAGGGAATCGACACCTCCGGAAAGAGAGCGCGGGTCATGACGCCCGCGGACTATGCCTCTTCCGACCTGATCCTGGTCATGGATACATCCAATCTCCGGCGTCTGCTCCGGCTCATCGGGGGAGACCCGGATCACAAGGTCCACCGTCTGATGGACTTTACCGGCCGGCCGCGCGACGTGGCCGATCCCTGGTACACGCGGGATTTCGAGACCGCCTACCGGGATATCCTGGAGGGATGCCGGGCACTCCTTCCATTTTTTGAAAGAAAGGACAACCATACTTCATGTTTCAAAAACTGAAAGACCGGAAAGTATCTGCAGTCGGGCTTTTGTCCTTGGGCTTTCTGTGCTGCGTGGCGGTCGGAACGATCCTTCTGATGCTTCCGTTCTCGTCCGCGGACGGTCAGTGGACCGGTTTCGTGGATTCCATGTTCGTCGCGACGAGCGCGTCCTGTGTGACCGGGCTGGTTCCGTTCAGTACCGGAGAGCACTGGTCGATGTTCGGGCAGATCGTGATCCTGGTCCTGATCCAGATCGGCGGTCTAGGGTTTATGACCCTGATCACGTTCGTGATGCGGATCTTCCGCCGGAACGTGAGCCTGTACAGCCAGACCGTGCTGGTGCAGTCCGCGGGATCCTATTCCATCGGCGAAGTGATGCCGATGCTCAAGAAGATCATCCTGTTCACGCTGTTCTTCGAAGCTTCAGGCGCCGCACTGCTGTGGCTCTGCTTCCGGGAGACGTTCGGGGACAGGGCGGTGTACATGGGGATCTTCCATTCCATCAGCGCCTTCTGCAACGCAGGCTTTGACATATTCGCCTTCCCGGGCGGATCCATCACCGGTTTCGCGAACGACCCGCGCGTGCTCCTGATCCTGAGCGGTCTGATCCTGGCCGGCGGTCTGGGCTTTGTCGTCTGGACCAATGTGGTCGAATCCGGGTTCCGGCCGAGAAAAATGTATCTGCACACCAAACTGGTGCTGGCCTTTTCCTTTGTGGCCGTGGTCATTCCGGCCGTCCTGTTCTTCCTGTTCGACCTGGCGCCGTGGAACGCGGCTCCCCAGTTCGAAGGCATGTCCTTCGGGGACCGCGTCGTGAACTCGCTGTTCCTTTCGGTCAGTCCGCGTACGGCCGGATTCAACGCGGTGGACCTGACCAAGTTGTCTCCGCCGGGTAAGATCATCAACATCGTCCTGATGTTCATCGGAGGCAACTCCGGCTCCACGGCAGGCGGCGTCAAGCTGACCACCGTCGTGGTCGTGCTGGCCAACCTGGTCGCCAGCGCACGGGGAAGGGCGGATGCCGTGATGTTCCGCAAGGCCATCCCCGGGAAGATCGTGCGGCAGTCCAGCGCGCTGTTCAATTCCTATCTGATCCTGATCGTGTTCGCCACGGTCGCGATCGCCTGCGTGGAACCGCTGTCCCTGGAGCAGGTGCTCTTCGAAGTGACAAGCGCCATCGGCACCGTGGGTCTTTCGCTGGACGTCACGCCGACGCTCGGAATATTCTCAAAATTTGTCATTATGTTCCTGATGTATTTCGGAAGGCTTGGCGCGTTCGCGCTGTTTGACCTGCTCTTCCGGAATGACGAAAGCAAAGCCATCAAATATCCTGAAGGGAGACTGCTCGTCGGATGAAAAACTTCTTAGTCATCGGCATGGGTGAATTCGGCACCCGCATCGCGACAAGGCTCCAGGCGCTCAAGAACGACGTCTGCGTGGTCGACGCGAATTATGAAAAAATCAATCTGATCACGCCCACGTTCAACAACGCGGTTTGCGCCGACGCGATGAACCCGCAGGCGCTCAAGGATCTGGGGATCCGCTCGTTCGATGCCTGCATCGTGACGGTGGGCCAGAATTTCCAGGCCAGCCTGGAGATCACGTCCCGGCTCAAGGAATTCGGCGCCAAATACGTGCTGTCCAAATCCTACAGCGACATCCAGTCCAAGTTCCTGAAGATCGCCGGCGCGGACGAGACCATCTATCCGGAGAAGGACGTCGCGGAAAAAGTGGCCGTGACCCTGAACTCGGAAGCCCTGCTCAACTATTTCAACATTTCAGACGACTACGGTGTCTACGAGATGAAAGCCCCTCGCGACTGGTACGGTCATTCGCTGATCGATCTCAACCTGCGCAGGAACTACAGTCTGAACGTGATGGCGGTCCGCACCGGGGAAAAGGTGATCCTGCCGGATCCGTCCTATTCCTTCTCGGAGGGCGACACCGTATACGTGTTCGGGCCCAAGAGCCGGATCGACCGGCTGGCCAAGCACGCCAAATAGTCCGGAGACCACGACCGGAAACCAACCCATCTTTGGCCCGCGGCAATAGACCGCGGCCGGAAAGGAGAGCCGGAACAGGCGCCATTTCCGCATGAATATCAAAGAATTTTTCCACGTGTCCGAATTCAAGCGGTACGATGAATTCCAGAAGCAGCCCGCGGAGCAGTACAGGCCCAAGGAACTGGATTCCATCGACGTGGATGAAACGCTGAAGGACGTCCCGGAATCCAGCGTGCAGCCCGGAAGCAAAGGCGCAGACGCTGCAGGCGGGAGAGGCCGCAGAAATGCGGCCGACGACCGGCAGGATGCCACCCGGCATTCGGGCGAGAATACAGGAGGATCCCAGGGCACAGCGACCGCGAACGCGACCGGAGCCAAATCCGCCGCGATGCGCATCCGCGCGATGACCCACCAGGTTGCCGAGTCCGTTGGCGGACTGGCGACCGGGATCGCCGCCACCGTGTGCGCGGCGGTCATCGCCGTCACGATGCTGACCAACTATACCGCGCCGGCACCGGAGGTCTCGAATGTCTTTATCGAGCCCGGCCGGTATGACGTGACGGTTGCGGCGGACGTCCGGAACCTCAATGAGGAACAGGAATACGAGATCCAGGTCCTGCGGGGCGAAGACATCGTGGAATCCGTGCCGATCGACCGCGGGCTTGAGGAGGCCGCCAAGGCCTATTTCGAAAATCTGAAACCGGGCTCCCGCTACCAGATGCGCATCGTCGGTGACAACGGTGCGGTCGGCGGATACATCACCTACTATTCCGCGTTCTTCGACACGGTCAGTGAAGACAAGCCCTATGCCCGTCTGGACTATTCGATCTTCTCACCCGAGTGGGAACCCTTCGCGGAGATCGAGTACGGACTGGATATCGAGGAAGGCACGACCCCGGCTGAGAAGTACGAGGTGTACCTCATCCGTCCGGACGGGACGTCCGAACCGATGTCCGTGGAAGATCCCTATACGGAAGAAGGCAGGACCTATATCCGTGGATTCTTCTCGACGGAGACCGAGGGCGACCATGTCCTGGAACTGCGCTGCACCTGGAACGGACACCCCCTGGATGTGGGACGGTGGACCCTTCCGGTGACGTTCGGACAGAAGGACCATCCTCCTGTCGAGGAACCGGTCCAGCTCGTGGAGTTCAACATTTCCGAAAAGAATGAATCCCTGTATTTCTCGGGAAGGCTGTCCGAACCCGGGCACAGTCTGATCCTGGATATGACGTTCTATTACGGGGAGGAATACTCCCAGTATTCGATGGAGCCTTCCGTCGAACCCGACGGTGCCTTCTTCTGCGAGGCCCCGGTCGATCCGGACGCGGAAACCTACGGATACGTCCTGTATGTGCTTCTGGATAACGGAGACCGTTCGCTGCTGACCTCCGGGGACCGGAGACCGCTGGACCGGCAGTATCCCGAGTATACGGCCACCTATGACCGCGTCTCTCCGGATGAAGCCGTCATCGAGGCCGCGGACAACGGGTTCCGTGTCTCCCTGCAGACGGATTTCTACACCGAGGACGAGCGGTTTGCCTACCGGGTCTGGTTCCTGGATGCCGACGGAAATGAGGTCGGGTTCTATGAAGGACAGGACACGGTGGCCTGGACCACCATGGAGGATCTGTCCGCATGGACCGCCGTCCGCTACGAAAGCATCGGCATATTCTCCACAACGATCATTTATGACGAAGAATACCTGGAAAGGCATGACCCTGAGGCCGGACTGTCCGTCGGGGAAAGCCTTACCCATCTGAACTTTTTTCTGGATGCTGCCCCATACACGCAGTTCTTTGATCCCGAATTCGTCGCGCACGTGACCGTGCGGACGGCAAACGGGGAAACCGAGTATCCGATCGCGCTGACACTGCCGGACGGGCAGTCGGTCGATCCGGATGCCGTGCTGGCTCTGCCGTATGACGCCGTTTCCTACAGCTACCGGCTGCTCGGAAACGGCCTGAACGGGGAACGCCGGGTCTATGAGCAGACCGATAACGTCGCCCTGTCGCTGGACCGTACCGTTTACGGCGCATCCTTTGAGAAGCTTTCCGCGGACGAACTGCGCGGCATGTATAAGGTTTCTCCGGACGGAAGCTTTACCTTCCAGACCGGCTTCAGCGCAGAGGATCCCTGCTTCTCCTACCGCATCATCCTGTTCGACGGATACGGGGAAACCGTGACCTCCTATGCCGGATCGGACGCTGCGGTCACGCTGAGTCCGGACCGGGATTTCACTACGGTTCTTTATGAGTCGGTCGGTCAGTTCACCGAAGAGCATCTGTACGCCTCCGAACCGTCCACCGCCTATATCCCGCAGGGAACCCTCTCCGCGACCGAATCCACCAACATGCTGTCCTTTGCGGGCTCTGTCGGACCTGTTCCGATGCCCGAAGGCTCCGAACTCCGCCTGAGTCTCACGCTGCACGGCACTACGGACACCGTGACCGAGGAGATTCTGACTCCGGACGCCCAGGGACAGTTCAACTGCAGCATCAAGGTGCATTATGAGGACACTGCCTACAGCTGTACGTTAACGCATATCAACCGGTACGGCACGGTGACCGGGCTCAGCTACTTAGACCATATCGGGCTCACTGCCGACCGGAGCTATGCCGCATCCTATGAGACGGTAACGGCGGACGCCGCTCTGGAACTGCAGGCCGAATCCGCGGACGGTTCCATCCATCTGAACACCGGATTCAGCAGCCAGGACCCGACGTTCCTGTACCGGGTCGCGCTGGCCGACGAGAACGGAACGGTCGTGACCTCCTATACGGGCACGGATCCGGAGGTGGTCCTGAAACCGGATAAGGAGTGGAGCCAGCTGATTTACTACTCGCTCGGCGATTACGTAAACGAATATGTCTATGCCAAGAGGGTCTCGCTGGCCTACGTCGGCGAGGCAACCGTCCATGTGGCTGAATCCGTCGCCGAACTCCTGTTCTCCGTCGAGATGAATCTCCAGGAGGCGGACTATGAGCCGGTCATCCGGCTGCAGGTCACGCGTCACGGAGCCTCAGACGACACCGAGGTCATGGACCTGGAACTGGAACAGAACGGTACGTTCTCCGTTCCGGTGGCCCTGGACTATGACACCACGGCCTACTCCTATGTCCTGCAGTACAGTTCACCGACCGGAGCCTTCGTTACGCTCGCCTCCGAGGACCATACCGCGCTGACGGTTTCACATGAGTACGGCGCCACCTACACGCAGATCAGCGCGGACAATGTTGCCGCGACCCTGTTCGAGGGGGAGGTGACCATCCAGACCGGATTCACCGGCACCAGCGATGTGTTCGGATACCGTGTCGAACTTCAGGATGAAAACGGGGAAACCGTAGCCTCCTACACCGGTACGGATCCCGTGGTCACGCTCCAGCCTGGGAAGGCCTGGACCCGGATCGTGTATACGGATATCGGTCAGTTCCGCACCGAGCACGTCTACGGATCTATGAGCTATCTGACCTTCAAGGGGCAGCTTCTGAGCCATGAGGAATCCGAAACGGCGGCCACACTTACGCTTTCGGGCAAGACCAACCTGAAGGATTCCACGTACGGTTCCCAGCTGTCGATGGATCTGACCCTGATCGGGGCCGGGTCCGAAGACCTGCATTTCGATCTGACCCTGGACGAGGACGGATCCTATTCCGTCACGCAGCGCCTGGACTATGAGACTCTGTCCTACGCCTATACGCTGTACTTTACGACCGCATCCGGCGAACGCGTCGCGTTCTATGAGTCCGGCACGAAGGATCTGACGGCATCCAGGAGCTACGCCGCCTCGTTCACTGAACATACGGCGGACGAGCTCGAGGCCCTGCAGGGCAGTTCCTCTTCAATCAGCTTCGACACCGCATTCTTCACCGCGGATGAAGCCTTCTACTATACCGTGACCCTGCTTGACGAAGACGGACAGCCGGTCGCGGCCTATTCCGGCCGGGACGCTTCCGTGACCCTGACGCCGACCGGCGGATGGGTATCCGTCCGGTATGAGAAATTCGGAGAATTCCGTACGCCTCACAGCTACGGCTCCCAGACCTATACCGTGTTTGAAGGGACGGTAAGCAACGCATCCGTCAGCGAGACCGTGAACACGGTCACCCTGACCGGAAAGACCAACCTGAAGGAAGCGGCCTTTGACTCCGCCCTCAGCCTGGAACTCCGGCTCAAGAGCAACGGATGGACCACGGTCAATGCCGTTCCCGCGCTGAATGCGGACGGTTCCTATTCCTTCACCGCAAACCTGGACTATGAGCACACGGCCTATGCCTACACGCTCTACTACACGTCCGCGTCCGGAATGCAGAAAGTGCTTCTGGAGGTTCCGGAGACCGCTCTGACGGTTTCCCATGACTACGGAGCCCAGTACCAGACCCTGACCGCGGATCAGGCGGACGCCCTCCAGAACGGTTCGTCGCTGACCCTGAACACGGGCTTCAGTTCCTCGGATCCTGCGTTCGTGTACCGGATCCTGCTCAAGGATGAAGGCCAGAACGTCGTGGCTTCCTACCAGGGCACCGCCGCCTCCGTGACGCTGACCCCGACCGGGGAGTGGACGACCATCGTATTTGAATCGGTCGGTCTGTTCGCCAGCGAGCACGTCTATTCCAGCGAATCCAGCAACAAGTTCTCCGGTTCGGTGTCCGGGCTTTCGGCCAGCGACACGGCGAACACGCTGACTCTCTCGGGCAAGGCTTCCTTCCCGCAGCCCGGCACGGTCGAGCAGATCTCCATCCGCCTGACCCTGATCGGCGGGGCAGGGGCCGTCATCGAGGATACCATCCCGCTCGGACAGGACGGTTCGTTCACCTACTCGGCCATGGTCGCGCAGGATACCGTAAAATACAAATATGAACTCTTCTATCTGAATACGGTCCAGCAGACCAAGACCCTGTAGACCTCTCCGGAGGTCTCGCTGAGCTCCAGCCATGACTATTCCGCGACATACACCCGCATCGATGCGGACGAAGCCGAACGGATGATCTCACAGGCCGGCGGACAGCTCGCGCTCAACACCGCGTTCAGTACACCGGATCCGGCCTATTACTACCGTGTCACGGTCAAGGACGCAAACGGGGACGTCATTGCCTCCTATGAGGGAACCGACGCGCAGATCGTTCTGCAGCCCGTCGGCGTGCTGGAATCCGTGACCTATACCTCGCTCGGCTCGTTCCGGGGCGGCCCGTACGTCTATGCCGAATACGTATACCACGTGTTCGCCGGGACCGTGTCCGGCCTCACCGAGACCGAAGCAGTGAATGCCGTGACCATCTCGGGCACGACGAATCTGCCGCAGGCCGGGTTTGACACCACCCTCAGGATCTACGTGACGCTGAATGCGTCGTCCGCCACCTCCGGCGGCCAGGTCACGGAATCCGAACTGCAATACGATTCCTCAGGCCATTTCACGTATACGCAGGCGCTGGCCTACGCCACACAGTCCTACCGTTACCGCCTCACATTCTCCGGCAAGAACGGAGAAGAGAAGGAGATGTACTCGTCCGATCTGATCCCGTTGAACGTTTCCCATGCCTATGGCGGAAGCTATACGAGGATCTCCGCAGATGAGGCGCATATCCTTGCGGCCCAGACGCAGGACGGTTCCGTAACGTTCCAGTCCGGATTCTCGGCGACGGATCCCGCGTTCATCTACCGGGTGTCCTTGAAGAACCCGACCGGAGCGACCGTTGCGCAATACAGCGGTTCGGCTTCCCAGATCACGCTGACGCCTACGGGCGAATGGAGTTCCATCGTCTATGAGTCGGTCGGCCTGTTCGAACCCGAATACGTGTATGAAACGTTCGCGTCGGATCCTTTCGCCGGCAGTCTGACGAACATGGATGTGACGGAGGACGTCACGGCGCTGGTCTTCTCCGCTTCCACCAACCTGCATCAGGCCGGGTTCGATACCCAGCCCGGAATCCGGGTCACCCTGACGGGCAACGAGGAAAAATCCGAGGGCGCTTCGTCTGCGGATACCGGAGACAGCGGATTCGGGACTACGCTTGAGTTCACCGAAGACCTGACCATCCTTCAGGACGGCTCGTTCGAGCTCAGGTTCCCGATCTATTTCACGACCGAGTCCTACACCTACGAGATCTTCTATACGGACAGCGCAGGGCAGGAGGGCATTCTCGCGCAGGGCGGTGACGAGATCACGCTCAGCCATTATCCCCAGAATCTGACCTTCACATGGCCGGATATGGATGATCTGGAAGTCCTTTACGTGAACAGTACGGACGGTTCCGTATCGCTTGATATGGGCAGCGCGGGCACCTCCGCTTTCGGATACCGGATGCAGTTCTTTGACCAGAACGGCAGCCTGATCCTGGAAAAGACCGGCACGGAGCAGAACTGCACGTGCCAGCTGACGGATCTTCCGTATTCCGTCACCTGCTATTACGTCGGATTCTTCCGCGACACGGTCCGGTATCCGGCTACCAACGCGTACCTGCATGTGCCTTACGTATATGTGGAAGAGGATTCCACCCCGTACGGCTACGTGTCCTTCACCGGATTCTGCGACTTCCCGTACCTGTCCTATCCGACCGAAGCCACGGTCGAACTGACACTGAACGGCGCAACGTCCCAGACCGTGGAGGAACCCCTGGAATATGACCAGGACGGAAACTTCAGCTTCCAGTCTCTCGTCTATCAGGATACACAATCGTATTCGTACAAGATCTACTATCTGTCGAAAGCCGGTGTAAAGCGGGAATGCTATTCGTCCGAGACCCTGACGTACACTCCTCTCAACGGGTTTGACGCAGAGTATGACCGCCCGACTGCGGATGACCTGTCCGAATCGGGTCACGACGAGAATGTCCCGATCAACCTGACCACGAATTTCTCGTCCAACCGTTCCATCCTGTTCTACAGGGTCAAGCTTCTGGACGACAACGGAAACGTTCTGGCTTCCTATGAAGGGACCGACCCGAGCATCGTGCTCAATCCGGTCGGGACCTGGACGTCGGTCCGGTATTCCTCGGTCGGCGCGTTCCGTTCGGAATACGTATTTGCCGAGTATACCTATACGATCTTCGTTCCGACGGCCGGGACGCCGCAGAAGACCGAGTACTTCAACCGGATCGAGCTGGATATGGATTCCAATTTCCATGAGGCGCCTTATGATCTGGACGTTCGTATCCGGTATACGCTGACCGTCCCGCCCGAGATGGAGTACGATACCGCCGGACTGAATGTGACCGAACCCCTGGAATGGGACGATGAAGGGCATATCTCCTTCGCCATCCCGCTCCGCATGGACGCGAGCGCATACAGCTATACGGTCTATTACTATGACCGGGCACAGCTCTATCAGGAACTCGTCTCCGAACAGGGCGTGACGCTTTCCTACAGCCGTGAAGAGGATCCGGGTTATCCCTATTATACCCTCAGCGACGCGGATGTCGTGTTCGGCGAAGAGGGAACCTGTACGATCTCGATACCGTCGGATCCCGAAGCCGCGGAAAACGGATTCTATATTATCTACTATCTGTACAAGGAAGGCGGGGAGAATCTAGGCTTCGCCACGACACTTGACGGAAATGCCGTATTTGAAAACGTGGAACTGCCGAATACCCTGTATCTGCAGGGATTCCGGAGCTGCGACTTCACCCATACCGTTAGCGACTACGGCCAGATCGACGGGCTGCAAGAGCAGCTGGTCACCCTGGACATCCCATGGGTGGAACTCGACGAGTCCGGAAACCTGAACGGTGACGGAACCATTTCCGTTCCGTTTGAGATCCTGTCCGAGCAGACGGTTCCCGACACCTACCAGTCCGTGGAGTTCACACTCTCCTATGACGACGATTCGGAAACCGTGGTTTCGGCCGACGTGACCGGAAGTACGGGCACGCTGGTCATCCCGAAGGTGCCGGGCAGCGGCAGAGTCCTGGTGAGCCAGGCCGTCCTGCACGCGGAAGGCGCATTCGGCGGACACGAGCGGATCGTGGAGATGCCTGTGGAATCATCCTATGAATGGCCTCTTACGATGAGCGCGGAACTGCTGTACGTGCAGGTGGAGGAAACCGGACCCGTGGTCCCGGTCTTCCACTGGAGCCGGGAAGGAGCGGGATCCGAAGACGCGTCACTGAAGATCCGGGATACGTCCACACAGGAAACGGATCTCAGCGTCATTTCGGAATCTCCCGGAATCGTATACTTCTATCCCGATAACGGAGCGATCACCTCCGGGACCCACGTCCTGGAATGCTATCTGATCGACGCACAGCAGGATGCCATGACCGATCCGGTGTACTTCACGGTCAACGCGGACGTCAACGGGTCAGACCGGATCTTCACGTTTGAGGAACCGGAATCAACTTCGGTCCTGACCACGTACAACGCCGACGGAACCGTCAACCTGTACATGGATCTCGGATTCACCACGGATGACCCGGATCTCTTCCTCTGCGGTTCCATTGAGAACTATGAGACCGGGAACTTAGGAGAGACGGTCAAGACGACAAACCGGGTACTCGCGCTTGAGGACCTTCCGGTCGACGTGAGCGGCATCCGGTTCGGCGTTGGACTGACGGTCGACGGAGTGGACTACTGGATCCGGAACGGCATGTATGAATTCTCCGGATTCGCGGAACCCGGATTCATCGGAATGACCCTCAGCCAGAACGGACTGAGCATCGATCTGTATGAGGACGAAAGGGTCGCCTATGACGCGGATTCGGTCTTCATCTCCGCGGACGGCGGGACACCGGTGGCCGTGACGTTCGAACCCGGGCCCAATGAAGGTGTTCTGTATTTCTTCTCCAGCGACGCGCAGTTTACGCAGGCGCAGTCCGTAACCCTGACCATCCCGGCCAACAATTACGCGGCCGGTTATGAAAGCATCACAGCTCTGACAACGGTAAAAGGGAATCTCTTGACCCCTATGACGCTCGTTGCCACACAAGATTGAACAAGGAGGCATTCATCATGACTCAAAAGAAGGAAAACCAGAAAAAATTCTGGAACGCGTTTACCCGCGTTGAACTGATCGTCGGCGGCGCATTCATCTTCACGTTCGCCCTCATCGTCATAATCGCCATGGCGACCAAAGGCACGCCCTTCGCCAACTGGGTGGCCACAAACGTCTGGGATGTCGACGCGGCTGGAGCCTCGTTCGTGGCCCATCTGCCTACGCTGATCCGCTGCATCATCTACATCACGCTGGTCTATTTCATCTCCAAGATCCTCCGGACCCTGTTCCGCAGGCAGATGGAGAAAAGTGACCGCAAGAAGACCGTGATCGCGCTTCTGGACGGCATCGTCAAGTATGCCTGCGCCCTGATCCTGTTCATCCTGGTGCTCAAGGCCTGCGGCGTCAACACGGGCGCCCTGCTGGCTTCGGTCGGGATCCTGACCCTGGTCATAGGCCTCGGCGCACAGAGCCTGATCGCGGACATCATTGCCGGTATGTTCATCATCTTCGAGAACGAGTACAATGTCGGCGAAATCGTCACGATCGACGACTTCCGCGGAACGGTCATGGAGATCGGCATCCGCGCGACCAAGCTGATCGACTATGCGGGCAACATCAAGATCATCAACAACTCGGATATCTCCAACGTGGTCAACCTTTCCCGTGAACTCTCCCTGGCCGTTGTGGAATGCGAATTCCCGTACGACGTGCCGGTCGAGGTCGTGGAGAAACTGATCAAGGACAATCTGGAAGAGATGAAGGAAAGGATCCCCGCCATCATCGAGGGCCCGTTCTACAAGGGCGTTGACAAATATGAGGATTCCAACGTGGCCGTGCTGCTCGTGGCGAAGTGCCAGGAGGAGGACCGGTATCAGGTGCAGAGAGACCTGAACCGCGAATACCGCCGCATCTTCCTGACGAAGGGAATCGATATTTCCTACACGCACGTCGTGGTGGACGATCCGGAAAAATCCTCATTCAAGGTCACGTCCTCCCTGAAGAAGGAGACCGACGAATTCAACGAAGAGCAGAAGGAACTGTCCAAAGGCATGGAGAATCAGGAACACTGATCTTCAGCAACAACTACTGACACTAACAAAAGGAGAGAACAGCTATGCGCAACCATGCAGGCGTTCTTCGGATCCTGGCGCTGGTGCTCGTCCTCGGGATGCTGACCGCGGCCTTTGCGGCCTGCGGCGCTCCCGCACAGGACAACGAGACCAAGGGGCCCGGAGACGAAACCGCGGACTCCGGAGAGAAGACTTCGGAGACCAAACCCGTCGAGGAAGAGGAGACCCGCGAGGACTATCTGGCCTCATTCCCGGCCGGGGATTACGGAAACGAAACCATCACGATCCTGTGCCGGACGAGCAAATCCTATGAGGTCTATGCCGATCATACGACCGGCGACATCGTGAATGACGCCATCCTGGACCGCAACTCCAGAATCCAGGAAATGTACAACGTCAGGATCGACCACTATGACGTGCCCGGGACCTGGAACGACCAGTCCACGTTCATGTCTGCGGTCAAGAACGGGATCATGGGCGGGGAAGAGCCGTTCGATATCGTAGCGGGGTATCTGGCTTACTGCGCCACGCTCGCGATGCAGGGCTACTTCCTGAATCTGCGGAACATCGATACCATCGATATGGACAAACCCTGGTGGACCCAGGGCTTCGTGCAGAACAATACCATCCAGGACTGCCTGTACTTCGGCATCGGCGACATCTCGCTGACCATGTGGGAAGGGATCTACGCATTGTTCTACAACAAGCAGATCGCCCAGGAGAACAACGTGGAAAACCTGTACGATCTGGTGGACGCCAAGGCGTGGACGCTGGAAACGTTCATGGATATCGTGAATGATGTCGGCGCGGACCTGAACGGCGACCAGGAATACACCAACGAGGACCTGTACGGATTCCTGACCAACCGTCACTCGGTCCGGACCTTCGTGACTTCCTGCGACATCCCGATGTGCACCCGAACCAGCGACGGTCTGTTCGAGCTGACCTACTTCTCGGATAAACTGGTCGAACTGTACGATACGATCGAACCGTTCATCAACAAGAACAACTCCACGTTCTTCAGCGTTCCGAAGGACGACTCCGACGTGGAGGAGATGGTCTCGATGTTTATGTCGGATCAGGCCCTGTTCATGTCCGAGACACTGGAGGTAGGCACCATGATCCGGAATATGAAATCCGATTTCGGCGTGCTGCCGTTCCCGCTTTATGACGAATCGCAGGAGAACTACAAGGCCCATTCCTACGACGGCCTGTCCATCTTCTGCATTCCCACCTCTTCGGGTGACCGGACCGAGATGAGCGCCCGTATCATGGACGCGCTCTGCGCCGAGAGTTCCTATTCCGTGGTGCCTGTCTTCTACGATTCCGTCATGAAATACAAGGTTTCACGGGATATGGATTCCATCCGGATGCTCAACCTGATCCGCAGCTGCCTGTATTTCGATTTCGGCTTTGTGCATGCCGTTCCGATCGGCGGTCTGTTCCAGATCTTCGGCGACGAGATCGTGAACAAGAACCCCTCGATCACCTCGACGTACAAGAGCAACGAGAGCAAGTACGAAAGCAAGCTCCAGGATATCCTGGACGCCTATACGGCTCTGGCCGACTGAGCCTGCCGAAGCACGGGGCGGGGAACACCCGCCCCGTTTTCCGGAAAGCCATCGGCTGTTATTTCATATGAAGGATAGCCGGCATCCGGCCGGCTTGTGGTAGAGTATGGCAAAGGAACTGCTCCGGAAGTTTACGAACTCGATCCGTTCGGTGCTTCCGATCGTGATAATCGTATATGCGCTTTCTCCATGGATGCAGTTCACGGCGACTGAGCTGGTCGTGTTCGGGGTCTCGGCGGTCTTCCTGATCCTGGGCATGGCGCTTTTCGATCTGGGAGCCGAGATGGCGATGACTCCGATGGGCAATTTCATCGGGTCCGGACTGACCAAGTCCAAGAAGGAAAGCCTTCTGCTCATCGTATGTTTCGCCCTGGGACTCCTGGTGACCGTGGCGGAACCGGATCTTTCGGTCCTGGCCAACCAGGTCTCGTCCGTCATGAACGGAACGCTCCTGATCTTTACGGTGGGCGCAGGCGTGGGGCTTTTCCTGCTTCTGTCCGTGCTCAAGATCATCTTCCACAAGGATCTGTCCTCCATTCTGATGTTCTTCTATCTGGCGCTCTTCGCGCTGGCCGCCTTACTGTTCAGCAACGGAAACGGCACGCTTCTGTCCATGGCGTTCGATTCGGGCGGCGTGACGACCGGCCCGATCACCGTGCCTTTCATCATGTCGCTAGGCGTAGGCATTGCCGCCACCATCGGCGGACGCAACTCGGGTGAAAACAGTTTCGGCCTGGTAGCTCTGTGTTCGGTCGGGCCGGTCCTCGCGGTCCTGCTCCTGTCCTTGTTTTCAAACGGAACGATGAGCTACGAGCTCCCGGATTACGGAATGCACGCCTCGGCATCCGCCGTCTTCTCCACTCTGCTGGAGCATTTTCTGGATGTGGGGAAGGCCTTGGGCCTCATCATCCTGTTCTTCTTCGGCCTGAATTTCTTCATCCTGAAACTTCCGATGCAGAGGCTGGTCCGTATCCTGATCGGCATAGCGCTCACGTTCTTGGGACTGGGCATCTTCCTGACCGCGGTCAGCGTCGGCTTCATGCCGGTCGGATTCAAGATCGGGGAAACGCTGCCCGGTGTATTCCCGGGACCTGTGATCGTCCTGCTCGGTTTTCTGATCGGAGTCGTGGTCGTCATCGCCGAACCGGCCATCCAGGTGCTCAACAAGCAGGTCGAGGAGATCACGGCAGGAGCCGTGACGCGCAAGACCATGATGATCGCGCTCTCGATAGGCGTGGGAATATCCATTGCCCTGTCCATTGTCCGTATCCTGTACGGCTTTTCCATACTGTACTATCTCATCCCGGGCTACCTGATCTCGCTGGGGCTGTCGCTGCTGGTCCCGAAGATCTATACCGCGATCGCGTTCGATTCGGGCGGAGTGGCCTCCGGTCCCCTGACCTCCGGCTTCATCCTTCCCCTGGCCATTGGCCTTTGCGCGGCCCATGCCGGACAGGAGAACATCCTGTCCCTAGGCTTCGGTATCGTGGCCATGGTCGCGATGACCCCTCTCATCACGATCCAGCTGATGGGCTTCCGTTCGATCGCCGGCTCCATGATCCGGTACCGCAGAGCCATGAAGCGCATCCTGGATGCGGATGACGAGCAGATCATCTATTTTGACGAGGAGGACTAGGAGATGCGAACTGTCAAGCCGAAAGCCCGCCCCGGTCAATATCTGAGAGAGAACCGTCTGGAAGTGCTCGTGACCGTAGTCAACCGCAGAAAGGCGGAATTCTTTGCCGATCTGATCGAATCGCTCGGCGTCTCGTTCCAGTGGATGGTCACCGGAGAGGGAACGATGAAAACCAGGGCGCTGGACCGGCCGGAACTGGTCGGTACGCCCAAGATGGTCATCTTTTCGGTCATCCGGAGCACGGACGAGGAGAAGATACTCGGTGTGCTGAATGAAAAATTCGAAACCGTAAGGGACGGAGAGGGAATCGCGTACGCCATTCCCATGAGCAGTGTGATCGGTAAGCTGGTATACGGATTCCTGAGCAACCAGAAGGATTTCGGGGAGGTCAATCGTGGATAAGACAAAATATGAGGTCGTGTTCTGTATCGTCAATTCCGGTTTTTCGGAATCCGTGATGAACACGGCGCGCCTGGCCGGCGTACAGGGAGGCACCGTGATGCGGGCCCAGGGTACGGCGAGCAAGGAGGCGGAGAGTATATTCAACATCACGATCCAGCCGGACAAGGAGATCGTGATGATGCTGGTGCCCAAGGACATCAAGGACGACGTCCTGCACGCACTCTACAAAGAAGTGGGTCTGGAGACGCCCGGAAACGGGATCGCGTTCTCCATGCCCGTAGGCGGAGTGGCCGGGATCGGCCGAAAGCGCAAGGTCGGGGTGAAGAAGAAGGGCGAAAAACCCGAGGAAGACCCGGACCATCTCAAGTCGGAGGAAAAAGCCTCCGAGGAAAAAACGGAGGCATGATATGTATTCAATCGGTGTAGACCTCGGCGGTACCAACATTGCGATCGGCATCGTCGACGATAACTATGAAATCGTAATCAAGGACAGCGTCCCCACGCCGGTGAGCGAGGGGGCGGAAGCCATCGTGGACGCCATCGCGGACCTGTGCCTGTCCCTGTGCGACCGGGCCGGGATCCCGCAGACCGAGATCCGCTCGGTCGGAATCGCGGCGCCCGGTTCCGTGGATCCGGCGGAAGGCGTGGTGAAATACGCCAACAACCTTCCGTTCAAGGATTTCCCGATCGCCGCTCTGCTCAGGCGCAGACTGGCCTGCCAGACCATCCACGTCGAGAATGACGCCAACGCGGCGGCTTGGGGCGAAGCCGTGGCCGGCGCGGCCAAAGGCACGAAGGATTCCGTTATGATCACGCTGGGAACCGGCGTGGGCGGCGGCATTGTCATCGACGGGAAACTCTATTCCGGATTCAATTATGCCGGCGCTGAACTCGGTCACATGGTCATCGTTGCGGATGGACGGCCCTGCACGTGTGGGCGCAAAGGCTGCTTCGAGGCCTATTCCTCTGCGACCGCCCTGATCGCCATGACCGAAGAAAAGATGGCCGAATGCCGGGCTTCGGGCCGTAAGACCCTGATGGAAGAAATCGTGGCGGAGAAGGGATCCGTCAGCGGACGCACCGCGTTCCAGGCGGCCCGCCGGAACGATCCGGCCGGGCTCGAGGTCGTGGAACGCTACTGCTTCTATCTGGCCTGCGGCCTTACGAACCTGATCAACATCTTCCAGCCCGAGATCCTGTCCATAGGCGGCGGCATCTCCAACGAGGGAGACTATCTGCTGTCCCGGCTGATCCCGATCATCGAACGCGAACGCTACGGCGGCAATTCGGTCAAGCCGACCGAGATCCGCATCGCCCAACTCAAGAACGACGCCGGGATCATCGGCGGAGCCGTCCTGGCATAGCGGGAGGAAAGAACCATGTCACAGCCATTCGACGTCAAGCGGGACTTCCTGTACGGGCATTTCGAAAGCGAAGGCCTGGACCTCCCGTACCGATACTTCATTCCCCTGGACTACGACCCGGGAAAGACCTATCCGCTTCTTCTGTTCCTGCACGGAGCCGGGGAACGCGGCACGGACAACGAGCACCAGCTGATCCACGTGATGGGGCAGCTCTTTTCCGATCCGAAGTCGCCCGTTTTTCAGTCGATCGTCCTGGTCCCCCAGTGTCCGGAGAATTCCCGGTGGGCCGAAGCCGACTGGGCGAAAGGCAGTTACAACGGAGACGATTCCACTCTCGCGTCTCCGGCGCTCCGCGCGTCCGTAGCTCTGGTCCGCAGGACGATGAGCGACCGTTCCGTCGATCCGGCGCACGTCTATGTGATGGGCATCTCAATGGGCGGGTACGGAACCTGGTATCTGCTGACCCATTTTCCGGATCTGTTCGCGGGTGGCGTCCCGATCTGCGGCGGCGGAAATCCGGCTCTGGCAAAAAATGCAGCGCCACTGGCAATCCACGCCTTCCACTCCTCCGACGATTCCGCGGTTCCTGTGGAAGGAAGCCGGACGATGGTCTCGGCGGTGAAGGCGGCAGGCGGAAAGCGTATGCGCTATACCGAATACAACTATACGGGTCACGGCAGCTGGGTCGTCGCTGCGCAGACGCCGGGATTGCTCGAATGGCTGTTCTCACAAACCAGAGAAGAGTGTTGAGAACCGTTTTTGCGACTATTACAAGATGAAGGGTCATGATCCCAAGGCCTAAAAAACTCTCCAATGGGATCGCTTTATCCCAATTCAGCAGACTCATATCGATTGATATATGTTTATGGCAGGGTAATTGGTACTTCTGGTGAAACAAGTGCGCGGCTATTTTTCTCCGATGCAGGAAAGATTATAACATTCTTCCCCCAGTAATCCGAGGTGAACAAGCATGTTTGAAATGGAAATCGCCTTACTCGAACCAAGTGTGCAGAAGGCTCATTACTCCTCAATGAAAATAGATGAC
>JAFYHA010000081.1 GCA_017539425.1 Clostridia bacterium
AACTCCGTTCCCGGATCGCCGAAGCGCTGGGCAAACAGATCGCGAAGACTCCGGACGACGCCGATCTCATCCATCAGCTGATGCTCCTCAACAGCGCGCACATTTCCACGATCGACGCCCTGTTCCTGGACATCGTGCGGGACCATTTCGAAAAGCTGGGTCTCAATCCCTCGTTCCGGATCGGGGACGAGGCCGACCTCGCTCCCATGGAACTGCGCGCCATGCGGAATGCCGTAAACGCCCTGTACGCCCGCCATTCCACAAGACAAAACACCCCGGACGATCCGTTCGGGAAGGTCGAGGACAACCCGTTCTCGCTGTTCATGGATTCCATGCTCTCCGGCCGTGAGGACAGTGACCTGTTTCCCTCCCTGATCCGGTTCCGCTCCGTATTCAGCGACGAGCCCGAGGACCTGGACCTTCTGAAGACCTGCGCGTCGAGGCTTAAGGACGAACTGGACCACTATACCTTTTTCGACACGGCGGACGGCCGCGTATTCCGCACGAAGATGCTGGAGGCCTTCCGGCATTTCAAGACCGCCTATGAGGACTACCTGAACCGGTTCGACGCTCCGGACGGGAGCCACCTGAAGACCGCTTACGGTCCCGCGTTCCAGTCCGACCTGCGTGCCGTACAGGGCATGCTGGACCTGCTGGAGAACGAGACCACGTCCTTCGATGAGATCTCCGCGTTCCTCTCGGGCATCACGTTCGAGAAACTGGGAAGCCGGTCCGCGAAGGATCCGGCCTACAGTGCGGCGGCCAAAGATACCCGGGATCTGTACAAAAAAACGGTACAGGCCCTGCAGAAGGCCTATGCCGGCATCACGGACGACCAGATCCGCAAGGATCTCGGCACCGTGATCCTCCATTGCGAATACCTGGCGGAACTGTACGCCGAATACGACGCGCTGCTGAACAAAGACAAGAACACGTTCGGGATCTATTCCTTTACGGACATCACCCGCCTTGCCCTGAACCTGCTGACCGGCGAAGACGGCGGCCCTTCGGAGATCGCAAGGCACATCCAGGAGTCCTATGACTCGCTGTGCATCGACGAATACCAGGACGTCTCGCCGATCCAGGACCGGATCTTCGGACTGCTCGGCGCCGGCCACCGCTTCATGGTGGGCGACATCAAGCAGAGCATCTACCGGTTCCGCGGCGCGGAGCCTTCCCTGTTCAACACCTACCGCAACTCGATGGTCCCCTACGGTTCTCCCGCCGACAGCGGGACCGAACCGGCCTGCCTTTTCCTGTCCGACAATTTCCGCAGCGATCCTCCGGTACTGCAGGTCACGAACCGGATCTGCGGCACCCTGTTCCGCACCGCGGACGGAACGGTCACCTACAGCCCGGAAGACGATCTGAGGACCCCGGCGTCCAAGCCGGAAACCCAGGCGCTCCCGGTCCGGATCTGCGTGCTTCCGAACGGACCGCTGTCCGAAGCCCGGAAATGGGACAATCTCTTTCTGGTGCAGACGGTCCGCGAGCTGCTTTTGCGCCATCCGCCGAAGGATATCCTGATCCTGCTTCAGACCAACAACCAGGTCGCCGAGATCCGCAGGCTTCTGTCCAAGGCCGGTCTGCCCATCAATCCGGCGCACGCCTCCCTGTCCCAGGACCGGACGATGCGCTCCCTGCTCAACCTGCTCTCCGTCATCGACAATCCTCATGACGACGACAGCCTGTTCGAGGTCCTGCAGGAATCCCCGTTCGACATGAGCGGAGACGATCTCCTGCTCATCCGGTCCCGTGAGGAACTCCGTTTCTCGCTCTGGGATTCGGTCAAGAGCCACCCGGACCGAAGCGCGGACGCCGCCGATCCGGTCGTCCAGAAATGCCGGATGGCGGTCAGCCTGATCAACGAACTGCGCGACCTGTGTTCGGTCCAGTCCGCAGACCAGGTCCTGCAGTCCCTCTGCCATCACAAGGAATTCCGTTTCCTGGCCCGCACCAGGGCCATGACCTTCATCCGGGACACGACGCACCGGCTGCAGCAGAACGGGTTCTGCCCGCTGCACACGGCCCTGCCTTACCTGATCAAGACCGTGGCCGGACGCAAGGCGCCCGCCGAACTGTCCGATTCCTACATCAACATCATGACCATCCACAAGTCCAAGGGACTGCAGGCCAAGGTCGTGATCGTGCCCCGTATGGACGCGGACCTGATTTCCAGACGACCCTCCGGGATCGACCTCTTCTTCGACCGTCATCAGGGACTGGCCCTGCCCATCCGGGAACCCGGAAGCCCCTCGTCCCGCAAGAGTTTTCACGAGCTGATCGTCCAGAGCCGGTACGAGGACGCCCTCAAGGAGGAGAAGATCCGTCTGCTCTATGTGGCGATGACCCGGGCCGAACAGGAGCTGATCCTCTGCGGCAAAAAATCCGAAGCGCCGAATGCCGTGGATCCGGTCCGGCAGTCCCCTCTCGACCGGTTTCTCCTCTTTAATGGAAACACCTATTTCGACTGGATCCTTCCGGCTCTTATGCATCCCGCAAAAGAGGCGGGTCCTGCACCCGAGGGATCCTACAAGCTGGAGGTTCCCGACGTTGAGGAATCCGCAGATCCGGCGGGACCCGGCACATCCGCAACCGGCTCCGGTCCGGATATCCGCCCCGCATCCGAACTCTGCCGGAACAGTCAGAAGATCCTGCAGGCCTGGGACGCGGGACACTATGCCCAGTCCGCCCTGGCCGGCATCCCGACCCATGTCGCCGCCTCCAAGATCTCCCCGGATTTCCTGGATACCCTCCGCGATGACGGGGATCCGGATCTGGAATCCGCCAACCTGGAAAAGCGTCTGGAACTGCTGACCAACCAGAGTCAGACGTTTTCGCAGATGCTCAGCGAGAGCCGGCGCGTCACGGCGGCCGAGAAAGGGACCCTGACCCATCTGTTCCTGCAGTTCGTGGACTTCCGGAAACTGGATGAGACCTCGGTGGAACAGCAGATCCTGGAGCTGACCGAACTCGGGTTCATCAACGAGGTCCAGGCAAGCCGCATGTACCGTCCGTTCCTCAAAAAATTTGTGTCCAGCGACCTGTTCCGGTCCCTGCTCAAGGGGCGGAATATCTTCCGCGAATACGAGTTTGCCCTGAACGCGGACCTGTCCCGCTTCACGAAGGATCCGGAATACGCCAAAAAACTGGCATCCCTTCCCGATCACTCCATCCAGATCCGCGGATCCATCGACCTGCTGTTCGAGGACGAAACCGGGAAGCTGCGCCTCGTGGACTACAAGACGGACGCCATCCCGTCCGGACTCGAAACCGAAGAGGACATCCGGACCTATCTTCTGGACAAGCACCGGACCCAGCTGCAGATCTATGCGCAGGCCGTGACCAGCATTTTCGGGCGCCGTCCCGACCGGATAGGAATCTTTTCGTTCGTCAGCGGGCGTCTCTATGAGCTTGGCGCAGACCTTGAGGACCTGCTTTCCAGTCCCGGAACATAATGGGATAAGGGTAACCCCTTTGAGGGACACAATAGCAAAAATGTGTCTTTCCCGGACGTTTTCTAAAAAAAGCGACTACTCCGGTCAAAAAAGTGCTATAATGGTTTTGATACCAATCTAGAGAGGTGCAGCTCATGAGCAGTCTTGTTACCGAATCCAAAGAAAAAATGGCAACCCGTGACGGTTACGGCCGGGCACTGGAATCCCTGGGCGGGACCCGGAACTTCATCGTGATGTGCGCGGATCTGTCCGATTCCGTCCGCACGATCTATTTCCAGAAAAAGTTCCCGGACCGTTTCATCGAATGCGGAATCGCGGAAGCCAACATGATGT
>JAFYHA010000082.1 GCA_017539425.1 Clostridia bacterium
ACAGTTCAAAGAGCGATCAAAAAACTGACGGACAAAGGATTAATCAAACGTGTCGGATCAAGTGAACTACTCATGACTGAAGTCACGAGCTTCGTGTTGAGTTAACAAACACGGGGTGGACACACACCCACTAATCCCTGTTACGGAAAATACTTTATGGCTTTGAGTCTTTGCCTTGGCAACAATTCTTTTTCTGCTTACTGCAGACTGTTTCAAGTCAGTATTCGATCCAGATATTTGAGCAGGAAGAAAGCTACACCTCCAAAGCCAGTTTTTTGGACAAGGATACCATGCCGGAAACGTTGAAAGATTCTGACGAGATCCTATTCTCCGGAAAACGGATCATGCGCGGATTGTATCGATCTGGCAAAGGAACTCTCATCAATGCTGATGTAAACGGAGCAGCGAACATTGGAAGAAAAGCAGCCGAGAGGATATTTGACAACATTCAGGACTTCTCTTACTTAACAAAGTCCGTATCCGTTTGCAAATTCACAGATCTCAACCGATCAGCAAAACGCAACCTCAGAGTTGTTGCCGAGGTATAATATGCACAATCATAAAGTAGTTCCCGTAACAGGGAATAGTGGGTGTGTGTCCACCCTGTGTTTGGTAACCCAACACGAAGCTCGTGACTTGAGTCATGAGTAGTTCACTTCACCTGAATTTGAGCGAACACCTGCGCGATGGGGTCCCGGATCAGAAGGTCCGCATCCTCATCCGCGGGAGTGGGTTCCCGGTTCAGGATCACGATATGTTCGCCGCGGAAATACCGGATGAGACCGGCCGCCGGCCAGACCGCCAGCGAGGTCCCGCCGATGATGAGCAGGTCCGAGGAACGGATCGCGTCCGTAGCCTCTTCCATGACCCGGCCGTCCAGCGGTTCCTCGTACAGGACCACGTCCGGCTTGATGAGCCCTCCGCAGGAACATCTGGGAATCCCGTTCCCGTTCCGGATATAGGCTTCATCATACAATTTCCGGCAGGCCATACAGTAGTTGCGGTGGACCGAGCCGTGGAGTTCGAACACGCGCTTCGAACCGGCGGCCTGATGCAGACCGTCGATGTTCTGCGTGACGACCCCGGCCATCTTTCCGGCCTTTTCCAGTTCAGCCAGCTTGAGATGGGCGGCGTTCGGCTGAGCGCCTTCATACAGCATCTTGGCACGGTAGAAGTCATAGAACTCATCGGTATGCGTTACGAAGAACGAATGACTGAGATAGGTCTCGGGCGGATACTTGAATTTCTGGTGGTACAGTCCGTCCACGCTCCGGTAGTCCGGGATGCCGCTTTCGGTACTGACACCGGCGCCTCCGAAGAACGCGATGCGGCTTGCGCCGTCGATCCAGTCCTGCAGTGTCTCGATTTCCGCCATATTACGCCTCTGCGTCCTCTTCCATCACGAACGCTTCCAGGATATCGTCGACCTTGAGGTCGTTGAACTTTTCCAGTCCCACGCCGCATTCGAAATTGGTACCGACTTCCCGGACGTCATCCTTGAACCGACGCAGCGAGGAGACCTTGTCCTCCGCAATGACCACACCGTCGCGGACCACGCGGATCCGGGACGCACGGGTGATCTTGCCGTCCTGCACGTAGGAACCGGCGATAAAGCCGACATTCGGCACATGGATGACCTGACGCACCTGGACGTGACCAAGGAGCACCTCATGATATTTCGGCGCGAGCATGCCCTTCATGGCCGCCTCGATCTCGGCCGTGCATTCGTAGATGATCCGGTACGTGCGGATATCCACACCCTGCCGCTCGGCGCTGTCCAAAGCGGACTTGTCCGGACGGACGTTGAATCCGACGATCATGGCTCCGGACGCGGAGGCCAGCATGACGTCGGTCTCGGTAATGCCTCCGGCGGCCGCATGGATCACATGGACGCGGACCTCGTCGTTGGAGAGTTTCTCCAAAGCCTGGCGGACCGCTTCCACACTGCCGTCCACGTCGGCCTTGACGATGATGGGCAGTTCCTTGAGGCCGTCCCCGACCTGCTTGAACAGGTCGTCCGGGTTGTCCGAACGGGAGTTGGCCTTGAAGACTTCCTGCTTGGCGGATTCCTTGCGCTGTTCAGCGAGTTCACGGGCCATACGCTCGTTCTCGACCGCCGCGAATTCATCGCCGGCGCCCGGTACGTCCGCAAGGCCGATGATCTCGACCGGAACGGAAGGTCCGGCTTCCTTGACGGTACGGCCGGTGCTGTCACGCATCAGACGGACACGGCCGACGGCCGTTCCCGCGATCACGATATCGCCGTTCTTCAGCGTACCGTTCTGCACCAGGACCGTAGCCACAGGGCCGACGCCCTTGTCCAGACGCGACTCGATGATCACGCCCTTGGCCAGACGGTTCGGGTTGGCGCGCAGTTCCTTGACTTCCGCAACGACGAGGACGTTGTCCAGAAGTTCGTCGATACCCATATGGGTCACCGCGGAGACCGGGACACAGATCACGTCGCCGCCCCATTCTTCAGGCACCAGGTCGTATTTGGTCAGGGCCTGCTTGACGGCATCCGGGTCCGCAGTGGGCTTGTCCATCTTGTTGATGGCCACGATGATGTCCACTCCGGCGGCCTTCGCGTGGTTGATCGCCTCCACGGTCTGCGGCATGATGCCGTCGTCCGCGGCCACGACCAGGATCGCGATATCCGTCGCCATGGCGCCTCTGGCACGCATCGCCGTAAAGGCTTCGTGTCCGGGCGTATCCAGGAACGTAATGCTCTTCCCGTTGATCTCCACACGGTATGCGCCGATATGCTGGGTAATGCCTCCGGCCTCTCCGGCCGTCACGTGCGTGTTGCGGATCGCGTCCAGCAAGGAGGTCTTGCCGTGGTCGACGTGACCCATTACGCAAACCACCGGTGCGCGTTCCACCAGGTCCTCTTCCTTGTCCTCGGTCTGGTCGAAGAGCTTGTCCTCGATCGTCACGACGACTTTCTTGGAGACGGTGGCGCCGAATTCCTCGGCGACCAGCGCGGCGGTATCATAGTCCAGCACGGCGCCGGGTTTCACGGCCATATCCAGTGACATAAACAGTTTCTTGATGACCTCGCCGGTCGTGACATGAAGTGCCGCGGCCAGGTCGTTGACGAGGATCTCGTCCGGAAGTTCCAGGTTCAGCTGCAGCTTCGGGACGACCATCTTCTGCTTCTTGCCGTTCTTGCCCTTGGCTGCCTTGCCGCTCTTCTGGGTCTGGCTGGGCCCGGACTGCTTCTTGACCTTCTGCGGAGACGTGCGCTCGTCCTCGACTTCGGGAGCAAACTCGTCGTAGGAACGGTTGAACTTGTCGATATCCACCGCAGAGGACCTCGTATCGATCACACGGGTCGCGCCGCGGCTGGACGCCGTGGTCGCACCGCGGACGATCTCCGGGGCCTTGTATTTTTCGTGAGGAGCACTGCTTCCTCCGTAATCCTTGTCGTTGTCGTTCCGGCCCTGTCCGCCGAACGCGCCCTTTCCGTTCTTGTTCTTGCTGCCCTTGGTCGGCTTGGAAGCGGGATGTCTGGGCAGGTTCATTTCAGCCAGCAGTTCCGCATTGGACTTGCTGACCGAGCTGACAGGTGAGGAATAGTCCGGGCCGGACCTGCCGCCGCGAGACGGGAAAGGCGTCGGGGCATGGCCCACGGCTCCCGAGCGGGGCGCGGAGCCCGCGCTCTTCTGGAAGGGCTGCGGACGGGATCCTGGTGCGGGTCTTGCGACCGATCCGGGAACATTGGCGCTGATCGCTTTGGCGGGAATGTTGTATTTGGGCGGGCCTTTGGGCGCCTGGACCGGTGCCGGTGCGGGCGAAACCGCCGGCTTGGACACGGGCTTGGCCGGTTCTTTCGGTTTGGCCGGTTCTGCCTCCTTTTTGGACGTGTCGGCGGTCTGCGCGGCTTTGGCGGCCGGAGCCTGTGCCGGCTTGTCCTTGGGGGCCACCGCTGTCTCCACCTCCGGTTTTGTCTCCGCTTTCGGTGCAGGCTCTGCGGACGCAGGGGCCTTTTTCGCCTCGTCAGGCGCAGCTTTGGCAGGGGCCTTCGTCTCCTTGGGCTCCTCCTTGACCTTTGTCTTGACGACAACATCTCCATCAAAGTAGGCATCGATGTCCGTGACCTGATGGTTCCGGGTCAGTTCCTCAAACAGGAATCCGAACTGTTCCGGACTGATGGAGGCGGAAGACTTGACTTCTTCTTCCGGTCCGCTCAGGATGGACGTGATCTCCTTCGTGCTCACGGAAAAGGCCTTCGCCAGATCCGGGATACGCAGCAGGAGTATTTCCAGCGCTTTTTCCTTGGTTTCTTTCTTTTCTGCTCCCATAAATTCTCCTATTGGCTAGTTCTCCGATTGTGCCGGAACCGCTGGTTCGATCCCCGCAGCTCTGCAGGCGTTCAGGACCGCCTGACACAACGATGAATCGGTGACACAGGCCGCGCCTGTGACATTCTGTTTGCCAAGCGCTTTTGCCAGTTCCCCGCCTCCGGAGGCAAGCCTGACGTGCGGGATGTGGTAAAATGCGCATTTATTCATTACTTTTTTGTGTGTGGCCTCGGATGTATCCGCGGCCTCCGCGACCAGATAGACCGGTACGCGGTCCGCTCTCTTGAGCGCCTCGCAGACCTGATCCACGCCCATGACCAGGCGGCCGGCCCGGCGGCACAGTCCCAGGGCGGACAGGACTCTGTCCTTAGGATTCGTCATGCTCTTCGGCTTCGGAAAGCGTTCTTTCCATACTGTCGTAGACTTCCGGGGGAATGGTGATGCCCAGGTTGGAGTCCAGCCTGCGGTTCTTCCGGGCCTTCTTCAGGCACTCCGCAGAACGGCAGATATATGCGCCCCGGCCCGATTTTTTGCCCGTGAAATCCAGCTCCACCGTGCCTTCTGGCGTATGCACCACGCGAAGCAGCTCCTTTTTGGGCTTGTGCGCATTGCATCCCATGCACTGGCGCAGGGGGATCTTCTTCTGTACCGCCATAGTGCCTCCGGATCAGAATTCTCCCTCGGCGGAGGAATGGATATCGATCTTGAGTCCGGTCAGTTTGGCGGCCAGCCTTGCGTTCTGTCCTTCCTTGCCGATGGCCAGGGACAGCTGATTCGGGTCCACGACGGCGCGTGCCATACGGTCCGAAACCATGGTGACCGACACGACCTGTGCCGGTGCCAAAGCCGAAGAAACGTATTCCTCAGGGCTTTCGGAGAACCGGATGATGTCGATTTTTTCGCCGGCCATCTCCTCGAGGATCTTGTTGATCCGTTCCCCGCGGTTGCCGATGCAGGCGCCTACGGCGTCCACGTTCGGGTCACGGGATTCCACGGCGATCTTGGTGCGGTTGCCGGCCTCGCGGGCAATGCCGCGGATCAGGACGACTCCGTCCACGATCTCCGGGATCTGGAGTTCAAACATACGGCGGACGAATCCGGACTTGTTGCGGGACAGGGTCACGACCTGTCCGATGGATTCCTTGTTGACCTCTTCGATATAGACCATCACGACCTGTCCGGGTTTCAGGATCTCGCCCGGGATCTGTTCGCTGGCATGCAGTACGGCCTGCCCGTTGCCGGTATCCAGCACTGCATCTCCGGTCTCCGCGTCGACGTCCACCACAGCCGCGTTGATGATTTCCTCGCGGAGGAGCTCATAGGACTCCCTGGCCACGGCGCGCTCGCCTTCCCGGATGCCCTGCACGATCACGGACTTGCCCGCTCCGGCACTGAGCCTGCGGAAATCCTGCGTGTTCAGTTCCACGGCATACTCGGTCCCGATCTGGTATTTGGTGCGGGGATGCTTCTTGTGCAGTTCGGCATAGGACACTTCCAGGATCGGGTCGGTCACGGTCTCCACGATCGTCTTGATCTGGTAGACCTTGATGGATCTGGCCTCCCTGTCGATCACAATGCGGACGTTGTCGTGATTGTCGAACTCTTTGTGATAGGCGGATGTAAGAGCCGCCTCAATCTTGGAAAGCATATAGCTGACGGGGACCCGGCGGGTCTGCTCAAGCGCCTCGAGCGCGTCGAACATTTCCCCAATGTCAATCTGCTGTGAATTCTTTTTTCTCATGCTAACCGTGTGCCCGGACGATCTCCGGATCACACTCCCTCCTTCTCGATCGTGAATCGTTTGGTTTCAAAATTCGTAATGGGTCCTGAGCTTGGCCACGGCGGATGCTTCGAATACCCGGTCCTCTCCGTCGATCTCCACATGGATGCGGCCGTCCTCTTCTCTCTGTCCCAGAACGCCGATGTAGTTCTTTTTTCCGTTTTCATCCGGCGCATAGAGCCGGATCTCTACGTCCCAGCCTTTGCAGAAGTCGATCTGCTCCGGGGTCTTCAGGTCTCTCTCCACTCCGGGAGAGCTGACTTCCAGATTGTATGACTCCTCGATTGGGTCCGCCTCATCCAGGATCGGATCGATCGCACGGTTGACCGCCTCGCAGTCGTCCAGCGTGATGCCTTTCTCGCTGTCGATCGTGATGCGGAGCCAGTAATCGGCGCCTTCCTTGACAAACTCGACGTTCCAGATCCGGTAACCCAGTTCGGCGACCGCCGGTTCGAGCAGTTTCCGGACTTCGCCTGCAATGCCGTTTGTTCGATTGGCCATAGCCGCTCCTTCCTACAAAAAAGTGGGTTTTTGTAAACCCACTCTCCATTCTCATATTCTGACTATGGGGAGTATAACACATGAATTACAAAAATACAACACATTTTTACAAAAAAGTCCGTTTCTGTGAAAAGCGGCGCCCAAAAATTGCTTTCCGGGGGTCCTGAGCCCTTGCCAAAACAGACTCATTATGCTATAATTCTACATTGCTTACATCTTTATTATTATGGGAGAGCACGATGCAATCCGCTCCGGAAAACACCCGCCCGTTCGGCGCGACCAAAGCCCTCAAACTGAATATGCCGGTGATCTGGAAAGTCCTGTTCTCAGCACTTCTTCTAGCGGACTCGATCGGGTTCTGCCTGCTCTATGCCGTCCCGGCCGCGGGGCCGTACGTTTTGATCCCCCTGGCGATCCTTTCCATAGTCGCCATGTCCTTCCGGACGCGGGATCTGTCCGCCGGCGTGGCCATGATCATTCCCGCAGCCGCCTTCTGGCTCCTGTCCGGATCCTATGTGCCGGCCGCACTCTGGGTCCTTCTGCTCACGCTCGTCGGGCTCGGCGCCTATCTTTTGCGTTGCCTTCCGGTCTGGCAGTGGCTGTTCATCCCGGTGCTGGCCGCCGGTATCGGCGCCCTGGTCTCCGGCGGTGCCCTTCTGGCCATCCTGCTCTGCCTGTTCGCGTTTCCGGCCGCTTATGCGCTGTACGCCGCGGTAGCCGGAGCCCGATCCAAGGTCGGAGCCATCGTAATGGTGGCGGGCGCGCTGCTCCTGACCCTCATCGCCCTTGTCCTGATCGCGCTCTACCTGCGTCACGGGAAGCTGGACCGCGAACTGCTCCAGACCATTGTGGACACCTACCGCACGGAACTCAGCGCACAGCTCAAGGCCACCCTGGACACCCAGCTGAGCGTGTACCAGTCGGTCGGATATGAGGTCGCGATCGACTCAGCCAGCTATGCCGCCCAGATCACGGACGCCGTCTTCAATCTGGTCCCCGGTATCCTAGTCCTGTTTTCCCTGGTGGTCGGGTGGTGTGTGCAACCTATCCCCTATATCCTGCATATCCGCACGGATCCGGAAGCGGTCCTGCCGCTCAACGCCAGAGCCTTCTCGCTCAGTCCCATGACCGCGATCGTGTTCCTCATCTGCCAGATCCCGACGTTCTTCGTGGATATCGCCTCCAGCCTGGCCACCATCGTGATGGCCAACCTGGCCCTGATCCTGTTCCCCGGGCTGGCCCTTCTCGGGCTCGGCTCGTTCTTCACCATCTGGGACCTGCGCAGGGGACGCGCCAGGAAAGGAGGCTCCCCGAAGGGGTTCATCGTCTTCATGGTGCTCGTGCTCAGTCTTGCCGGCGGATGCTCGTTCGCCTATTACATTCTGCTCATAGCGGCCTTTTACGGGTCCTATACGATTCTCTTTACGGCCATCCGTTCACTGATCCCGAAGCGCCCGCGCGATGACGACTAAGGAACAGGCCGACACTCAGGAAAGGAGAACGCTTGTCTATGTCACAACATAAGAAATCCGGCGCGGACAGTATGGAGCCGTCTCCACGCCCGCTGCTTCTGACCGCTCCGCTGCTTGCGGTGGTGCTGATGCTGTTCATTCTGCTGATGTCCAACCTCATCCCGGCGCAGACCTCGCAATGGACGCTCCTGTCCGTTGCGGTCTACTTTGCGGTCATGGTCCCGATGCTCAGCGTGTACATTTCAAGATCGATCCGGGCCAGCCGCCTCAAGAAAGATCTTTCCACCTTCTCTTCCGGCCTCCTGGACACCGTGCAGAACGTGTCCGACCTGCCCTATTTCCTGCTGGACCCCGCGGACGGCGGAACGGTCAAGATGATGAGCAGCGCCATGCGCCGCCTGATCGACATCCGGAGCTGGACTCACAACTTCCCGCTTTCCGACCTGAGCACGACCAGCGCCAGGCACATCTTCGCCAGCGCGGTATGCAGCCGGGAGGATATGCTGGACTCCTTCCGGAACGACTACGCCCGGCTTTTCCCGGACGAACCGGATCCGGAAAAGGAACTTTCGGAAGCCGAACGGCAGAACGACGATTTTGCCAACGCGCTCCGGGCGGCCGGCAAGGATCCCCGCATGGGGCTTCCGATCAGCTCGTCCCGCTTTTTGATGCACGCCACGCCCCTCAGGGCTCACGAGCGGCCCTACTGCCTGGTCTGGCTGGACGATATGACCGATTACGTGAACCGCTTCGCCAAGGACGAGCGCGAGTATCCCATCATTGCCTACATCTATCTGGACAACCTCGAGGAACTCGCCCAGTACGTGGGCGTCACCGCCCGCTCCGCCTCCAGCAAGATCGAGGAGGAACTGAACAAATGGGCGACCGAGATCAACGGCCTGCTCCGCGAATATGACACGGACCGCTACCTGCTGGTCTTCCCCAAGGAGAATTTGCAGGGCCTGCTGGACAGCGGATTCGATATTCTGGAACGTGTCCACGCACTGGAACTCGGAGACAAATCGGTTCCTGCGACCATCTCCATCGGTCTGGCCTCCACGGTCGGTTCGCTTCCTGACCGGAGCCGGGACGCACTGTTCGCCCTGGACATGGCGCTTCAGCGAGGCGGCGACCAGGCGGTGCTCCGTGCCCCGGCGGACGACGGAGGCACCCGTTACTTCGGCGGCCGCAACAAATCCATGGAAAAGGATATCTCCCGCAGCCTGCGGGTGACCAGCCAGGTCCTCTGCCAGCGCATCCGCACCGCAGAAAACATCCTGATCATGGGACACAAGAACCCGGACTACGACGCCCTCGCATCCTGTATCGGCGTGGCCCGCATGGCCATGTGCGTCAAGGGATCGCCGGATTCCATCCACATCGTGTCCGATATGGGCAACCCGGAATTCAACCAGTTCCGCGAGGCTCTGTCCGGCCTGCATGAATATGACAACATCTTCATCGCTTCGGACGCATCCACTGAATTCATCCGTCCGGACACGCTGCTCATCGTATGCGACGTCAACAACGTCAACATCACGGAGTCCCGGGACCTGATCCCTGCGGCCACCTGGGTCGTCTTCATAGACCACCACACGAGGCAGGCCGAATTCAACTTCACACCTGTGATCGAGATGATTCAGCCCCAGGCTTCCTCCGCCAGCGAACTGGTCGCCTGCATGCTCATGCAGAGCCCGTACTACGACAAGCTGACCAAGGAAGAGGCCACCCTGCTCCTGGCGGGCATCATGCTGGACACCAAGAATTTCGTGAACTCGACAGGCTGGCAGACCTTTGAGGCCGCCCAGTACCTGTATACCCGGAACGCGCACACCGACAAGGCCCGCGCCTATTTCCGGGAGACGATGGACGACATCGTCGTTTCCGGTCAGTTCGACCGTCTGTCCCGGACCTACCGCGGCTGCATCGCGGTCACCTGGCAGGTCTTCCGCAGACAGCTCAATTCCGCGGACAAGATCGCGGCCTCCAAAGCCGCCGACAAGCTCCTGACCGCGGACAACATCCGCGCCTCGTTCGCCATCGTGTACGCCGACAACGGCGTCGTGATCTCCGGACGTTCCTCGGATCCGACCATCAACGTCGGCACGATCCTTCGGGACCTGGGCGGCGGCGGCCATTTCGATTCCGCCGGGACCCAGCTGCCGAGGACCTCGGTAGGCGACGTTGCCGCACAGCTGCGCACCGCCATAGACAAATACATGGACGGAACGCGCGCCACCAAAACCAATTCGTGAGGACACTTCTATGAAAGTCGTATTACTGCAAGATGTCAAGGGACAGGGCAAGAAGGACCAGGTCATCAACGTATCCGACGGATACGCCTGCAACTTCCTGTTTCCCCGCAAGCTGGCCGTCATGGCCGACACACAGACGCTCAATGCCATCAACCGCCGCAAGGCCGAGGAAGAGCGCGTCCGTGCGGAAGAGCACGCCGCCGCGAAGGCTCTGGCCGAGCGCCTGGACGCTCTCCTGATCAAAGTCCCCAAGAGCGCCAACCAGGAGCGTCTGTACGGCGCGGTCACGGCACAGGATGTCTGTGACGCCCTTTCAGAACAGCACGGCATCGAACTGGACCGCCGCAAGATCGTACTCAAGGATCCGATCAAATCCTTCGGCGAATACAAGCTGGAGGTCAAGCTGCAGTCCGAAGTGACCGGGACGCTGCACGTTCTGGTCTGTGAAAAGAGCTGAGAGACATATGGCTGAATTTTCAGAATCCCTTCAGCAGATGCCGGCCAACATTCAGGCCGAGCAGTCCCTGCTCGGTTCGATCCTGTTGGATCCGAACAGCATCAATGAAGTTGCGTCCGTCCTGCACGCCGAGGATTTCTATCTCTCCTCCCATCAGGACATCTACCGGGCGATCCAGTCCCTGTTCCAGGAAAACAAGCCCATCGACATTTCCCTCCTGACCGAAAAGATGAAAGAGCTGGGAGCCATCGAAAGCAAGGAGGAAGCCGAGCGCTACCTCCGTCCGCTGGTCGAGCACGTTCCCTCCAGCCGCAACATTTCGGACTACTGTCAGATCATCCGGGACAAAAGCCTTCTGCGCAGCCTGATCCGGGCTTCCGAACAGATCTCGGAGAAGGCCCACGACGAGCACGAGCCCGCCAAGGAGATCGTGGACTATGCCGAAACACTGGTCTATGACATCTCCAGGGACCGCGGCTCTCAGAATTTCCGCGATCTGCAGGAGATCATCAACTCCGTGTATGCGGAACTCCACAACATGTATGAAAGCGACGAGGATGTTCAGGGAGCCCAGACCGGTTTTTCCCACCTGGACCAGGTTCTGGCCGGCATCAACGAAACGGACTTCGTGGTCGTGGGCGCCCGCCCCGGCGTCGGCAAAACCAGTTTCGTGCTCAATATCGCCACCAACTACGCCAAAGCGCGCAAAGGCGCCGTGGCCATCTTCTCACTGGAAATGAGCGCCGAGCAGCTCGTTTCCCGCATCCTCTCCAGCGAAGCCATGGTCGACAGCGTGGCCATGCGGACCGGCAAGCTCACGGAAAACGACTGGAACAGTCTGGCGCAGGCCTCGGAAGACCTGTACGGCTGCCGCATCCTGATCGATGACACAGCAGGCCAGACCGTCACGTCCATGAAAGCCAAGCTGCGCCGCATCCGCGAACCGCTCGGCATGGTCATCATCGACTATCTGCAGCTGATGCACGGCGAGACCCGGACCGAAAGCCGCGTGCAGGAGGTCTCCGAGATCTCCCGCGGGCTGAAACTGATGGCCAAGGAAATGAAGATCCCCGTCATCTGCTGCGCCCAGCTTTCCCGTGCTCCGGAAAGCGGCTCCGGTTCGTCCAGCCGCCCCCCGATGCTGTCCGATCTCCGTGATTCGGGCGCCATCGAGCAGGATGCCGACACGGTCATCTTCCTGTACCGTCCCAAGGCGGACAACAAGAAGGAAGAACAGGAAAACAACATTGTGAAGGTCTCCGTGGCCAAAAACCGTCACGGCGAGACCCGGACCATCGAACTGGGCTGGGCCGGCCGGTATACCAAATTCCGCACCCTGTCCAACACCGATCTCCAGAATCTCGTTCCTCCCGAACCATGAGCGTCCCTTTTGCAGACCTGCCTGGTTTCTGCGATCCGGTGTCGCTGTCCGGCCTGAGTCCGGACACGCCAGTACTGCTCGCCTATTCCGGCGGCGCCGACTCCGGCGCCCTGCTCCGTCTTCTGGTCAGGACCTGCCGCGTTCACGGCGCCCCTCTGACCGTCCTGCATGTCCAGCACGGCATCCGCGGAGAAGAAGCGCTGCGGGATCTGGAATTCTGCAGGTCGCAGGCCGAAGCCCTGGGCGTTCCGTTTCTCTTCCGGGAAACCGACGTACCGGCACTTGCGGCCAAACACGGGACGTCCTTGGAGACCGAGGCGCGTGACGCGCGCTACCGCCTTCTGGGGCAGGCCATGGACGAACTGGGCATTCCCATCCTGGTCACCGCGCATCACGCGGATGACAATCTGGAGACGGTTCTCTTCCGGATGGCCAGGGGCACGGGCCTCCAAGGCCTGTGCGGCATTGCCCCGGTGCGGCCGTGTCCGGAACTGTGCGCCCTGCCCGGCGCCGTTCTGATCCGCCCGCTCCTGCACGTTTCGAAAATGGACATCCTGGACTATTGTGTCCGGGAGAAGATCCCCTTCGTGGAGGATTCGACCAACGCGGAAGACGGCTGCACCCGCAACCGGCTCCGTCACACGGTCCTGCCTGCACTGAAGCAGGTGTTTCCGCAGGTCGATGAGGCCGTAGCCGCGCTTTGCGACCGGCTCCGCGAAGATGACTCCGTTCTCAAAGACGTCACCGAACAGGCGCTTGACGGGTGCGCATCCTGGATCTTAGGACGTTTCCGTATCCGTCTTGACGCTTTTCAGGATCAGCCTCCCGCCCTGCGGGCCCGGATTCTCCGGGAACTGGCGGTCCGTTCCGGCCTTCCGCTTCCGGAATCCATCCATCTGGAACCTCTTTTGAAAGGAGACCCGGCTTTTCTGACCCGGACCGACTGGCCCGGCGGAGTCCGGATCCTGAAATCCGGAAAGCACCTGTGCATCGGACTTGCCGAGGATCAGAGTCTTCTGTTTCCGCCCGGGTATCTGAGGCTTGGAGTTCAGGACTATCCCGAACTTCTCCTGCGGATCTCCGTCTCCGAGGCCGTCTGCCCGGATGCGTTTGCCCGGGTTCCTTCCCCTTCTTCAACTTCCGAAAAAGATTTTTTCCGTTATTCCACCACAGCGTATCTCAAATATGCTATGATGGAGCATCCCTCACCTCTGATGTGGAGAAGCCGGCTTCCCGGCGATACGCTGCGCCAGGGAGGACGGACGCTGGATGTCCGGAAACTGCTTACCGATGCCCGCATCCCGGCGGACTGCCGGTCCGGACTTCCCGTTCTGACCGACGGAGAGACCGTTTTCTGGGTCCCGCTGCCCGGCACCCCCGGCGGAAGGATCGCGGACGGCCTGTCCCCGCTTCCGGGTGAGAAGTGCCTCAAGCTGACCGTTGACTATCATGCCTACTGGCGCGAAAAATAACCATGGAGTGTACCTGCCATGTCACCGCTTTTCAATGCTGAAGACAGCATTCAGAAAATTCTGGTCCCCAAAGAGGAAATCGAGGAGATCACCTCCCGTCTGGCCGAACAGATCAGCCGGGATTATGCCGACGATCCCTATCAGGTCGTCCTGCTCATCATCCTGAAAGGTTCCGTCCCCTTCGCGGCGGACCTGATGCGCAAGCTGACCATTCCGGTCCAGCTGGAATTCATGAAGGTCTCCTCCTACGGTGCGTCCACCAAGTCTTCAGGCGAGATCAAGATCCACCTGGATCTGAACCGGAACGACCTGCAGGATCTGGACATCATCATCATCGAGGACATCATCGATACCGGGCATACGCTCAACCGTCTGACCCAGCTGCTCAAGAACCGCAACGCGCACTCGGTGCGCACCTGCACCCTGTTGGACAAGCCCTCCCGCCGGGAGGTGGACTTCACCCCGGACTACTGCGGCAAACAGATCCCGGACGAGTTCGTCGTCGGCTTCGGGCTGGACTACAACGAGGAATACCGTTCGCTGCCCTATGTCGGCGTTCTGGATCCCCGCGTCTATTCGGGTTCCTAATATTTTCCATTCTGTCAATTATACTCTCAACCTAGGAGTCTTATGAAAAAGTTTTTACGCAGTTCCCTGATCTATATCGTCCTGATCGCCATCGTGATCGTGGCCGTTGTCATGCTCTTCGGCAAGACGACGGACACCGTCACCTATGACCAGGTCCTGAAATACTTCACGGAAGAGAAAGTTCAAAAGTTTACCGTTACCAAGAACAACATCCTGGTCATGGAGGTCAAGGACGGTACGGATTCCGTAAAGAAAGTGGAATACCGGATCGCCTATCTGGACATCTTCTACCGCGACCTGGGCGAAACCATCAAGAAGCAGGTCGCCGAGGGCAAGATCACATCCGCTGAATACGAGCCAAACGTCACCCCCTGGTACGTGGCCTACCTGCCGTTCATCCTGGTGCTGGTCGTCCTGGTCATCCTGTTTATCGTCTTCATGCGGACCGCCGCCAACTCGGGCGGAGGCGCCGGCAAGATCGCCAACTTCGGGAAGGCGCACATCAAGCCCGTGGAAGATAAGAAGAAAGTTCTGTTCTCGGACGTGGCCGGAGCCGAAGAGGAAAAGGCCGAACTGGTCGAGATCGTGGATTTCCTGAAAGATCCCGCCAAGTATACCAAACTCGGCGCCCGGATCCCGCACGGCGTGCTGCTGGTGGGCCCTCCCGGTACCGGTAAGACCCTTTTAGCCAAGGCTGTTGCCGGAGAGGCGGACGTTCCCTTCCTGTCCATTTCGGGTTCGGATTTCGTGGAAATGTACGTCGGTGTCGGCGCGTCCCGCGTCCGCAACCTGTTTGAGACCGCCCGCAAGGCCCCTGCCGCGATCATCTTCATCGACGAGATCGATGCGGTAGGACGTCACAGAGGCGCCGGTCTGGGCGGCGGGCACGACGAACGCGAACAGACCCTGAACCAGCTGCTGGTCGAAATGGACGGCTTCGGATCCCATGACGGAGTCATCGTGATGGCTGCGACCAACCGTCCGGACATCCTGGATCCCGCCCTGCTCCGTCCCGGACGCTTTGACCGCGAGATCACCGTCAATCCTCCCGATCTGGGCGGCCGTGTCGAGATCCTGAAGGTCCACGCACGCAACAAGCCGTTTGAACCGGATGTGGATTTCAACGAAGTGGCCAAGAAGACCGCCGGCTTCACCGGCGCGGATCTGGCCAACCTGCTCAATGAAGCGTCCCTGCTGGCCGCGCGCCGCAACAAGTCCCTGATCGGTATGGACGATATCGACGAAGCCTTCATCAAGGTCATCGCCGGACCCAAGAAGAAATCCTGGAAGATCAAGGACGACGACCGCCGCAAGACCGCCTATCACGAAGCCGGCCACGCCATCCTTGCCCATCTGCTTCCGACCCAGGATCCGGTCCAGCAGATCTCCATCATCCCGAGCGGACGTGCGCTCGGCTATACGCTCAATCCCCCGAAGGAAGACCGCTACAGTGTCTTCCGCAATGAGCTGAAGGAACGCATCGTGATGCTGCTCGGCGGGCGCGCTGCGGAAGAGATCGTCTGCAACGACATCTCGGGCGGTGCCTCCAACGACATCGAACGCGCCACCAAGACCGCCAAGCGGATGGTCATGCAGCTGGGTATGAGCCCTCTGCTGGGCCCGATCAGCTACGGCACGGACGAATCCGAGATCTTCCTGGGCCGTGATTTCTCGGCCGGCAGCGACCATTCCGAAATGACCGCGGCCAAGATTGACCAGGAAGTCCACACCATCATTACGGAAGCCTACCAGCGTGCCCTGGATCTGCTCAACGCAAACCGGGACAAGATGGACAAGGTCGCCGGATATCTGATGCTGCATGAGGTCATGGACGGCGAACAGTTTGCCGCCCTGATGGATCAGGACGCCTCCTACGAGGAACTGGACGCCATCATTGAAAGACGCAAGCAGAAGAGTGCCGAAGCCAATGCCGAAAAGGCGCGCGAAAACGCCGAAAAGGAAGCGGCGGAAAAAGCGGCCGCCGAAGCCGCCGCAAACCAGTCTGACGAACAGGATCCGTCCGACCGTGATCCAGAAGAGGATAACGGATCCACGGACGAAACCGATCCCCGTTCCGAATCGTAAATACTTGTTCAACCCACTACGGGCTCCCGAAAACCGGGAGCCCGTAGTTTTATGGAATATCCTTTTGTTACGGATTGGTCACGGTCCCGATGAAGACCGGAAGCATATTGGCCGTATCCACGATCGCATACACGAACGGACGGTTCAGGATGACTTTCGGTTTTTCCTCCGGCTTGGTGCTGGATTCCCTGTCTACGATCACGGACGTTACCGCAGCGGCACTCGTTCCGGATTGGTCCACCTCGATATGCGTCTTGTGAATGACATCCGATATGCAGAACGATGCATAGGAATCATACGTGCCCAGCCCGGACAGGTCCGAACGGGCGGGATCAAAGCAGTCCGTAAGGCCCATACCCTTCAGGGTCTCCACCAGCGACGCGGACCAGTCGAACGAAAACTTGGGCAGGCCCGTGTCCACGCTCCGTCTCTGCATTCCGTCCATCAGTCCGGTGAAGCGGGTCCCGTCCAGCGTCGCAAGATAGCTGTCCAGGCTCATCCCGCTTTCCGGAAGCAGCGCGACGAATGCGTAGCCGCCCTGATAATACTTGAAGAATCCGGTCTCGTGTTCACCTTTGATGAATCTTTGCCCTTCGCAGTACATCATGGTCACGTCCTTGACCGTTCCGTTTTCGGCCGTGTAAAAGACTTCGGTGCGGCACTGACCTTCCTCATAAGGGCTGCTCCAGAGCGCGTCGAACAGGATGGCGTTGAGCAGGACCATGGTCGTATCCACGCCCACATCGTTATACTTAAGGATCTCCGGGATCATGTCGTCCGTATGTTTCCGGCACCAGTCGTTGATCGCGTCGACCGTCTTCGGGTCGGTGAACGAAGCCTGCGCCAGCTGGGCATCGAAGGTATTCGAGATCACCCGGATAAACTCTTCGGCCACTTTGAAATTCTCATCGTTGGTCATCCAGACCGCGTTGGCCGCCTCGAACTTCGCGTCCTTGCTGGCCGCGTCGTTCAGGGACCGGTAGTAGTTGAACAGTTCCCGGTTGAGCGTCTCCACGTCCATGTTCCCGCCCAGCAGCTTTTCAAACTGTCTGAGCGTTTCCCCCTTTGCCCCGTTGGCCGCCATCTGGAGGGCGGTCATCACGGACAGGGGCGAGACCAGGCGGCCTTTCAAATCCTGGCTGGCCTTGAGCAGCCGGATCGCGAAATCCGCATAGGCGTTCCGGAAATCCGCGCCGACTTCCCCGGCCACACGGTCACTGGAAAACTCCTCCGCGGTCAGAAACGTAACGTCCGACGCGGCGTCAGGCTGACTGGGCGGCACAGCGCATCCGAACAGGTTGCACCCCAGAAGGCAGACGGTCACAAACAGTATCAGTGCTTTTCTCATAACTATCCCGCTTTCTTGGAATTCTCGTTCAATTTCCGGATCAGGGTAAAGAACTCATAGAAATCCGGGTTTTCCGGATTGTCAAACGCCTCCAGATCCGAGGCTTGCTCCAGGATCCAGTCCAGGCTTGCCGATTTGGGAAGATATCCGCTTCCGTTCAGCCACATGCTCGTTTCGATCACGATGCCCAGGAACCGGAACGTTTCGCTTCCGGTCTTCCGGTAGGCTCCCGCGCCGATCTCATATTCGTTGAGCCGGCTCTGCGTCTGACCGGGATCCTTGTAGCGGACCGCCAGTTTCATCCAGTTCGCCGTTCCGCCCAGTTCGTCCTTGGCCTTCTGGGTCAGACGGATCTGGTAAGCCACCGTCACCGTGTGTCCGGTTCCGACTTCTCCGGCATCCTTGGTGTCGTCTTCAAAGTCCTCGTTGTTCAGGGCTCTGTTCTCGTAGCCGATCAGGCGGTAGGCCTCGATGTACTGCGGGTCAAAGGTCAGCTGCAGTTTCACGTCGTCCGCCACCGTATACAGGGTGGAAGCCAGCTCGGTCCCGAAGACGCGCTCCGCCTCGCGGTCGGAGTCGATGTAGTAGTAGACACCGTTTCCTTTATCCGCCAAGGTCTCCATGACCTCGTCCCGGAAATTGCCGTATCCGAACCCGAGTACGGAGAGATAGACGCGTTCCTTGCGCATGTTCTCAATATACTCCTGCAGCTCTTCGACCGATGACAGTCCGACGTTGAAGTCGCCGTCCGATGCCAGGATGATCCGGTTGTTGCCGTCTTCCTTGAAGAAGTCCCGGGCTACGGAATAGGCCGTCTGCAGTCCTCTTTCACCATAGGTGGCACCGCCGGCCTCCAGGGAGTTGACCGCTTCCAGGATCCGGGCCGTCTGATTGCCCGGACAGCCGGCCAGAACGGTCTTGCAGTTCGAGGCATAGGTCACGATGGATACCGTGTCCTGTTCGGTCAGGTTTACGGTCAGATACCGGAATGCTTTCTTGAGCAGCTCGATCCGGTCCGCTCCGTTCATGGAGCCGGACACGTCAACGAGAAAGACATAGTTCCCCGGCTTCTTTTCCGTATCTTTCTTTGTCGCCAGGTTCAGGATCAGCAGTTCGGAATCGGCGCCCCAGGGACAGGGTGCGATCTCGGCGGTCACGCCGAACAGGTCGTCCCCTTCCGGCTGCTTGCCCGCAATGCGGAAGTAGTTGATCATTTCTTCCGTCCGGAACACAAACTGGTTGCGGATGAAGGATTCCGAATAATTGTCTTCGATCAGCCGGCGAAGGATCGTATAGGACGCGGTATCCACATCGGCAGAGAACGTGGACTGCGCCTCCTCGGCCGCGTTCGTCCACGGATACTCGCTAAGCGGTGTCCGCTCTATCGAATCCTCCGGCACCTTGGAGGGGTTGGAGACACTGGTTGCGTCAGTCTCTTTCGGTGTACCCTCGCGCTCAGGCAGTGCATAATTGGCTTTTTCGGCAGGACTCCCAGGATAGACTATTCCGCCTTGCTGGTTGTCCATGCATTCCATCTTACCGGCCGCTCCGCATGCCGTCAGAATACCGGCCAGGCAAAGCACTGCCGTCAATACGGTCCAAATGTTTCTTTTCATGATTCTAACCTCCTGACAAGAATTGTCTGCATGCATCCACAAATGCATCTGAAGGGATGAGCTCGGGAACGTAGTCCTGAAGTCTCAGGAAATCCTCGTTGCCCTTGCCCTGTCTGAGATAGGGGGTTTGCACGGTTCCGTCCGGTTTCACCAGCCACACGCGAACATCCGGTCTGTTTTCGGTGTTCCCGGCCATGTGGCCCTGCGGGATCATGGCCTCCAGCCGGTCGATCTGCTCGGGAGTCAGCACGTGGAAATAGCAGGGTCCGTTTTCTTCCATCTGCCAGATCAGTCCGGTTGCACCGGGCTGCAGACGGCAGGACTGTGCGTTCTCACTCAGCACATCCGCCTTCTCTGCGTCAGAAAGAAGGATATCCTTCATAGGATCCGCGCTTTTGTCTCCGGGCAGTTCCGAACTCTTTCCGGGGGTCTCTTTCTCCGGAAGGACCGGGGCGCTCCGCTTCGGCAGCAGGACGGACAGGACCGCGACCAGAACGACCAGGACGGCCACGGCCGCAGCGATGGGAAGAATTCGGCGCAGGGGCCTGATTTGGACCGAACGGTTTTCAGGTTCGGCTTCCGCAATGAACTCGGGGTCGATTTTCCCGAACGCCTGAAACAGTTCTTCTGTTTTTTTCTCGTTCTTCACAGGACATGTCCTCCTTTCCGCAGAATCTGGTAGAGCGACTCCCGCAGCCGGCTCAGGATTTTCCGCACGTTCGGCTCACTGTATCCGGTCTCGCGGGCGATGTCCGCCGTGGCTTCCGAATAGTAATACCGCTTGACGAAGATGATCCGCTTGTCCTTGGGCAGGTTCCGCAGAAAGCCGTTGAGCGTTTCGGCCAGCGCTTCGCTGTTTTCCTCTTCGAACAGTGCCGGTTCGTCCTCATCCGGAATGCATGCGTCCAGTTCCTCCAGAACATTCCCGAACCCGCCCCGTTTTTCACGGTGCGCGTCCCGGTAACGCCTATAGGAAAGGTTTCGGATGATGGCGGCCAGGTAGGTGAAGAAGTAGACCGGTCGGTCGGGAGGAATCTGGTTCCAGGCCGCAAGGTAGGTGTCGTCCGCACATTCTTCCGCATCTTCTCTAGACGAAAGGATCCCGTAGGATATGGCTTTCAGTCTCCGCCCGTATTTACGGTCGGTCTCTGCGATGGCGGTTTCGTTTCTGGCGAAGAACAACTCCACGATGGCTTGGTCTTCCATATGTCCCCCTTTCCCTTTTCTCAGCCCTTTCACTTTCAGATGTACCCGCGCATCCCGGTTTTGTGACAGCTTCACGAAAAGATTTTTCGCTTTTTTCAAAAAGCCGGGCTCCGCGCCCGGCTTGCCGAGGCCTGTATTATCTGATGACCTCGATCTTTTCGATGACGACCGGCTTTACGGGCACGTCGTCATACCAACCCACCGAATGCGTCCGGGTTCCGGCGATGGCATCCAGCACGTCCAGTCCGGAAGTCAGTTTGCCGAATGCGGCATACTGGCGGTCCAGATACGGAGCATCCGCGTGCATAACGAAAAACTGGGAGGACGCGGAGTTCGGGTCGCTGGTCCGGGCCATGCTCAGCACGCCGCGGCCATGGTGCAGGTCGTTGCCCTTGAAGCCGTTGGACTCGAATTCTCCGGGAATGGGGTCAGCGTGCTTCTGCTTCATTTTCTCGTCAAAGCCGCCGCCCTGGATCATGAATCCGGAAATGACGCGGTGGAAGATCAGGCCCTCGAAAAAGCGGTCTTCGATCAGTTTTAAAAAGTTTTCAACGGTCTTCGGGGCTTTGTCCGGATAGAGTTCCGCCTCCATGTTGCCGAGTTCTCGGACCGTGATCCGGATTTTGGGATTGCTCATAGCGTTTGGTTTCCTTCCATTTTGTTTTCTATTTTATAATCTTGTCGGTTGTTCGCCGTAGGCCAGGAGGAAAAGTTCGTCAAGCCGTTCCTTCTGTCCGTCCAGATACAGCCGGCCGAACAGGACCTCCATACCCGTGGCGACACGGTAGGTCTCGATCGGGACTCCGGAGGGCGGCCGCAGATGTCCCGGATTCTTTCCGGACCGGAAGATCTGCCTTTCCTCTTCGGTCAGCTGAGGCTCCAGCTTTTCCATGGCCGCGAACTGGGCACGGGCCGTGACGTAGCGCTGCGCTTCGCGGTTGAGGTCGATGGAACGGGTCAGGCCGCTTTCCAAAAGATGCCTGCGGACATAGACCTCCAGTACGCTGTCGCCAAGATAGGCCAGGGCTTCCACACTGGTGGTGCGGGGATCGAATGCCATAGGTCCACCTCTCAGTTCTTGAGCGAATGGATCGGGGCCGGGATACGTCCGCCTCTTCCGATGAATACCGAGGGAGAGTCGGTCCGGACCGGAATGACCGGTGCATACCCCAGCAGGCCGCCGAATTCCACCCGGTCGCCGGGCTTCTTCCCGTATGCGGGGATCAGCCGGACGGCCGTGGTCTTGGTGTTGGCCACACCTATGGAGATCTCGTCCGCAATGATGCCGCAGATCACGTCTTCCGTCGTGTCTCCGGGAATGGCGATCATATCCAGTCCCACCGAGCACACGGCCGTCATCGCTTCCAGTTTTTCCAAGGACAGCGAGCCTCTTTCCACAGCCGCGATCATACCGGCGTCCTCGGACACCGGGATAAAGGCTCCGGACAGTCCGCCCACGTGGCTGGAGGCCATGACCCCGCCCTTCTTGACGGCGTCGTTGAGCATGGCCAGGGCCGCGGTGGTCCCGTGCGCTCCGGTGGATTCCAGTCCCATGTTCTCCAGGATCTGCGCCACGCTGTCTCCGATCGCGGGCGTCGGGGCCAGAGACAGGTCCACGATCCCGAAGGGCACGTCCAGGGCCTTCGCCGCTTCATGGGCCACCAGCTGGCCCACGCGGGTGATCTTGAACGCGGTCTTCTTGATGACGTCCGCCAGTTCGGACAGGTCGCACGGACCCGCACGGCGGATGGCCGAGCTGACCACGCCGGGTCCGCTGACACCGACGTTGATCACGCATTCCGGCTCCCCGACGCCGTGGAAGGCGCCGGCCATGAACGGATTGTCCTCGGGAACGTTGGCGAAGACCACGAGTTTGGCGCAGCCTATGGACTGCCGGTCCCGGGTCCGGTAAGCCGTCTCCCGGATGACTCCGCCCATCAGCCGGATGGCGTCCATGTTGATGCCGGCTTTGGTGGTCGCCACGTTCACGGACGAGCACAGGAGCTCGGTCTCGGCCAGGGCTCTCGGAATGCTCTCGATCAGCCGCTTGTCCGATTCGGTCATGCCTTTGTGGACGAGCGCGGAATAGCCTCCGATAAAGTTGATGCCCAGGGTCTCCGCGGCCTTCTGCAGGGTGTGCGCCAGCCGGATGTAGCCGTCCGGGCTCAGTCTTCCCCCGATCAGCGAGACCGGCGTGACCGACACCCTCTTGTTCACGATCGGAACGCCGTACCGCTTCTCAAGATCCTCGCCGGTGCGGACCAGATGTTCGGCCTTGCGGGTCAGCTTGTCATAGACCCTGTCGCACAGGGCCTTCTCGTCATCGCTGACGCAGTCGAACAGGGATATCCCCATCGTAATGGTCCGTACGTCCAGATTCTCCTCCCGGATCATCTGGATGGTTTCCATAATGTCTTTTGTGTCCAGCATGGCCCGCCTCAGATCTTGTGCATGGAATTGAAGATGTCCTCATGCATCGCATGGATCTCCAGATTGTTGTCCCGGCCCAGCTTGGTCAGCTGATCCGAGAATTCGGCGAACGGAACGGTGATGCCGGTGATGTCGCACAGCATGATCATGGCAAAGTACTCATGCAGCACGCTCTGCGTGATTTCGGTGATGTTGGCTTTGTAATTCGCGCAGACCGCAGAGACTTTGGCAATGATGCCCACGCTGTCTTTCCCGGTCACGGATATGATGGCTTTCATAGTACCTCCCAAAAACCTTGTTTTCTCTTCCATTATATTCTTTTTGATGAAAATCTTCAACATCTCTGCGCAACGGAATTGCAAAACGGTTTTTGTTGTGCTATCATAATAACATATATCGACAGACAAGGCAGGTGATCCCGGCATGTCCGATTTCAATCAGTACGAATATGTGGTTTCTGACAAACAGAACCCGTCCAGAAAATGGCAGAAGGTACTTATGATCCTCGGATATATCGCAGTGGATGCCGGCCTCTTTTTTCTGCTTCTGCAGATCAACCCGTTCCTCATTGCCCTTCTGGCGCTGACGACCTGGGTGATGGTGTTCTTTACCTGGCGCTACCTGAATGTGGAATACGAGTATTCCATTGTCTCCGGTATCCTGACCTTCACCCGCATCCTCGGCAACCGCAGCCGCAAAGAGGTCTTCTCGGTTCCGGTCAAGGACATTTCGGTCATTGCCCCGCTGGGCGATTCGGACGAGGAGATCAAGCGCTTCGCTCCGGAGAAATACTGCTATGCCGTCCCGAAGCTGGACTTTCCGGACGTCTGCTATGCCCTGCTGGAAACTGGGAAACCGGATAAGCCGAAGAAAAAGACCGTATTCTTCTTCCAGTCCACCCCGCAGAGTCTGCGCATCCTGCGCTTCTACAATCCTTCGGCCGTGAGCGGCCGGTTTTCACCCACATCCTTTTCCAACGAGGTCTGAACTATGTACCTGCGCGCACCTTCCGTTCCGCTGATCACCTGCAACCCCAACTTTTCCGTCTGGTCTCCCGCAGACCGCCTGACGGACACCTTCACGACCCACTGGTCCGGACGGCCCCAGATCCTGAACGGATACGCGACCGTCGACGGGATCACCTACCGCTTTATGGGCCACGACGCCGGCGTGCCCGCGATGAAACAGACCGCCCTCCGGATCGAGGCTCTCTACACCCAGTATACCTTTGAAGCGGAAGGCCTGGAGATAGACGTGTTCTTCCTGTCTCCCCTGATCCCGGACGATCCGGATATCTGTTCCCGTCCGGTCAGCTACCTGTACGTCCTTCCCAACAGTCTGGACGGAGAGGAGCATTCTCTCGTTGTCCGCATCGAGGTCTCCGAGCAGATCTGTCTGGACAAGGCCGGGCAGTATCCCGTCCGGATCCGCGAGATCCATACCAAGTCCTACAACGGGGTCTTTATGGGTTCCAAGGATCAGCCCGTGCTGCAGCACAAGGGGGACGACTGCCGCATCGATTACGGCTATTTCTATCTGTGTTCGGAATCCGCGGAGGTCGGGTCCTTCCGGAAGACCACGGAACTCGGCACGGTCAAACAGCCGGATCCGAAAGACCTGTCCTACGTATATGCGCAGAACTGCTGCCAGGACGATGACGGCCTTCTGTTCCTGCTGGCCTATGACGACATTTACGCGTTTGAATATTTCGGCACACCCATCCGTCCGTGGTGGAGCCGGGACGGGAAGACCATCCGCTCCGCCCTTCGCGAGGCCCTGACCGAATTCGACGAACTGTTCGACCGCTGTGAGCGGCTTTCGGACGAACTGCGCCTGATGGCCCTCAATGCCGGAGGCGAAAAATATGCGGATCTGGTCTGCCTGTCCTTCCGGCAGGTCGTCGGCGCCCACGAGCTTGCCGCCGATCCGGACGGAAAACTGCTGTTCATTTCCAAGGAGAACTACTCGGGCGGCCTGACCGCGACCGTGGACGTCAGCTATCCGTCCATGCCCCTGTTCCTGTGGATCAACCCGGAACTGGTCCGCGGCATGATGCGGCCTGTTTACCGGTTCGCCAGATCGGATGCCTGGCCGTTCGACTTCGCCCCGCATGACGTGGGCCTTTGGCCGGTCATGAACGGACAGGTCTACGCGCACGGGACCGAGCTGGCCGGACAGATGCCGGTCGAGGAATGCGGCAACATGCTGATCATGGAGACGCTGGCCACGCTTTGCGACGGCAACACCGACGAAGCGAGGGAGCAACTCCCTCTTCTCAAACAATGGGCCCGCTATCTTCTGGAAAACGGCGAGGATCCCGCCAACCAGCTCTGCACCGACGATTTCGCCGGTCACCTGGCTCACAACTGCAACCTGTCCCTGAAAGCGATCCTGGGACTGTACTGCCTGGGCGTTTTGATGTGGGTCTGCGAAGAGGACGAAACCGAATCCCGGTTCTACGTCTCCAAAGCCCGCGAGATGGCCGCAAGCTGGGTGAAGCGCGCAGCAAAGGCCGAGGGCGGATTCCGCCTGGCCTTCGACAAACCTGACTCCTTCTCCATGAAATACAACATGGTCTGGGACAAACTCCTCGGAGCCCACCTGTTCCCGGACTGGGTCTACCGTTCCGAGATCGCGGACTGCCTGCGGCACGTCAAGCCTTACGGTCTTCCGCTGGACAGCCGCCGGGACTATACCAAGTCCGACTGGCTGGTCTGGACTGCGACGCTGTGCGACCGGCGCGAGGACTTTGACGCCCTTGTCGACCCCTTGTGGAAAGCCTATCACACGTCCCAGTCCCGCGTTCCGATGACCGACTGGTACGACACGGTCACTGCGGCACAGGTCGGTTTCCAGTGCCGCACGGTCCAGGGCGGACTGTTCATCAAGGTCCTGGCCGACCGCGCTTTCCTGGAGCTGCGCCGCCGGGGCATCTGCGAGGACTTTTTTGACCATGCGTAAACCGGAACCCAAGACACCGGCCCCGAAATATGTGTCGGCCAGCTGTGAAAGCTGCGAATTCTACGATTATGACGAAGACGAGGACGCCTACGTCTGCATCGTCGACCTGGACCAGGATGATATGCAGAGATTCCTGGCCGGACAGACCTTTCACTGCCCCTACTACCGGTATTACGACGAATACAAGAGCGTTCACAAACAGCTCTGAAAAATCCAGCAGAGAGTGAGGATTTTCGATTATGAAAGTGTTGATTATTTCGGATATCCATGCTAACATAGACGCAATCCGGGCGGTCTGGAAGAAGGAAAACGACGCCGACCTGATCCTGTGCCTGGGCGATCACGTCGACTGGGGGTTCAACCCGCACGAGGTCGTCACCTGGTTCCGTGAGCACAATACCGTCTGCGTAGCCGGCAACCACGATCACGAGATCCTGGACGCGGTGGCCAGAGGGCGCACGTTCCCGACCGACGGATCGGCCTATGACTTCCAGCAGTACACCATCGGTCATCTGCATCCGGAGGACCTGGACTGGCTCCGTTCCCTTCCGGACGAGCGCACGCTTACCGTTGACGGGGTGCAGATCTGCATGCGTCACTATCCGTCCGACGGCGATACGAACATGCACACCCTGCACCAGACCCTTCTGGACTTCTCCACGGTCGCCTGGTGCGACCGGGAATGGGAAAAGCTGACCGGGCACGCCCCCTCTCATTTCGAGAACCGCGTGCTCATGTACGGCCACACACACCAGTGCCAGATCCTGCAGCCCGGCTGCGGGTACCGGGTCGTCAATCCGGGTTCGGTGGCCTACCGTGTCTGTTCGGACAGCATTGCAAAGGGTGCGGACTATCTGCTCATGATCGACGGCCAGTTCACCACCCGCCACGTGGACTATCCGGTGGAACATCTTCTGGCCCGTGTGGACGAAGAGAATTTCATTCCGGAAGTCAACAGGCCTTCCCACGTCTATTTCGGCGTGCAGACCTGACCCTCATTTCTGTTCAGCCAAATCGTTCTGTATTCACGGTCCTGCGGACCGCCGCGGGAACTCCGGCCGGAATCCGGCCGGAATCCCCGGGGAAGGAGAGCATCATGCTGCCTTTAAACACGTTTGAAAAACATGCCGAGATCGCCGCGGTCTTCCGAGAACACGGCGTTCCCGAAGATCAGATTTATTTTGCCTTCCAGGAAGACCTGACCTGCGACGGACTTTTCGGTGAGGAATGGCTGGCCATCAGCAAGGATGGACAGTTTCTTTACCGTTATTCTGCCGCAAGTCAGGCTTTTGACGTTTTCACCCTTTCCGACCTGGAAGAACCCTATATCGACAATTACACCACGTCCAACCGGATCCTGGCCTACATCAAGGACGAAACCGGAAACCGGAAGACGATTGTCCTGGGTGCCTGCACAAACGGATGCAAGCGCCGGATGAACGCCTTTATGAATATGTGGGACCGGGTCACCAAAGGACTGGAGATCAAGGAAGACGACGCCATCTTTGAACAGTTCAACGCACGCTGCCCCAAGTGCGGGACCGTGTATCCGGACCAGCAGCGCCGGATCTGCGAAGTGTGCGCGAAAAAGAAAGGGACTCTGGTCCGGCTTCTCTCCTATTTCGGGGATTTCAAGCTCCAGTTCGCGACCGTCCTGATCTGTCTGGTCCTGACCTCGGCCATTTCGCTGGTCGGACCGATCATCAGCGGCCAGGTGCTCTATGACCGGGTCATCGATCCGGCAGGTCCCCTTCATGAGGTCCGCTACGTATTCATCTTCGTGGGCGTCCTGTTCGGCCTGGCCCTGCTCCAGCTGTTTATCGGGATCATCCAGAACCGGGCAAACGCGCACATGTCCACCCACGTGACCAAGCGCATGAAGGATGACATCTTCACCGCGCTCAGCAAGCTGTCCGTTTCCTATTTCAACCAGAACTCGACCGGACGGCTGATCAACCGGGTCAACTATGACGCGGTCCGCGTGCAGAGTTTCTACATCGACGGCGTTCCGGCCCTGATCATCAACGGGCTGAACTTCATCGGCCTCGCGATCTTTTTGTTCATCATCAACTGGAAACTGACCCTCATCGTGTTCGCGCCTGTCCCGGTCATCGTCATCATGTTCAAACTGATGCTTCCCAAACTCTGGCGCTCGTTCTCCAAACTCTGGCGCCGGTCCTCCTCGATGAACGGTATGCTGGCCGATACCCTCAACGGCGCCCGGGTCGTCAAGGCCTTCGCCAAGGAGCCGGAAGAGGCCAACCGGTTCCACCTATACGCGCACAAACTGTACAGCGCGTCCATGAACGCGAACAAGATCATCATCATGATCTTCCCCGTCATCGCCCTGCTCATCGGTATGACGGCACAGGCCATCTGGGGATTCGGCGGCATCATGGTCATGAACCAGGAGATGACATACGGTCAGCTGACGACCTATTTCGGGTATCTCGGCATGATCTTCGGGCCCCTCGGGTTCTTCTCCACCTTCACAAACCTGATCACCGACACGATCAACTCCGCGTCCCGTATGTTCGAGACCCTGGATCAGATCCCGGAGATCACGGACGCTCCGGACGCAATCGAGGCCGATCACTTCAGGGGCGAGGTCGTATTCGACCACGTGTCCTTCCATTACAATCCGAGCAGCCCGATCCTGAAGGACATTTCCTTTACGATCCACGAGGGTGACAACGTCGGCGTGGTCGGGCACACCGGAAGCGGCAAGTCCACCATCGCCAACCTGATCACCCGCATGTACGATACCGTCAGCGGTACGGTCCTGATCGACGGTGTGGATATCCGAAAATACAAGCAGGCCTCCCTGCACAAGAATATCGCGATCGTGTCCCAGGAGATCTATCTGTTCACCGGAACCATCGCGGACAACATCCGCTACAGCAAACCGGACGCTTCCCTGGGCGAGATCATCGCGGCCGCCCGCGCGGCCAACGCGCACGATTTCATCATGCAGCTTCCGGAAGGCTATGAGACGATGGTCGGATCCGGAAACCGCTCCCTGTCCGGCGGTGAACGCCAGCGCATCTCGATCGCCCGGGCGCTGTTGCTCCAGCCTTCCATCCTGATCCTGGACGAGGCCACGGCGGCAATGGACAACGAGACCGAGCGCCTGATCGGCGAAGCGATCGACAAGCTGGTCAAGGGCCGGACCACGATCACCGTGGCCCACCGGCTGTCCACCCTGCACAACTGCAACGTCATCATGGCCGTCGAGAACGGCGAAGTGGTGGAAATGGGCAGCCCGCACGATCTGATGGAACAGAAAGGCGACTATTACAAACTCTATACTCTGCAGAATGACCAGATGCAGCAGGTCATGACGGGCAACTAGGCAGAGCGGAAGGAGATCACCATGGAAGATATGGAACTTGAGAACCTGTTTGAACGGCGGGAGTCCGTGCGTCTGACACCCGAAAACGCCGTGTTCACCCGCTCGGAAGGCGGTCTGATCTCGTTAAGGCTGTCCCACCCGGAAGCGCCCGAAAAGGAAGAGGAGTTCTTTGAACGCGTCATTCCGCTCCGGGGTTTCCCGATCACCGATCCTGAGCAGTTCATCTCGGTCCGGGAGCCGGACACCAAGGAAAAGGGCCGCGGCGCGGAGATCGGCATCATCTATGACCTTGCCGAATTCGACGAAGCCCAGCAGACCCTGCTCCGTTCCGAACTGGACCGTCACTACTTCACCCCGGAACTTCTGAAGATCTACAGCGTGAAGGAAAAGTTCGGCTACCTGTATTTCGAGACCGAGACCAGCGCCGGCAAGACCTCTTTCGTCATGAACAATCCGTATTCCAATTTCCGGTCTTTTGAAGACGACCGGATATTCCTGTATGACATCGACGGAAACTGTTTCCAGATTTCCGATCCCTCCAAGCTGGACAAAGCCAGCTACAAGCGAATCGAGATCTATCTCTGATCTGGAGGCGTTATGAAACTGTATTATGCCCTTCCCGCCGACGACAAGAAGGCCCTGCCGCCTTTGCTGCCCGGCGAGAAGAAAATGTACTGCCTGCCCTACAACTATGAGGACGCCAGAAACGTGAACGGCTTCATGCTGTTCACGAACCGGCGCATCTTCAAGCTGCGGGACGGCGCGCTCCTGGACACCTGGGACGTCTCCCGCATGAGTTCCTTCTCTGTCGAGAAGATGTTCGGCTGCAGCGGGCTGTATGCCAAGGTGGACGGGATCACGACCTGTCTGTGCCTGTTCAACTCCGGCCGAAACCTGCCCCGCTATTCGGTCATCGTTTCGTCCTATGAGAACATCACGCAGCGGGGCGACGACCGGGTCCTCGTCAGCAACGAGCCCGAGCGGTTCTGCCCGAAATGCGGACGGCCGTTCATCAAGCACACCAAGCTGTGCCCGTTCTGCCAGAGCAAGGGCAAGATCTATAAGAAACTCTGGGGCATGACCCGCGGCCTGAGACTCATGCTGCTCTTCCCGCTGGTCGCCGCGATAATCTCGCTGGTGCTGCGGTTCGTGGTCCCGGCCATCCAGCGCGTCGCCATCGACCGGTATATCATACCCCGGAACATCGACGGCCTGCAGGGCTTCATCCTGGTCATCCTGGCCATCATCGGATGCGACCTGTTCGCCCGGTTCATATCGGTCATCCAGTCCCGGATCTCCGCGACCTCGGCCAACCGGTTCACGCTGATGCTCCGGTCCATCCTGTTCGAGAAGATCCAGTCCCTGTCCATTGCGTCCATCCACAAGAAGTCAACCGGCGACCTGATGGGCCGGATCAACAATGACGTCAACGTGGTGCAGAATTTCATCACCAACCTGCTCCCGTCCTACCTGACCCAGATCCTGTCCTTCATCCTGGCTCTCGTGATCCTGATCTACATGAACCCGCTCCTTTGCCTGTTCGTCTTCATTCCGATCCCGTTTGCCGTCGTATTCATCCTGCTCTTCCGCAAGACCATGTCGAGGCGGAACATCCGCGCGTGGGTGCTGGCCCGCCGGACCAACGCCCAGCTCCAGGACACCCTGGACGGCATCCGCGTCGTCAAGACCTACGGCAATGAAGAGGCGGCCGTCCGGGATTTCACGACCAATACGGGCAACCAGTCCCGCCAGGACGAGAGCAACGCCAAACTGTTCGATACCGTCTTCCCCTTTGTCGGGTTCGTACTCCGGCTGGGCAGCTACCTGATCACCCTGTTCGGCAACCTGTGGGTCTTCCACGGCACGATGCAGGTCGGCGAACTGAGCCAGTTCGGCAGCTACTCCGGCATCATTTACGAACCGATCATGCAGATCACGTCCATCCCCCGCAACATCTCCGCATTCTCCACGTCCCTAGGCAAGATCCTTGAACTTCTGGAAGAGGATCCCGACGTATACGATTACAGTTCCCCGGACTACAAGCGTCTGGAAGGTCATGTCTCCATCCGCGACGTAACGTTCGGTTACGACAGTTACAACCCGGTCCTGGAGCACATCAACCTGGAGGTGAACCAGGGCGAGATGATCGGCATCGTCGGCCATTCCGGCTGCGGAAAGACCACGCTGATCAACCTGATCATGAGGCTGTACGACGTCACGGAAGGCAGCATCCTGATCGACGGTGTGGACGTGCGTGCCATGTCCCAGAACAGCCTGCGGACACAGATGGGTGTGGTCTTGCAGGAGACGCACCTGTTCTCCGGCTCCATCCGGGACAACATCCGCTACGCGATGCCCAACGCCTCCAACGAGGAGGTCGTCCGGGCCGCGAAGCTGGCCAATGCCCACGATTTCATCGTCCGGCTGCCGGAAGGTTACAATACGATGGTCGGGGAAAAGGGTTATTCCCTGTCCGGCGGCGAACGCCAGCGCGTGGCGATCGCCCGCGCCCTGATCCACAATCCCCGCATCCTGATTCTGGACGAGGCCACCGCAGCCCTGGATACCGAGACCGAAAAGCTGATCCAGGACGCGATCGACCGCGTCATAACCGGACGCACGACGTTCGTCATCGCACACCGGCTGTCCACGCTCCGCAATGCGGACAAGATCCTGGTGCTCGACCACGGAAAGATGGCCGAATTCGGCACACACAAGGAACTGCTGGATATGCAGGGCATCTATTACAAACTGGTCATGTCCCAGGTCCGGCAGCAGCAGGAATCCGGGAAATAGGTTTTCCAACATCCCGAGGCGCGGTTCTCCGCGCCTCCTTTTCTTCCGGGCGCAAGTTCAGGAAACCTTCACATTTCCTGCCGAAACGTTCAAAAAAGTCACACCGCGCAATCAGGTTCGCGGGATATATTGAAAGCAGAAAAAGCAAACCGGAGGTCCAATTCCATGAAACGCATCCTCTTTTCCTTATTTCTTGCATCCCTGATCCTGGCCTGTGTACTGACCGGCTGCGGTGTGAGCACTCCTTCCTACACCCCGTCCCGGACCGAGTCGGGCACATCGGGAGCGGCTCTCCAGCCCCAGACCGAAAGTGCCGTGGAAGCCGTCACCGCCGCCGATGCCGAGCAGAACAAGACCGACATCCCTGACGGATTCACGGTCACGACCGATATAGAGGACGGCTACTCCTATGAGTCCTCCGTCCTGACCATCACCGCGGCAGGCGAATATACTTTGTCCGGATCATTGACGGGACAGGTGCTCATCGCCGCTGGCGAAGACGACAAGGTCACGCTGAATCTCAGTGGCGTATCCATCCAATGCAGCACCGGAGCCCCGATTGTCTGCACTTCCGCCGACAAGCTCGTGATCCATGCCGCGGCTGACACCTATAACGAGATCTCGGATTCCCGGGCGGCCCAGACAGTGGACGAAGAGGAAAGTGAGACTCCCAACGCCGCCATCTATGCCGAATGCGACCTGACTCTGTCCGGTACGGGCAGCCTGGTCGTAAACGGCGGGTACAACAACGGCGTCGGCACCAAAGACGATCTGAAAGTCAAGGATCTGGTGCTCAAGGTCACCGCCGTCAACAACGCTCTCAAGGGCAGCGACTCGGTCACGGTCTCTTCCGGCGATCTCATTCTGATCTCCACGGCCGGAGACGGGATCAAGACCAGCAACAGCGATATCTCTTCCAAAGGAAATCAGCGCGGTACCGTCACGATCGAAGGCGGAGTCCTGAACGTCTATGCCAAGTATGACGGGATCGATGCGGCTTACGATGCGATCGTCAGCGGGGACGCCCAACTCTCGATCTGCACCGGAACATACGTTTCCTCCTCTGTCCTTTCCTCCGAAGACACCGGTGTCACGCTCCTATCGGCCGTTACGGACTCTTCCGCACAGACGTACAATTTCGGCGGACGGCCGGGCGGCGGCATGCGCCCCGGTGAGGGCACGTCCTCCCAGAAGCCAGCCGACTCGACCAAAGGCATCAAGGCGGACAATTCCATACAGATCACCGGCGGCACGATCGTCATCTCTTCCGTGGACGACGCCATCCACGCCAATGACGACGTCACCCTGGAAAACGGCGAAACCGGGACCGGGGACGTCCTCGTCAGCGGCGGATCGCTGACCCTGACCACCAAGGACGACGGGATCCATGCCGACGGAAACCTCACCATCAATGACGGATACATCAATGTCCTGACCAGTTATGAGGGACTGGAGGGCTCGGTCATCACGATCAACGGCGGTTCTTCCTATGTCTATGCCACAAACGACGGCATCAACGGTTCCACCGGCACATCGTCCGGAAACTTTGGCGCTCCCGGAGGGTTCGGCCCCGGCGGAGGCGGTATGACCCTGTCTGATCCCGCTTATCTGTATATCAACGGCGGATACGTGCAGGTGACCACCCCGAGCGGGGACACCGACGCCGTGGACATCAACGGGTACTACGTTCAGACCGGAGGATTCCTGCTGGTTCTGGGAGGCAGTTCGTCCGGAAACATGGCCGGCTCCATCGACGTGGACGGCAGCATCTCCATTACCGGAGGCACAACGGTGGCTTTGGGCGGGATCTGTGAAACCCCCGCGGACGGTTCCTGCTATGCGGCCGTCTTCAGCCGCAAGTCCTTCTCCGCAGGCGACTATACCCTGACCGACAAGAGCGGAAACGTCATCTCCTCCTTCACGATATCCGCCACCTATTCCGGAGGGTGGATCTGCTCGGATGCTCTGGTCAAGGGTGCGTCCTACACGCTGACCCGCAGCGGCACATCCGTAGCGACATGGACACAGTCCTCACAGACGCAGGCCGTGTCCTGACCCTCCCTGACGGAATCCCGCTTCCGCAGATATTCTCCCCGGAAGGGGCCGCCCTTGCGCGGTGCGCGGTCCCTTCCGCTTTTTGCAAAAAAGAAGGCAAACCCGTTGACAGTTCCGCTCCGTTGTGCTACAATTCCCACATAAACGCGAGGATGGGGACAATCCTGCGTGCGGATCTTCTCAGAGAGAAACGGGTCGGTGGAACGTTTCAGGATCTACGTACGGAACTCACCCCGGAGCGGCCGACCGAACAGCCTGCAAGGCCCAGTAGGAAGGACGGGCATTCCCGTTACCGAATCACCGCATGATCCGTGCGGTAGAGCGGACTTTTGTCCGGAAGCGGAGTGGTACCACGATTCTATTCGTCTCCTGCATAGGCAGGAGGCTTTTTGTTTTTTCGATTATAAAGAGAGGACGCCGGGAATCCGGCAACAGCCATGCAAAACGTCAAGCAGTACAGAAGGCAGTATTTCCTGCCTCCCGTCAATGAAATGAAATGGGCCAAGAAGGACTACATCGACCATGCGCCGACCTGGTGCTCGGTAGACCTCCGGGACGGAAACCAGTCCCTGATCATTCCGATGTCCTTGGAAGAAAAGCTGGAGTTCTTCAAGCTGCTGGTCCGCATCGGCTTCAAGGAGATCGAGGTCGGTTTCCCGGCCGCCTCGGAAACGGAATATGCCTTTACCCGCGCGCTCATAGAGCAGAACCTGATTCCGGACGACGTCACGATCCAGGTCCTGACCCAGTCCCGCGAGCACATCATCAAAAAGACCTTCGAGGCGGTCCGCGGCGCGAAGAACGTGATCGTCCATCTGTATAATTCCACGTCTGTCGCACAGCGCGAGCAGGTATTCCGCAAGAGCAAAGAGGAAATCGTGGAGATCGCCCGGACCGGCGCACAGTTATTCATTGACTTAATGAAAGCGGAAGGCGTCAACTATCGGATGGAGTACTCCCCGGAATCCTTTACCGGGACCGAACCCGAATTTGCGCTGGAGATCTGCAATGCGGTCCTGGACATCTGGAAGCCCACTCCGGACCATAAAGCCATCATCAATCTGCCGGTCACCGTGGAGCTGTCCATGCCCCACGTCTACGCCAGCCAGATCGAATACATGAGCGACCGTCTCAAATATCGGGACGCCGTGGCCCTGTCCCTTCACCCGCACAATGACCGCGGATGCGGCGTGGCGGATACCGAAATGGGTCTGCTGGCCGGCGCGGACCGTGTGGAAGGCACGCTGTTCGGCAACGGAGAACGGACCGGAAACGTGGACATCGTCACCCTGGCCCTGAACATGTACGCCCAGGGCGTGGAGCCCGAGCTGGACTTCTCGGATATGCCCTCAATCTGTGAGCTGTATGAGCGGGTGACGAGAATGCATGTCTATGAGCGTTCTCCCTACTCGGGCGCGCTGGTTTTCGCGGCCTTCTCCGGTTCCCATCAGGATGCCATCGCCAAGGGCATGCAGTGGCGGAAGGA
>JAFYHA010000083.1 GCA_017539425.1 Clostridia bacterium
AAACAGTGAATTCTCTATTCCAAGGTATCACGGCAACCGATATCGCGGCAAAAAGAAGGGGACGCCTTTCGGGCGTCCCTCATTCGATATAGAAACAGGTTCTCAACCGGCGCTTTCTAGATATTCCTCCAAAGTCAGCCCGGCCTTGCGGATGGCTATGGCAGCCTTTCGACCCACGAACCGGTAGTGCCATGACTCGTAGGCGTATCCGGTCACGTCCTCGCGTCCGTTGGGATAGCGCAGGATGAATCCGTATTTCGCGGCATTTTCAGATAGCCATTCGAAGGCCCGGGAGCGCTCAAAGGAGTTATCGAGTTCGCTCATCGTTTCCGTCATAAAATCCGCGCAAAGGCCGGTCTGGTGCTCGCTGGTGCCCGGTTTCGCGGAATAGGTGAGTACGATTGCCTCAGCCTGCGCGTCGGTTAGCGAAGGGTTGTTCTGCTTTTCCTGCGAGATATAGTAGTTGAACAGCTGTTCCTGGTAGGCGTAGGACCGGTATCCGCTTGTGACGTAGGTATCCCGGATCCCGTCCGCCCGCATACCTTTCAGCATGGCCAGAAGCGCCAGCGCGGCAGTCCCCTCCATCTGGATCGAGTCATGGTGGATGATCGCATCCTCAGGCAGTTCAATCAGGGACGGAGAATAGGACGCGTCCACGGGATGCTGCTTGTTGGCCAGCAGCAGATTTTCCGACGTGATGGCGGCCAGTTCGGCCTCGGACAGTTCGGGCGCGTACAGATAGGTCTCTTCGGGTTCTCCGGACGGAGTCGCGGGACCGCAGCCGGACAGGCAGAACAAAAAGAGCAGGGCCAGTCCGAAAGACAGCGGACGGATGAAGGATAGATGACACATGACTTTCACTTCTTTTCGATCACGAAGAAATAGGGGGAGGTCGGGGAATTGACGATCCGGACCTTGGTGCAGCAGACCCGGTAGCGGGACAGGGAGGAGAGATACTGTTCCACCTCTGTGCCTTCGGCATCGCCCTCCGCATGTCCGGGATATACCGCCAGCAGGATGATACCGTCCGGAAGAAGTTTCTCTATGCCGGCCTGCAGGGCGGGCAGGGTCGTGCTGCGCAGCGTCGTGACGGACTTGTCTCCGCCCGGCAGCCAGCCCAGGTTGAACATCCCGGCCTTGAACGGTACCGGGACAAATTCATTGAGCCTGTGGTGGGAAGCCCGGATGAGCGTATAGTTTTCCGGGCATCCGGTTTCCTTCAGGTGCGCTGCCGTGGAGATCAGGGCCGCCTCCTGGATGTCGAAGGCGTACACATGTCCTTCCGGTCCTACGGTCTTGGACAGGAATTCCGTATCGTGTCCGTTGCCCATCGTAAAGTCCACGGCGGTGTCGCCGGGGCCCAGATGCTGCAGGATGAAATATTTGTGCAGAGCCAGAAGATCCAGCATATCAGCCTCCGGTTGTCTTTTTCTTCTCGTTTACGTGGATGTCCGAACGCAGGAATTTCATGGTGCGTTCCACGGCATCCTTGCTGTCCTTCCAGGGTTCGTTCTCGTAGCGGTAATCGAACTTCTTGCAGAACCAGGACACGTCGTCGGCGAGTTTATCCAGATAGGGACGGACCACGGCATCCAGCGCCGCGGCGAACTCCTTGGCGCGGGCCTTGGAGAGCTTGGCTTCACCCAATGCCAGGAAGCGGCGGTAGTGGGGCAGACAGAAATAGGGCTGAGCGGCCAACTTTTCGCGGAATTCCTCTTCACGGTCCCACATCTCCAGAGCGTTCTGCAGCATACGGGAGAAGTGATACTCGGTGATCCGGCAGACGAAACAGCTCTCTTCCAGCTTGCCGATCCGGGAGAGCGCCTTCCTGCCGGCCGGAGCGAGCAGGGAGGGGGCGAGATCCTTCTGCAGTTCGTGCAGATGGCTCTCCATAGTCAGGGCCATGCCCAGGCGGTTGCCCCTGGCGAACATCAGGTCGTAATGGGTCTTGCAGAACCCTTCCTCGTTGGTCTGGATGCGGATATCCGGTTCCATCATGGAGGCACCCAGGATCCGTTCCAGTTCGTTGTTCTCCAGCATGCGGAACAGGGCGCAGAACGGACACCCGCAGGCGGGATCCGCGGCAGACGCCTCAAACTTTTCATTGATGGGGATGGTATAGATCTTTTCCATGACAGCCTCCCGGAAGACGGATTGCAACCCCTATTATAGCACACGGAAGGACGGGACGCAATTCCTATGCGGCCCGGAACCCGTGTTTTCATTGACTTTCGGGCCTGGATATGCGATAATAGTAAACGGAAAAATGCGCGAAAGGAGGGCACGCGGATGGTACGGATCATGAACGTTTCGGAGCACAGCTATGCGCACACGGAAGGAATCCTGGCCGGAGACATCCTGCTCTCCATAAACGGGCATCCGATCACGGACGTGCTGGACTACCGATTCTATCTGACCGAACCGGTCGTGGTCCTGGCTCTTCTGCGCGGACGGGACCCGATCACGGTCTCGATCCGCAAGCACCGGTACGATGACATCGGGCTGGATTTTGAAACGCCCCTCATGGACCGCAAGCAGAGCTGTGCGAACAAGTGTGTGTTCTGCTTCATCGACCAGATGCCCAAGGGCATGCGTGAGTCCCTGTATTTCAAGGATGACGATTCCAGGCTCTCTTTCCTGCACGGAAACTTCATCACCCTGACCAACCTCAAGGACGCGGATATCGACCGGATCCTCAAGATGCACATCTCGCCCATCAACATCTCGGTCCATACGACCAATCCCGAACTGCGCGTGAAGATGATGAAGAACAAGCGGGCGGGCGAGGTACTGAAATACCTGAAGACCCTGGCCGACGCGGGTACGAAGATGGGCGGACAGATCGTCCTGTGCAAAGGCCTGAACGACGGAGACGAACTGACCCGGACGATGCACGACCTGTATACGCTCTATCCGGCCATGGAGAGCGTGTCCGTGGTGCCGGCGGGACTGACACGCTACCGGGACGGATTGTACCACCTGGAACCCTATACGAAAGAGGAGTGCGGGGCGATCATCGACCAGGTGGACGCATTCGGGGACGGATGCCTCCGGGTGGCCGGAGACCGCATCTTCCGGTGCGCGGACGAGTTTTATCTCACGGCCGGGCGGCCTTTGCCCGGACCGGAGTTCTACGGGGAATACAGTCAGTTGGAAAACGGGGTCGGGATGATCACGTCCTTCCTTACGGACTGTATCACGGAGATCGAATACCTGGAAAAGAATCCGCCCGAGCAGGTCCTGCCCGTGCACTGGGGACTGGTGACCGGGGTAGCCGCCGAGATGACGGTACGTCAGATCGCGGACCGGGTCCACGGGCTTTTCCCACAGGTCGAATGCACCGTCCATTGTATCGAAAACCGGTTCTTCGGACCCAGCATCACGGTCTCCGGGCTTCTCACCGGGCAGGATATGCTGGCCCAGCTGAGAGGGAACGTGAACGGGGAACGACTGCTGCTTCCCGAGAACACGCTGCGCGCGCAGCATGACATTTTCTTGGATGATATGACTCCGGCCGAACTTTCCGATAAGCTCGGGATATCGGTGGAGATCGCATCCAATGACGGGTTCCGCTTTGTGGACATCCTGGTCGGCCTGGAGCCGCCTGTCCCCGTGGAACCGTATGAAAAAGACGAACCAACCAAGGAGTAGACGGATATGGCAAAGCCGATCGTGGCCATCGTGGGCCGCCCCAACGTGGGGAAGAGCACGCTCTTCAACCGACTCATCGGAGAGCGGAAAAGCATAGTGGAGGATACGCCGGGCGTGACCCGGGACCGAATCTACGGCGAGACCGAATGGAACGGCCGTCCCATCGTGCTGATCGACACGGGCGGACTGGAACCGGACAACGGGGACCAGATCCTGCAGCAGATGCGCATCCAGGCGGAGATCGCCATCTCCACGGCGGACGTCATCGTGTTTCTGGTGGACGTCCAGAGCGGCCTCACCGCCGCGGACCGGGACATCGCCGTACAGCTCAAGAAGAGCCGCAAGCCGGTCATTCCGTGCGTGAACAAGTGCGACGGGGTCGGTTCCACGCCGATGGCGTTCTATGAATTCTATGAACTGGGCTTTTCCATCGATCCGGTCGCGGTATCCAGCGTCAGCGGGACCGGAACCGGGGATCTCCTGGATACAGTCGTGGAAAACCTGCCCGAGCCGACCGAGGACGAGGAGGACCCGGACACCGTCCGTGTCGCGGTCATAGGCAAGCCCAACGCGGGCAAATCCTCTCTGATCAACCGGCTGTGCGGCGAGAACCGGGTCATCGTGTCCGACATCGCCGGGACCACAAGGGACAGCATCGACACCCCGGTGGAGAACGATTTCGGCCGCTTTACCTTCATCGACACCGCCGGGATCCGCAGACAGTCCAAGGTGACGGACAGGATCGAGAAATACAGTGTTCTGCGCGCGCATATGGCCGTGGAGCGCGCCAACGTATGCCTCATCATGATCGACGCCACGACGGGGATCACCGAGCAGGATGAACGCATTGCGGGGATCGCCCACGATTCCGGAAAGGCATCCATCATCGTGGTCAACAAGTGGGACGCGCTGGACAAGGACAACAGCACGGTGAGCGAATTCAAGAACAAGATCCGGATTGCGCTGTCCTATATGCCCTATGCCCCGATCCTGTTCGTGTCGGCCAAGACCGGGCAGAGATGCATGGATCTGTACACCAAGATCCAGTACGTGCACGCACAGGCCAATACGCGCATTCCCACCGGCATGCTCAACGACGTCCTGACGGACGCCACGATGCGGGTCCAACCCCCTTCGGACAAGGGACGCAGACTCAAGATCTACTATATGACGCAGACGGCGGTCGCGCAGCCCACGTTCGTCATCTTCTGCAACAGCGCGAAACTGTTCCATTTTTCCTATCTCCGCTATATCGAGAACTGCATCCGCGAGACGTTCGGGTTCGAAGGCACTCCGCTGAAGTTCGAGATCCGGGAACGGGGCGACGAGAAGCCCTCCGACGGAGCCAAGGGATAGACCGCAAAAGGGAAAGGAGAGCCGTCTTGCCATGGAACGGACGGCGAGATCCGTATGAAAATTCAGCGTACGCCCGAAAAGATCAGCGACAAGCGCATGCTGGCCTGGGGCACCGGGCTGGTCATCGGCGGTACGATCGCCGGGATCGGCGGCTATTTCTGGGCCCGGAACACCCGCACCGAGGATCTGGTTCTGGTGCTGGTGGCTGCCGGAGCACTGGTCCTGATGGGCCTGCTCATGTTCGTGGCGGTATGGATCGTGCGGTCCATGCGGAAAAAGGATGAAGAAAGAAAGATCAAAGGGTCTTATTTCCTTTATGATTTCAAGGCACGTAAGCAGATGACGGTCGGAGACCTGACCGCGGAGAACGTGGCCGAGCACGTGGCCATGATGGCCGCCATGCACAGGAAGGGGGAATCCCTGTTCTTAGAGGATCTGCTCGGCGAGGAAAGTGATTTTGAAGAGATCGACAAGCCCCTGATCTGCTGGTTCATGCTGTATTACTGGAACCGGCGGGATGAGGGGGAACTCTGGGAGCAGATGCTGGGCTGGGGACCCGCGTTCGGGGAAACGTTCGCCCGCTATCTTTCCACGGATCCGGACGACCGCGACGCGGTCTCCCTGGCCGGACAGCTGAGGGCGTTCTCCGTAGCGCAGCCCAAGCCCGACCCCATGGATCTGCGTACGTTTCTAATGTCCCGGGAGGGACTGATCGAGGACCGGATGCTGAACTATGTAAAGACGCATCTGGCGGAACTCATCTGGGATCCGTATGTCTAGAGGTGCACATATGGCAGAGCAGAAGAGAATGTGGAGATGCCCGTCCTGCGGAAAACCGGCCTTTACCGATTCCGTCCGGCGGATGGGACAGGACCGGAGCTTTACCGGTCAGGCGATCGCCCCGAGATGCCGGTTCTGCCACGCGCAGGCCAGGCCCAGGATGACAACGGCGGGCTGGATCGCGGAAGGCTGTCTGCTCGCGCTGGCCGCGCTGAGCGTGATCGCCTGGGGCGTTGTGAACTGGGGACTCGGCGTGGATCTGTCCGCGTGGTCCGTCCCCTGGCTCCTTGGGTCGGTCGGGATCGCCCTTCTGGTCATTCCGGCACGAAGACCGTTCATGCGGTTGGGCCGCAGCGGTTCATTCAGGGATCGCGTCTATCCCGCGACATGGGAGCGGAAAGGAAACAAGGATCCTGCGTTTAACGCCTGCGGAGTGCTCGCCGGAAAGACCGGGGAAACGGATATCTGCGTGTCCGTCGTCAAGAGAAAGGGCCGTACCGTCCTGTTCCGGGTCGTGGCACCCGAGGCGTTGAGAGACAACCTGAAAACAGGAACGGTGATTCAAGCATCCGAAAAGCCGGGCAGCCTCTACCGCCTGACGATCAGCGGAGAGGGCAGTATGGTCGAAGCGGATCGCTGAGACGCAAGTTTGGAAAACAGGAAAGAGAGACAAGAATGTTCATTGACCAGGTTCGGATCGAGGCCAAGGCCGGAGACGGCGGAAACGGGGCCATATCCTTCCGCAGAGAAAAATATGTGGCGGCCGGAGGACCGGACGGCGGAGACGGAGGTCACGGCGGGAATGTGATCGTCCGGGTGGACCCGGGCAGCAATACTCTTCTGGCCTTCCGTTACAAACGCAAGTTCGTGGCCGGAAGGGGCGGTGACGGCTCCGGAGACAAATTTCATGGAGCGAACGGAGAGGACGCCGTCATCCTGGTGCCGCCCGGAACACTGATCCGGCAGGCGGACACCCGCGCGGTGATCCACGATATGTCCGAGAACGACGGAGAGGATTTCATCCTTTGCCGGGGCGGACGCGGAGGCTGGGGAAACCGCCATTTCGCGACGCCGACCCGCCAGATTCCGCTGTTTGCCAAGAACGGGACGCGAGGGGAACACAAAGAAGTGGAACTGGAACTCAAGATGCTGGCGGACGTCGGTCTGATCGGGTTCCCGAGCGTAGGAAAATCCTCCCTGCTGGCCCGGATCAGCGCAGCCAAACCCAAAGTGGCGGATTACCATTTCACGACGCTGTCTCCCAATCTGGGCGTGGTATCCGTGGGCGGAGAGAGCGGATTCGTCGCGGCAGACATCCCCGGACTGATCGAGGGTGCGTCCGAAGGCGCAGGCCTTGGACACGCGTTCCTTCGCCATATCGACCGTTGCCGGCTGCTGCTTCATCTTGTGGATATCGCATGTCTGGAATACAGGGATCCGGTCGAGGATATTCAGACCATCAACCGGGAACTGGCCAAGTACAGTGAAGAACTGGCCAAGAGACCCCAGATCATCGTGGCCAACAAGAAGGATCTGATGGATCCGGAACGAGTGGATATTCCGGCGTTTGAAGCATTCGTCCGGGAGAACGGTTGGGAACTCTTTTACGTTTCCGCCGTCACCGGGGAAGGAATTCAGGATCTTGTCCACCATGTGGCTGCCAGACTTCGGGAGTTGCCTCCGATGACGGTCTATCCCGGAGAAACGGACGACGCGGATGCTTACGTGGGAGGCGGAAAGGAGACCGAGATCCGGTATGAGGACGGCAAATATATCGTGGAAGGAGAATGGCTGTTCAACCTGATGGGGCAGATTAATTTTGATAACTACGAATCCCTCAACTATTTTCAGCGCGTTCTCCGCAAGAGTGGCGTTTTCGAGGCTCTGGAAGAGAGGGGATGCGAGGACGGAGACACAGTTTCCATTTACGATTTTGAGTTTGACTTTGTCAAGTGAACGAAAAGGATATGTCCGGTCTTCCCACAGACAGACCGGACACGGGCACATAGATGAAGACAGCCCCCGGTTCCGCGGAACCGGGGGCAATGTCTGTAACAGGATCAATCAAAGAAATACTGGGTCTTGAACTCGTTGTAGTGCTGTTCAAAATCTTCCGTATGCTTCTGCTTGACCGCGCCGAGATAACGGTGGGTGTCGAATTCGTCCGCTTCGATCTCGATCAGGGCGGCCGCGATGTTCGAGCAGTGATCGGAGACGCGTTCAAAATTGGAGAGAAGGTCGTTGAGCACGAATCCGGGCACGATCGTACATTCGCCGGTCTGGAGCCGCTCGATGTGGCGGGCTTTCGCCTTGTCACACAGTTCGTCGATCACTTCCTCCAGAGGCTCGACCTTCTTTGCGGCATCAATATCGCTGTTCAGGAAGGCGTCTACCGAGATGGAGACGATCTCGTTGACCGCATTGGCGATGACGGTCATTTCAGACCTTGCTCCTTCCGAGAAGGTCAGCTTCTTGTCCTTGATCTCCTTGGCGCTCTCCGCGATGTTCTGCGCGTGGTCAGAGATGCGTTCGAAGTCGGACAGGGTGTGCAGGAAGATGGAAACGTCCTTGTTCTGTCTTCCGGTCAGTTCATGACCGGTGAGCTTCACGAGATAGGTGCCCAGGCCGTCCTCGTATTTGTCCACACTGGCCTCCAGTTTTTCCACCTTTTCGAAGGCTTCCGGGTCGAATGCGTTCAGGATCCCGGTCGCGGTGATCAGGGAGGTACGGGAGCGGCGCGCCATCTCACACATGGCCGTGCGGCTCTGGTCGACGGCGAGCGCGGGATGCGAGATGAACATTTCCTCAAGCAGGGGCGCGTCGTCGTCCCCGCCTTTCTTCTCCCGGACTATGGAGGTCACCAAGGACTCGATTACGTCCGAGAAGGGGAGCAGGATGAGGATCATGCACAGACGCAGGATGGTATTGAGCAGGGCGATCAGGAACGGATTCGCGGTCCAGTCCAGGAACGGGAAACCGAAGATGGTATCGCCGATGTAGAAGACCGCCGCGCACACGGCCGCGCTCAGCGTCGTCGTGATCGGGTAGATCAGGGACGCGCGCTTGCCGTTGACGGTGGCGCCCAGAGCGGACAGAAGGACCGGTACGGACGCGCCGATCGCGACGCCCAGAAGAAGGGGCACGGCGCTGTCCACGCTCATCGAGCCGGAAACGGACAGGGCCTGGATGATACCGACCGCCGCGGACGCGGACTGCAGGACCGCGGTGAAGACCAGACCGACCACGATGCCCAGAGCCGGATTGGACAGGGACGTGAGCACATTTCTAAATCCTTCGGTCTCGCCCAGCGAGGACATGGCCGAGCTCATCGCGCTCATGCCGAACATCAGGACGGCAAATCCCATCATGATGCCGCCCAGTTTCTTGGCGGTCGGGTTCTTGATGAACATGACCAGCACGATGCCGGCGACCGCGATCACCCCCGTCAAGGTGGAGGAGGAGAGGATGCCGGACGTGCCGGATGCACCGTCGATGTAGTTGAGACAGATGATCCATCCCGTGATGCTGGTGCCCAGGATGGCGCCCAGGATGACGCTCACCGCCTGACGCAGTTTCATCATGCCGGAATTGACGAAGCCCACGACCATGACGGACGTGGCGGCGGAGGACTGGATGACAGCCGTCACACCGGTACCCAGCAGCACGCCCTTGGGGGCCGTATTGGACAGCCGGTACAGGATCAGTTCCAGCTTGTTGCCGGCGACGCTTTTCAGTCCGTCGCCCATCAGTTTCATGCCGAACAGGAACAGAGCGATCCCGCCGAGAAGCTTCACGACCATTGCAAAATCCATAGTTTGACCTCGGTAGCAGAGTTCTTGCCTTTATTATTCCAAACAAAAGTTAAATCCAAAACCTCATTTATGTAAAATCCAGGTTAAATCCCTTTTCATTTGCTCCCGTTTCATGGTATCATAGGAGAAGAATGAGGAACGGAAGGCGGTGAACGCGGCATGATCTATCTGCTCGAAGACGACGACAGCATCCGAAAGCTGGTCATATATGCGCTGGAAAACCAGGGCTTCCGGGTCCAGGGATTTGCCGATCCCGTGAATTTCTGGACCGCGATGAACGGAGAATCGCTGCCGGATCTGCTCCTTTTGGACATCATGCTGCCCGGAGAGGACGGAATCTCGATCCTCAAGCGCATCCGCCAGAACAGCCGGACGAAGGCGCTGCCGGTCATCATGCTGACCGCGCGGAATACCGAATTCGACCGGGTCGAGGGCTTGGACAGCGGCGCGGATGACTACATCTCCAAGCCGTTCGGCATGATGGAACTCATCGCGCGCATCCGCGCGGTGCTCCGGCGCTCGGACAAGGGCGTCACCGTCAAGGAATACCGCGTCGGACCTCTGTACCTCTGCCCGGAACGGCACGAGATCCGGGTCGGGGGCGAACCGGTGGAGCTGACGTACAAGGAGTATTCGCTCCTGTGCCTGTTCTGCGAGAACCGCGGGATGGTGCTCACCCGCGCCCAGCTCATGGACCGGGTCTGGGGAATGGAGACCGAATATGAAAACCGCACGCTGGACGTACACATCCGCACGCTCCGGCTGAAGCTGGGCGAGGCGGGCGCGTATATCGAGACGGTGCGCGGGATCGGATACAGAATGGCAGGAGAGGAATATGACAGGTAAAATCTTCCGGTATGTGTTTGTAATGGGCATTCTGGTGCTCGTGCTGTGCGCGGTCCTGTTCGTCGGGCTGCAGTACTCCAAGATGAAAGAGGAGACCTACTCCGCGCTCAAGCAGGAGGCCATCTATGCCGCCGCCGGCGTGAAGCAGGCGGATGAGGAGTACCTCAAGGCCCTGGACTCGAAGAACCGGGTCACCTGGATCGCCGCGGACGGAACGGTGCTGTACGATACGGAATACGGAACCGGCATCGCCAACCAGAAGGAGCGCCCCGAGGTGAGCGCGGCCTTTGAAAGCGGAGAAGGGAAGAGTGCCCGGAAGTCCGAAAGCAGCGGGGCGGATGCGATGTTCTACGCGATGAAATGCGAGGACGGGACGGTCCTGCGGCTCTCCACGCCGAAATCCGCCGTATGGAGCGCGATCGTGGCGGTCAGCCCGGTCCTATGGGTCACGATCCTCGTGCTGGTGCTCGCGGGCATCTTCGCGCTGCGCGCCGCCAAACAGATCACCAAGCCGATCAACGAGATCGAGATCGACGATCTCAATCCGGCCAACGTCTATCCCGAACTGGCCCCGCTGGTCGAACGGATCCGGGAACAGAACCTGACCATCAAGGACCAGATCGACGAGCTGACCCGTAGACAGAAGGAATTCACCGTCCTGACCGAGAACATGAGCGAGGGCTTCCTCCTGACCGATATCAACGGCGTGGTCGTGAGCGCCAATACCGGCGCGCAGAAGACCCTGCCCGGATGCGAGGTCGGCAAGCCCCTGACCGAGGGCGGCGAGCAGTCCGCGTCCGAGGCGCTCAAGAAGGCGCTCCGCGGCGAACGCGGGGAAGTCAATTACGAACAGAAGGAGAGATGCTACCAGATCATCGCCAACCCGGTCGTCTCCAAGGAGAAGCCGGTCGGTGCGGTCGTGCTGGTCGTGGACGTGACCGAGTCGGTCCAGAGGGAAAAGCTGCGCCGCGAATTCTCCGCGAACGTCACGCACGAGCTCAAGACGCCGCTGACCTCCATCTCCGGATTTGCCGAACTGATGATGCAGGATATGGTCCCGCCGGACAAATCCAAGGAGTTCGCGGGCGACATCTACCGCGAGTCCGCCCACCTCATCTCCCTCATCAATGACATCATCGAACTGTCGAGGCTGGATGAACAGACCGTGCTTCCGGACAAGGAGGACGTGGATCTGTACTCGGTCGCGAAAGGCGTGATCGACGGGCTGGAGAGCACCGCGGAAAAGAAGGAGGTCACGTTCGTTCTCGAGGGCGGACCTGCTACCATCAAGGGCTACCCGAACTATCTGGACGAGATCGTATACAACCTCTGCGACAACGCCGTGAAGTACAACCGCCAGGGCGGAAAGGTCACCGTGACCGTGACCGACGCCGGCAAGACGGTGGTCCTGTCGGTCCGGGATACCGGCATCGGGATCCCTGACGAATACCACGAACGGGTCTTCGAGCGGTTCTACCGCGTGGACAGCGCGCGCTCGCAGGATATCCCGGGGACGGGGCTCGGACTGTCCATCGTCAAGCACGTCGCGCAGATGCACGGCGCCCACCTCTCCATCGAGAGCGAACCGGACGTCGGGACCGAGATCCGCGTGGAATTCCCGAAATAGGGTTTGGAATACAGAACGCCGAAAGGCCGCACGTTTGGGTGCGGCCTTTCGGCATATCCTGGGTCCTGCGGATCAGGCCCAGCCCATGGTGGAGGGCTTGGGATCGTAGATGCAGATGTCCTTGAGGAACGAAACGGCCTTGGAAAGCCCTTCGTCGATGGACATGAGGCTGTCCTCGTGCTCGATGGAGAGCACCCGGTCGTAGCCCACCAGGCGGAGGTTGGAGACCAGGTCCCGCCAGTAGGTCTCGCCGTTGCCGTAGCCCACGGTACGGAAGACCCAGGAGCGGTGGATCTCATCCGAATAGTGCTTGGTGTCCAGCACGCCGAACTTGCGGGTGTTGATTTCGTCGATCTTGGTGTCCTTGGCGTGGACGTGGTAGATGGCGTCGCCCAGCGCGCGGATGGCGTCCGGGGGATTCATGCCCTGCCAGATGAGGTGGGAGGGATCGAAGTTGGCGCCGATGACCGGTCCGACCTCGTGTCGGAGCCTTAGCAGGGTCTCGGGATTGTATACGCAGAACCCGGGATGCATCTCGAAGGCGATGCGGGGCACGTTGTGCGCCATGGCAAACGCGGACATCTCTTTCCAGTAGGGAATGAGTTTCTTTTCCCACTGCCAGTCGAGGACAGTGAGGAAATCATCCGGCCAGGGGCAGGTCACCCAGTTGGGATAGAGCGAGTGTTCGCTGTCCCCCGGGCATCCGGAAAACCCGATGACCGTGTCCACGCCCATCTTCTCGGCGAGAAGGATGGCGTTGCGCATATCCTTGTCGTAGGATGCCGCGGTCGCCTTGTCCGGATGGACCGGATTGCCGTGGCAGGCCAAGGCGCATACGTCGGTGTCATACTTCTTCAGGGTGTCCAGGAACGAGGCATAGGCCTTGGGATCCGCCAGCAGCTTCTCGGGATCGCAGTGCGCCTTTCCGGGATAGCCTCCGGCGCCCAGCTCCACGGTATGGACGCCGAGGCCGGTAATGATCTTCAGGGCCTCATCCAGGGACTTGGACCCGTACAGATTGGCCAGTACGCTGAGTCTCATAGGGACCTCCGGGGAATCAGAAACGATAGATGTCGCCCGAGGCGGCGGACTTGTAGATGCCTTCCAGGATCCTCGTGACCGTGATGGCCTGTTCGGGCGTGACGCACGGGGTGGTGTCGTTGATGACGGCCTGGATCCACTGGTAGGCCTCGCGGTGCTCGGGAGCGTCCCCGGAACTGCCCTCGAAGAAGGCCGCGCCGGCGGCGTGGAAATCCGGTTTCATCACGTACTGCAGGTTGTTGCGGATGCCGTTGATGCGCAGTCCGTCGATCATGTCGGCGCCGGCCTTGGTGCCGCAGATCGAGGTGACGGCCTCACGGGTCTCCAGGGTGTTGAGGGCCCAGGAGGACTCCAGGTTGATGGTGGCGCCGTTCTTCATCACGACGAACCCGAACGCGCTGTCCTCCACAGTGAATTTCTTGGGATCCCAGTTGCCCCAGGCGTTGCCCTGGTTGGTGTCCCCGCTCAGCTTGTGGAAGGTCGTGCCCACGCAGTAGGCCGGTTCGTAGTTGTCCATCATCCACAGGGTCAGGTCCAGCGCGTGCGTGCCGATGTCGATCAGCGGACCGCCGCCCTGCTCGTATTCGTTGAGGAATACGCCCCAGGTCGGGACGGCGCGGCGGCGGATGGCCGTGGCCTTCGCGTAGTAGATCTCACCGAACGTGCCGGCGAGCGCTTCCTTCTTCATATACTGGGAATCCGCGCGCTGACGGCTCTGGTAGCCGATGGTCAGCTTCTTGCCGGTGCGCTTGGCGGCGTCCAGCATCTTCTGGGCTTCCTCCGAGTTGATGGCCATGGGTTTCTCGCACATGACGTGCTTGCCGGCTTCCAGGGCGTCCACCGTGATGAAGCTGTGGGACCGGTTCGGGGTCAGGACGTGGACCACGTCGATGGTCTTGTCCTCGAGCAGCTTCTTGTAGTCGGTATAGACCTTGGCGTCCGGTGTGCCGTACTGCTCCTTGGCGCGCAGCGCGCGCTCCTCGACGAGGTCGCAGAACGCGACCATCTGCACGTTGTTCAGCCTCTTGAGAGAGGGCAGGTGCTTGCCGTTGGCGATGCCGCCGCAGCCGATGATACCGATGCGTACGATGTCGTTGGGTCCGATGCTCATGAAAAGATCCTCCTTGGGATGATGGTTTGGATTTCGTGTATTCCTTTTTCCGTCCGGACGGACCGGACAGTTCCATTATAGACGATTCCTCTGCGCTTGGCAACGGAAAAGCACATTTTTACAAATGTAAAAGACGTTTACTCGTCGCGTTGGCGCATGTTCTCCACCCGGTCCGGGTCCGGCGTGACGTAGGCGGTCCAGTTGGTGTGGAAGATGACAAAGCCGGGCGCGGAGGCGGGCGGCTTGCGCAGGTTGCGGACCAGGGTGTAGTCCACGGGCACGGACTGGCCGTCGGACAGCTTGGAATTGTATGCCGCGATCTCCGCGGCGGCCGTGAAGTCCGCGTCTTCGGGTTCCTTTCCCTCGGTGCACAGGATGACGTGCGAGCCGGGCGCGCCCTTGACATGGAACCAGTAGTCCGTTTTGGCGGCGGTATGGAAGGTGAGACGGTCGTTCTGCAGGTTGTTCTTGCCGCACAGGACGGTGAGGCCGGACGGGGAACGGTAGCGGAGCGGCGGAGACTGGAGCGGCCCCTTGCGGGGCATCGGCTTCTTGGAACGGGCGAGATAGCCGGAAGCGGTCAGTTCCTCCCGGATCTCACTTAGGTCCGCCAGCGTCTGTGCGCGGCTCAGCGCGTCCGAAACGGACTGCAGGTAGAGCAGTTCGGCGTTGCCGGCCCGGATCTGCTCGGTCAGGGCGGTCTTGGCGTTCTGGGTCTTGGCGTACTTCTTGTAGTATTTCTGCGCGTTCTGGGCAGGGGAGAGACGGCGGTCCAGCGTGATATGGACGGTCCCGTACGTGCCGCTTGCCTCGTCGTAGGCTTCGTAGTCCGTGAGGTCGGCCTCGGTCATGCCCGGCTTCAGCTGATACAGGTTCTGGGTGATGAGATCCCCGGTCCTCTTGAAGGATCCGCCTTCCTCACAGGCGGCAAGTTCCGCTTCCTGGAGCTGCAGTTTGCGGACGAGCCTGGTCTCGTTCCGGCTCAGCACGTGGAGGATATCCGTGGCGCCCGCCCGGATGCGCGCTTCGGTCTCCCTTGTGGAATAGAAGCGGTCCAGCGCCGAGAAGACGTCGGCCGTGCGGACGAGCGAGATCCCGGACGCAGTTTCCAGATGGGTGAGCGCGGCGTAGGCGTACTCCACAGGCTTGCGGCGCTCGAAAGCCACACAGGGTTCGGACGAGCCGTCTTTCAGATCCCGGAACCAGCCAAAGAACGTGTCCGCAAGGCGACCGGTATCGGTCTCCGATACGATGCTGTCGATCCGGCCGGAGGCCCGGAAGGCCATCTCCCGGCAGACCGCCGGGGAAAGGCCCAGGTAGGTCTGTCCCAGCCATTTCGCGACCGTCTGGTCCGCAGGGGCGGTCCTGAGCTTCGTGAGGAGTCCGTCTGCGGTCTCCTCGAGCGGGTCCGCCTTGGTCTGGGGCGGGGGCAGTTCGTACGGCATGCCCGGCAGGACCTGCCTCAGGGAAGAGGTCGTGAAGTCCACGATCCGCAGCGCGGACAGGATCTTCATCTCCGCATCTGTGAAGATGAGGTTGGAGTATTTGCCCATGATCTCGGCGATCAGGTGCTTCTTGGTGGGAAAGCCCATCTCGTCCCGGGTGTCGAACACGAGAGCGCAGGCCCGTTCGAACCCGAACTGCCGGATGTCCGAGAGGGTGGATCCGGTGAGGTGCTTTCGAAGGAGCATGCAGAGCATGGGCGGCTGGGCCGGGTTTTCCAGCGGGAGGTCGGTAAAGCCGATCCGGGGATCCGAAGCGCCCGCGTTGATGAGAAGCCTTTTGCCGCCTTCGGTCGTACGCATCTGCAGCACGATCTCGTCCTTCTGCGGCTGGGTCACCCGTTCGATCCGCGCGCCGAGCGCGGTACGGCGGATCGCCCGGACCACGGCATAGAGATAGCCCGCGTCAAAAGCCATCGAGCGGTCCTCCTTTCGTAAGGTTAGGTGCCGGCCCTCAGTCGGAAAGGCCGGAGAAAAGCAGTTCGTCCACTTCGGCAAGCGAAGGGAACACGAACGAGGGACGGTCCGTCCGGGAGAGGCGCTCCGCGTCCTCCCTTGTGTTCGCGCCGGTCTCCACGAGGACCGAGCAGATCCCGTTGTGGGAACCCAGCGCCACGTCGGTTAAGAGCCGGTCCCCGAATACGCAGATGCGGTCCTTTGGGGTATTTGTCAGTTCGCAGATGGCATCGGCCGCGGCGGCTTCGGGTTTTCCGAAGATCTTCGGCATCCTTCCGGTGGACTCCCGGATCAGGGCGATGAACGACCCGCAGTCGGGAAGGGGTCCCCGGTCCGAAGGACAGTTGGGGTCCGGATGGGTGGCCAGATACAGGGATCCGTTCCGCACGAAGCGGCACAGCGCCTCCAGCTTGGCGTAGGTGAGTTCGGTGTCGAAACTCGCCACGGCGACGTCGGCTTCGGGACCGGTTTCCTCGACGAGACGGATCCCGGATTCCCGGAATTCCTCCCGCAGGTCTTCCGTGCCCATCAGATAGACGGAAGCGCCCGGATGACGGGAGTTTAAGTACGCTTCGGTCACGTTGCCCGAGGTGAGGATCTCATCGGGGGCAGGATCGAATCCCATCCCCGACAGCCGGTCCAGGTAGGTCCTGCGGCTGCGCGACGCATTGTTCGTGAAGAACAGGACGCGGCGGCCGGACGCGCGCAGACGGCGGATGAAACGGATCGCGAACGGGAACACCCGGTTGCCCAGATAGACCGTTCCGTCCAGGTCG
>JAFYHA010000084.1 GCA_017539425.1 Clostridia bacterium
CAACGGGGCCGTGGTGACTCAGTATGATATGGATACCATCGCCATGCTCGGTCTGTTGAAGTTCGATTTTCTGGCGCTGCGCTACCTGACCATCCTCAAGGATGCGGAACGGATCGTTCGGGAGCAGGTCCCGGGGTTCGATCTGAAGTCCGTCGGACTTGAGGATGCGGCCACCTATGAACTGATCTCGTCCGGTGCCACTGAGGGCGTTTTCCAGCTGGAATCCGCCGGCATGACCCGGATGCTGACCGACCTCAAGCCGAAATGCATAGAGGACATCATCGCCTCGATCGCACTGTACCGTCCGGGACCGATGGATTCCATTCCGCGCTACATCGAGTGCAGCCGGCATCCGGAGAGCGTCCGCTATGAGATCCCGGAACTCAAGCCGATCCTAGAGCCCACCTACGGGTGTATCGTCTACCAGGAACAGGTCATCTCCATTTTCCGTACGGTCGCCGGTTATTCCTTAGGCCATGCGGACATCGTGCGCCGGGCCATCAGCAAGAAGAAAGCGGGCGTCATGGAGGCGGAGAAAGAGTCGTTTCTTCAGGGGGCCGAAGCAAACCATATCGACCGGAATGCCGCGAACCGGCTGTTTGAAGACATGGCCTCGTTCGCCAGTTATGCGTTCAACAAGAGCCATGCCGCGGCCTATGCGGTCATTACCTACCGGACGGCCTATATGATGGCGCATTATGCGCAGGCCTATTTTGCGGCCCTGATGACCAGCGTGATGGACAATCTCGGCAAGCTGGCCGAATACATTGCGGACTGCAGCAAGCGCGGCATCCGGGTCCTTCCGCCGGACATCAACGCGTCACAGATGAACTTTTCCGTGAGTGGATCGGACATCCGGTTCGGACTGCTGGCCCTGAAGAACATCGGGGAGGGGTTCGCCCAAAACATTCTGGAGGAGCGCAGGCAGGGTCCGTTCACCTCTTTTGAGGATTTCTCGCGCCGGATGTCTGCCTATACGATCAACCGCAGGATGGTGGAAGCCCTGATCATGGCAGGATGCTTTGACAGTCTGGGACTGTACCGCAGCCGGCTCCTCGCCGGATACGAGCCGGTCCTGGAGGCGGATCTGTCCCGCAAGAGGTCCAACCTCAGCGGTCAGATCGATCTGTTCTCCATAATGGATCCGGAATCCGAGAAGACTGCTTACAAGTGGCCGGAAATCCCCGAGATCTCGATCAAGGAGAAGCTGGCCATGGAGAAGGCGGTGTCCGGAATGTACTTTTCCGGGCATCTGCTGGACGGATACGGGAGGCACATGGCCAAACTGGATCCGGTCCCGCTCAGCCGCATCCTGGAATCTGCGGCCCAAGACAAGGAAGGGGAGAATGCGGATATTGCGGACGGAACCATGGTGACCGTTACCGGCATTCTCGGTTCGATCAGCAGCAAAACCACCAAAAAGAACGAGCGGATGGCTTTTGCACGCCTGGAGGACAAGACCGGCGAAATCGAAACGGTCATCTTTCCCAAGGTCTATGAGAAGAGCGCTGCGATCATCCGCAACGATGCCCCGGTCGCGATCCGGGGGACCGTGCAGTTTGACGCGGAGGAGGATCCGAAGATCCTGGCCGATCAAATCCTGGAATTGAAGGATGACGAATCCGGAGAGCAGGAAATGACAGGCTTCCCTGAACAATCCGTCCGCAGGGGCGAACAAATTGTGAAGGCGACCGACAAGGTTCGGACCGACAAAAACGCGGTGCCGTATACCGGAACACCGAGAGGAGGGAAACTCTTCCTCCGCCTGCCCGATCCGGAGGATCCGCGCGTCCCGAAGATCCGGAACCTGACCGAGATTTTCAATGAGGGGACGACAGCGGTGTTCCTGTTCGATGAAAAGACCAGGGAGTACCGGTGCATCTGCAGGGATCTGGTGTATGAGCCCATCGTACGTACGGAACTGATCCACCTGATCGGCGAAGCCAACGTGGTCTTCCGGCCGTAAACCAAACCGAATCGAAAAAAGCCGGACAGAGGATGAACCTTTGTCCGGCTTTTGACACGGGTCAGACCCGCTTGTCTTTCACATAGAAATCATAGTACCATTCTGCGAATTTCCGCAGGCCGGTCCGGAGATCCGTCTTCGGCTTATACCCGAAATCCGTTTCCAGGTCCGATACGTCCGCATAGGTGACCGGCACGTCGCCGGGCTGCATGGGAACCAGCTTCTTGTGGGCCTCGAAATCGTAGTCTTCAGGCAGGACCCGGGCCCTGACCAGCTCCTCGGAGAGGATCTGAACGAAATCCAGCAGGTTTTCCGGGTTGGAGTTGCCGATGTTATAGACCTTGTAAGGCGGCAGGGGCAGCCCGTCCTCCCCGGTCTTCTTTCCGGGGGCCTTTGCCATGACCCGGATGATGCCTTCCACGATATCGTCCACGTACGTGAAGTCCCGCTGGCAGTTCCCGTAGTTGAAGATCTCGATCGTATCGCCCCGGATCAGCTTGTTCGTAAATCCGAAATAGGCCATATCCGGTCTTCCCGCGGGGCCGTACACCGTAAAGAATCTCAGCCCGGTGGAGGGAATATCGTACAGCTTGGAATAGGCATGGGCCAGCAACTCGTTGGATTTCTTGGTCGCAGCATACAGGCTGACCGGATTGTCGACCTTGTCTTCTGTTGAGAAGGGCACTTTCTTGTTTCCGCCGTAGACGCTGGAAGAGGAGGCATAGACCAGATGCTCCACAGGATGATGCCTGCAGGCCTCCAGTATGTTGTAAAAGCCGATAATGTTGGAATGGATATAGGCATCCGGGTTGGTGATCGAATAGCGTACGCCGGCCTGCGCGGCCAGGTTGACTACGATATCGAAATGACAGGATTCGAACAGGTCTTCGATGAGCGCTTTATCCTCAAGTCCGCCCTTTACGAAGCGATAAGACGCAGATTTCCGTTCTGCGGCGATTCCGGTCAGTTCCCGGTTGCGGTAGTCCTTGAGAGATACGTCATAGTAATCGTTCATGTTGTCCAGCCCGACGATCCGGACCTTGTCCGTACCGTTCAGGAGCCGCTTGACCAGATTGGAACCGATGAAACCGGCCGAACCCGTGACCAGTATGGTCTTGCCTTCGAAAGAGCGGTTGCAGTCTGAAATGGACATGATGGGCAATGCCTCCTAGCGTTTGGATGTTTGTGGATGAGGAAAAACCTACCCCTCGGAACCGGGCGTTCCCTCGCTGGGCTCTCCGCTCTCCGCGGGAACTTCCTGCGGGGCCGGCTGAGAGGCCGAAACCTTCTTTTTGCGGAACGGCAGCTCTACAAGGAACCAGAATCCGCGCTCGGCCAGATACAGGACAGTCGCCATTGCGGTCGTTCCGGCAAACGCGATCAGGTTGTAGAGGGGCTTCGCCAGGCCTGCGGGAAGTCTGTCCAGAAGGATGAAATGCAGGACGACGCCTTGTATGCAGTAGAACTCCAGCGAAATGACGCCGAAATAGCCGATGCCTTTTTCAACTGCGCGCATGACTTTGAACCGGGACAGAAGGTCCATCAGTTTGGCCAGCAGCATCACCAGCGTGATCCCGGACAGGATGTTGGGGATGCAGCAGTTGGAGACCGGGACTAGAATGCGCCATCCGGAGAAGCAGGTCTTTTCCGCCAGGAACAGTCCGATCACATGGAGCAGCCCGATCAGGACCCATCCGGACCTGGATACGATGATATCCCTTTCCTGGGTGATCCGGCCGAACATGACGCCGAGGACGAAAACCGGTATCCGGTTGGTGAATCCGTAGAATTCGGTACGGCCCGCTCCGGCCATGGTGCTTTCCAGCGACATGGACAAAAGCAGCCAGATGCACAGCACGATGCCGGTAAAGACCACTTTGTTCTTGAATTGTCCCATGATCTTGTCATACAGGGGGAACAGCAGATAGAACGTGACGACAGCCGTGACGAACCACAGAAAACTGTACATCGTCTTGGCAAAGAAATTGAATCCGGTCACATTGCCGATGAACTTGGAGAACGTCCAGTTCTGGATGAAGGCCAGTACGACACCGGTCACGATATAGGGAAAGGCCACGCGGCGGAGCCGGCGGTAATAGAACTTCAGGATGCCGGTCTTCCCGATGGCATAGGTCAGGCCTATGCCGGACAGGAAGAAAAAGATGTCCACGCCGACAAATCCCCAGCGGATCGGGCGACGCATGATCTCGCCCAGCCAGGAACCGTCGGGAGAGAGCCGGAGGTATTCATGGAACAGGAAGATATACAGCGCCGCAAAACCCATGATCGCCTTGCGGTGCCGGTTGATGAGAGCCCCGATGCCCATGATCAGGAAATGGCCACGCTGGCACCGGTCTTTGCGGACTCATACAGCGCGTCGATAATCTTCATCAGCCATACGCCGTCCTCAGCCGTAGCCTTGCAGGGAACCAGGCCCTGGGAAGCGTCCACGAATCCGCGGATCTCCGCGTTGAAAGCGAGCTGAAAACGGAAGGAATGGGGTTCTTCCGGGGTGAAGGTCACAAACTGGTGGTCTTTAACCGCCAGGATGTTCATCTTGCTTAAGGACGTGCCGGCTTTGGTGCCGTAGAGTTCCACGTCGCCGACGTCTCCCGGAATGTTCAGGTTGAAACTGGTCTCCAGTGTGAGGGTGAGTCCGTTCTCAAAGCGGACCATACCGACGCAAAGGTCTTCCACGGTATACGGATGGGCTTCCGGACCGGTTTCGATCGTCCAGCCCGCGCTGCCCGAGGCTCTGTGTGGCCCCAGGTTGTCATAGGTCACGCCAAAGGCGGATACGGGCCGGGGATTGCCGGCCAGATACCGGGTCAGGTCAATGACGTGAACGCCCAGGTCGATCAGGGGACCGCCGCCTGAGTAGGCTTTGTCGCCGAACCAGCCGCCCGGACAGCCCTGCTGACGGAGATAGATCGCCTTGGCATAGTAAATGTCTCCGAAGGTGCCGTCTTCGACCAGTCTCTGAATGGTTTCCGCATCCTCGCCGAACCGGCGCACGAACCCGATCTGCAACATCTTGCCGCAAGCTTTGGCGGTATTCAGCATCTCTTCGGCTTCCGCGGCGTTCATAGCCATGGGTTTCTCGCATAGCACGTGAGCCCCGCCCTTGAGAGCGGCAATGGTGCATTTCGCATGATTGACCGTCCAGACGCACACGCTGACACAGTCCAGCTGCTCCTTGGCCATCATCTCTTCGCAGTTGGTATAGCGCCTGGCCACTCCGTACTTGTCGCAATAGCGGTTGAGTTTGCCTTCATCCAGATCGCAGCAGGAGACGATCTCGACCCGGCCTTCCGCCTCCAGTTCCTTGTAGCCCGCCATATGCAAATGGCTGATGCTGCCGGTCCCGATGATTCCGATTCTGAGTTTTTCCATAGTATATCACCTCATTTGTGGTTTTGAGGAAGGTCCAGAAGGACCTCCCGGTTGGTTCCGTAAAAAATATCGTTTCGTCCGCCCAGAAACCGGCACAGATCCTCAAAACGTGTCCAGTAGGCGTCGTGTTCCGCGGCGTCAAATTCATAGGCGTGCCCCCAGATGTACAGCATCTGCGGGCGGTCCGGTTCAAGATCCACGAATCTGTGGCAGAGCTCGACCATCCGGTCCCATTCCATATGGAAGACGGTGGGATCCAGTTCCAGCAGGCGGGGCGGAATGTCGAAAGAGTAGGTGGAGGTGATCGTACGCGCGTACCGGATCTCCGGCACATTTTTTTTGATAACCCCGATCACCCGCTCGTCGTGGTTGACACCGCCTCCGGGATAAGCCATACCGCAAACGGGATATCCGGCAAGAGCGCTCAGCTTCTCCATATCCTTCCGGACTTCCGACACGATTCCCGGCTCGTCCAGAGAGGGGAGCATGGGATGCGTGCAGGTGTGAGCCGCGATCTCATGGCCGGCATAGACCGCACGGACATCCGGCTCGGCCACGGTGCTGTGGTCAACGGTCCGTCCGCTGTGAATGGATTCGGTCCGTCCGAAACGGGCAGAGTTGAGGTTGAAGGTGCATTTGAGCCCGTATCTGTCTAAGATCCGGATCAGACGCTTGTCCTGAAGTACGCCGTCATCATAGCTGAACGTCAGCGCCTTGAGTTTTCCGTTCCACATAAGGTCAAGCCTCCTTTTCATACCGGTAGAACCAGACATGACCGGTCCGTTTCGGCAGTTTCCTTGTAAATCCGTCATGGACGAGCTGCTGCGAGGTCGCCGACCCGGACGGGCCCGTAAGATCCTCGGTAAAGGTATACACACAGTCCTCATGGACGAACGGATACACGGTGAACGTCCCGTCCGGCGTCTGTGTTCCGGTCAGGATCTGGATGAAACCTTCCTGCCGCTCGGGATCGTCAAACTGCATGGCATACCAGTCCCCGGGGTCCTTCCGGCACCGGGTAAACGGATAGTAATCTCCACGGATTTCCAGTTCTGCGGCTTTCCGCCACATAGGCTGGTTGCGGCGGGCGCATTCATAGACCTCCTCACTCTCGTGCACGGTGGCCACGTCGGTGAGGGCCGGCGTCAGCGCGACCTGATAGGCATAATCGTCGATCGCACGGCCTCCGCCCACATAGGAGCCGTCTTTCGGGTTGTCCCAGTTGTAATTGTGGGCGCGGAAGTAGGGGATCCATTCGAACATCTGGCGGTGCTGCTTGAGCTTGACCGGGTGATGTCCGAGACCGACATCGGTATACTGCAGCGGCACGGCGCGGCGCATGGTGTCCAGGTCGTTCCGATGGCCTCCCGAGGCGCAGGAGTCGATCCAGAGTCCGGGATTGCGCGCCAGAAGGGTGTCCCAGTATCTGAGATAGCCCTGAATATGCAGGTTCTCCATCGCGCCGATCCGGTCCGGCGCTTCCGCGGCTATCCAGTAATCCAGCGGAGCGAAATTGAAATCCTGCCGGTAGATATGCACATGGGAGCGCTTGATCAGGCTGTCCACGAGATCGGTAATGTATTGCCAGGCATCCGGATTCCCCAGATTGAGAAGGCCGTCGCCGGAGCCCTCCCTATACAGGATCCATTCAGGGTGGATCTCGGCCAGGTGATGGGGAGAACGGGGGCCGTTCAGGCGGACGCGTTCGGGTTCAAACCAAAGCAGGAACTCGGTGTTCTGCTTTTCGCATTCCAGTCCGACCGGCGTCAGTCCGTTCGGAAAACGTTCCGGGTCGGGTTCCCAGCATCCGATCCGTCCCCAGTCGTGATCGCAGGCATACCATCCGGCGTCCAGCCACCAGATGTCCGGGTTCAGGCCTTTTTCCCGGAAAAACCGGAGGCCGTCGACCTGGTTCTGTTCACTGGCACCCGTGAATTCGGGGAATCCGTCGGCCTGGAAGACGTGCATGGCACATTTCGGACCGATGGGTCTGCCTCCCCGTTCGTTGGGCAGGATGTAACGGAAATACCAGCGTCTCCACATGTTGCGGATTCGGTCCGTATCCGTTCCTGCGATGCCCATCAGGGTGACGCGGGGGGAGCGCATGGTCTCTCCGGGCAGGATCCGGTAATGGGACCGGCGCTGCCCGACGGAAATATGAAGAAAGCGGCCTTCCTGGGTCAGCTCGGTCTTCCACCCTCCGGTCCATCCCACGGCTACGTTGATCAGGTGCTCTGCGGACAGGATGCGGAAATAGGGAAAAGAGCCGAAGCAGGACATGCCGCCTTCGGATTGAAGCGTGAATGAAGGAGAGATCGGGTCTAAAAACCACTCATATCCGTTTTCGGTGGAATCGTCTCCGTTGCCGTGATACAGGCGGCATTCGCCCAGGTCCAGGCATCCGTCCAGCCCGCGCAGGGAATCAATGACCGGGGAAGGCGCAGACCCCTCGTTGCGCAGATAGACGACCCATTCGTTGACCGGAAAACTGCGGTAGACGATCTGCTCGGCGCGTACGACCAGCCCGTCCGGAAAGCGGCCTTCCACCGCGTACTCCACCATATCGTTGGACAGGACCGTCCGGGTCACAATGGGATGGAGATCCTCCGGGATACCGCGGACCAGGCGGTCTCCGTACCCGAAAGAGCAGGGAATGCGGGCGGGGTCTGTGAATCTGAACAGGGACTCCGCATAGCGCATATCACGTTCGTTAACATGAGTGACCATAGTGATGAGACGGCCAGCTGGCCGTCGCTCCTTATTGATTTCGATCCGGGTCCGGGCGCAGCGCGCGGACTTCCTCCGTGCTGAGATGACGCCACTGCCCGAGCTTGAGATGTCCGAGTCTGACCGTGCCGACCGCCGTGCGGGTCAGACGGGTGACGTGCAGACCGACGTGTTCGCACATCCTTCGGATCTGGCGGTTCCGGCCTTCGTGCAGCACGATGCGGAAGGCATGGCTGTCCAGCGGAGAGACTTCAACCGGCTTGAGACGGTATCCGTCCAGCTCCATCGGCGCATTTAGGGCGTCCAGCCTTCCCGCATCCAGCGCCTCCGCAACGCTGACCTCATAGGTCTTGGGGACATGATGCCTCGGATGTGTCAGGGCCTGCGCGAACGACCCGTCATCGGTGAGAATGACCATACCGTCTGAATCCATATCCAGCCTGCCGACCGGATACAGTCTGCGGCCGGGCAGGTCAACAAGGTCCGTGACGGCAGGGCGTCCCTTCTCGTCGCTGGCCGTCGTGACGACGCCGCGCGGCTTATTGAGCAGGACGTAGACGTAGCGGTCCGCACGGGGCTCGACGGCCTGCCCCCGGTAGGTGACTACGGCTTCGCCGGGCAGGATCTTGGTTCCGAGTTCCGGTACGACTCCGTCGACGAGTACGTCACCGTCCCGGATCGCTTGTTCGGCGGCTCTCCGGGACAGGATACCGCAGTCCGAGAGATACTTCTGAATTCGGACGGGTTCCATTACTCCGCGGCTTCTTCCCCGGAAACGGTTTCGTCGGATGCGGTATCCGCGGGTTTCTCCGTGCCCTTGGAATCGCGCTTTTTGCCTCCGAACAGGGCCTTGATCTTTTCCACGAGTTCGGGAACACGGTCAATGAAGCCGATGGCGGAATCCAGAGGATCGGGCGGGTTCTGCATGCCGAGATTCTGGATCTCGACGCGGCCGTCCGCATAGACGATCATGAAGGCGACCGGTTTGATGGAGAGCCCGGTTCCGCCGCCTCCTCCGAAAACGGGTTTGTCCGGATGTGCGGACGAACCGTCCATACCGCCGGTCGCCAGACCGACGGAAATCTTGGACACGGGGATCAGCGTGGTCCCCGAAGAGGTCTCGATGGGCGTGCCGATGATGGTGTTGGCATCGACCAGGTTCCGGATGTTCTCAAGGGATGTCCGGATGATGTCCTGAAGTTTGTTTTCGTTTGCCATAACAGGTTCCTTTCTGCCATATGGTCAACTGTGTTCCGCTGCCGCAGGTTCCGTGCGGGCTGCGGCCCGGGATGTGCTTTGTTTTTTGGAAGGAGCCGTTTCCTTGACGGCTTTGCGGATCTGCTGCTTGAAAAAGGCCAGGGCTGCTCTGAGCAGGATGGCAAGCAGGTGCCAGACACGCAGGGAAAAGTCCAGGATCAGATCCGCTTTGATGGAATCTCCGACGAAATCCGCTTCCACAAGGATCTCCGAACCCCGTTTGAGACGCAGGTTGGTGAACCGTTCGACTGCGCCGGCTATGTAGGATACGGTCTGGGCTACGGCTCCGTAGAGAAGAGCGGTTTTGGCCGCGTCGTCCGAACCGACCCGGATATGGAATTTTGCGATCCGGATCCGGAAATGCTTCGAGAAGGAACGGAAGAAAGTCTTGACCAGGTCCTGATAGTTCCGCAGTTTCGCAAGAAACCGCTCGCCCGGTTCTTTGGCTTTTCCAGACCTGTCCGCCTTTCTTTCGGCCTTTGCCTCTGCCTTGTCCTTCTTTTCCTGCTGCCGGCTTCTCCATTTCTGCATCTTGCGGTAGGAATAGCGCCCTGGGCGGACGGCCTGCCTTTTGGGATACAGACGGAACGTCAGACCGAGAACGTGCAGGGTCAGGCGGATATCGTCGTCCAGACACAAGCGGATGCTTATCCGGATGAATCCGATCAGAACAAGAACAGCCAGGATCCCGATCGTCCAGTACAGAGCGATCACGGGGGACCTCCTTTTCGTATATGCGGGTTACAGCGGAACCGATTCGCCCTCTCCGGGGGATTCCGGCTCGGGATCCGGGGCTTTTTCGGCAGCAGGGGCGCCGTCCAGGGCGATCGTCTGCTGAGCCACCTTGACGGACGTGCTGAGCGACTCGGTGACAGGCAGTTCATCCAGGGAATTCAGGCCGAATACACGCAGGAATTTATCGGTGGTCGCATAGAGAACGGGACGGCCCGGGGCATCTAGACGTCCGGTCGCCATGATCAGGCCCTTATCCAGCAGGGAGGACACCGAATAGGAACTGTCCACTCCGCGGACCGCATCGATATAGGTCCTGGTGACGGGCTGATTGTAAGCCACAACAGCCAGGACTTCCATAGAGGTATTGGACAGGTTGCCGCCCCTGCGGATATCCAGGGCCTCCCGGATATATGGACCGTATTCCTCTTTTGTGGCCAACTGGCAGGAATCCGGGAAACGGAGCAGAAGGAGCCCTCTTCCGGGTTTGTCGGCGGGGAACCGTTCCTGCATGCTCCCGACCAGGGCCATGACCTGCTCGGACGGAATGCCGAGGACCAGAGACAGCTTTTCATAGGTGACCGGATGACCCGCGGCGAACAGGATGGCTTCGATGGCATCCTCCAGATTCTGGATCGGGGCAAGTTCGTTTTCCATAGGTGGTTACCTCCTGCGGGATTCGGATTTTTGGACCGAGATGGAGATCTGGCCCTCCGTTTCCGGTGTGATCAGTTCGACCGGAAGGACCGGTTCGGACGGCTCGGCGGCATCCAGGGTGTCCGGGTCCGGCGCGTTTTCGTTGAAAATGAAGTGTGTATTGAGATCGTGGATCTTGGCCACGCCTTCTATGGCATCCTCGTCCGGTGCAATGACGAGCTGCTGGATCTTGACGAGTTCCAGGATGCCTAAGAAAATGGCGATCAGGTCGGGAAGGGATTCCGCGTCCCGGAGAAGTTCCTTCATGGAAGGCTTCGGACTGCGTTTGATGTGGCGGATGATGCCGACGATCTTGGCCTCCACGGGAACGATGGGCGCGGCCACCAGAGGGGTAAACCGGACTTTCTCCCGTTCGTTCTTGCTCAGCTCTTCGTTGTATGCGATGATGCTGCGGATACCTACGCACAGACGGGTGACGTCCTGATCGCCTACAAAGGTCTTGTCGATCGTGATCTCGTCGGTGTCCTTGACCATGCGCCGGTTGTAGATCTCGTAACGTCCGGCCAGGAGTTTGGCGCCTTCCTGTGCCTGATGGTGACGGATCATGAGCTCGGTCAGGTCCTCACGGGGATCCGGCTCTTCGGGGCGGACCCGCGGAATGAGCATTTTGGATTTGATCAGGATCAGTTCGCTGGCCATCGTGATGAATCCGGAGGACAGCTCCAGATCCTGCTCTTTCGCGGCTTCTATGTAGGCCAGGAACTGCTCGCAGATCAGGGAGATCTGGATGTCCATGATATCCATCTTGTTCTTTTGAATCAGCTGCAGCAGAAGGTCGAGAGGACCTTCATACATTTCCAGATGATAGGTGGGTTCCATAGGGCGGAGTGTCCTTCTTTAATAATTGTATACCGGATTTAACTGATGATAAGCGTGGCTAGTGCCTGGAACGGATAGAGGAGCCAATCCGTCAGTCCGCCTGCCAAAAATCCGACCGGGCTGAACCCCAGTCTGGACAGCACGATCAGGACCAGCATGATGCCAAGACCGATATAGCGCTCATATTGCATCACTCTGAAATACCAGTTCTTGGGCAGGAAATAGAAGAAGATGCGGGAGCCGTCGAAAGGCGGAGCGGGGATCAGGTTGAAGATCGCGAGAGCGGCGTTCAGGTAGACTCCCAGATACAGCAGCTGATAGATGATCAAGGGCAGGAGCGTGATCTCGATTTTCCAGACAAAAAGAAGCAGCTCATAGGTCGCGGTAAGGAAGGCGAACCCAATGGCCAGAATCAGGTTGGATACGGGTCCGGCCAGCGCGGAGAGCATCATACCCTTCCGGGGGTTTTCAAAATTGCGAACGTTGATGGGAACGGGCTTGGCCCATCCGATGCCGATCAACAGCATCGAGAGGGCTCCGAACGGATCCAGGTGCTTGACCGGGTTGAGCGTAAGCCTCCCCAGATTCCTGGCGGTCGGGTCCCCCAGTTTATAGGCGATGAGGGCGTGGGCCGCCTCATGGAACGAAAGGGAGAACAGGATGATGGGGATCATCAGCAGAAGCTCGATGAGTACGTCCCGGATGTTTTCCCCTTCCAGAAGTGAAAAAAGCATAGGAACACTCTCTTTCGGAGTTTGTCAGATTTCCTGGTCAAGGGCGGTCAGGTCGGCATAGGTCTCCCTGCGTACGCCCAGACGGGTCTTTCCGTCCCGGACCAGCACGACCGGCGGATTGGGCAGCCGGTTGTAATGCGAGGCCATGGAGTAGTTGTAGGCACCTGTGCAGAGAACGGCCAGGATGTCGCCTCTGCGCGCCTTTTGGATCGGCATGTTCTCTCCGATCAGATCGCCGGATTCGCAGCAGCGTCCGGCCAGGGTGGCGGTATACGTTTTCGGCTCGTCCGCACGGTCTGCGATCAGGGCGGTGTACCGGGACTGGTAGAGCGCATAGCGGGGATTGTCCGGCATGCCTCCGTCCACCGAGATGTAGTTCTTGAAGCCCGGAATCTCCTTGACGCCGCCCACGGTATACAGGGTCAGCCCGGCATCGGCCACAATGGAACGTCCCGGCTCGATCCGGACGGAAGGAACGGGGAAATTCTCGCTTTCGCAGACCGAACGCACAATGACGCCCAGTTCGGTCACGAAGGACCGGTAGTCGATGGACGGATCGTCTTGGGTATAGGGCACGCCGGGTCCGCCTCCGAGATTGAGTTCGGACAGGGTCACGCCGCAGTCTTTCCGGATCTGTACCAGAAAGGCGACCATAATGGCCGCGGCATCCCGGAAAGGCTGGGTCTCAAAGATCTGGGATCCGATGTGGCAGTGGCAGCCCGCAAGGTCGATGTGCGGAAGAGACAGGGCCTTCCTGACGATCTCCAGGGCCTGGCCGGTCTGGATGGCGGTTCCGAATTTGGAATCCACGCTGCCGGTGCGGACGGCGCGGAACGTATGCGGATCGATGCCCGGAGCAATGCGCAGAAGGATACGCTGGCGAGTGCCTGCGGCGGCGCAGATCGTCTCGAGCGCCTCCAGTTCGTCAAAACCGTCGACTACGATCGTGCCTACGTGCATGCCGACGGCCTGTTTCAGGTCAGCGTCGGTCTTGTTGTTGCCGTGAAAATAGATATGATCCGAGGGGAACCCGGCTTTTTCCGCGGTATACAGTTCGCCTCCGGATACGCAGTCGATCCCGAGGCCTTCCTCGGCGATGATCTTATACATCCCGGTGAAGCAAAGGGCCTTGGAGGCAAACAGGGGAAGGGCTTTGGGACCGAACGCTTCGGCGCAGGCTTCCCGGTAGACTCGGCAGCGGGAGCGGATGACGTTTTCATCCAGCACATAGCAGGGCGTGCCGTATTCACGGGCGATGGACAGAGTGTCCAGACCGCCTATGGTCAGATGATGCTGTTCATTGACAGCCAGATGGGGATAAAGCATGGAATCTCTCCTTGGGATCAGCCTTTGAGGACAGAGAAGATGCACTGCCAGACTTCGTTCTTTCCCTCGCCTTTGAGTGAGGAAAACGGGATAACGGTGCAGTCTTTGGGAATGTCCGGATCGTCCTGAAGCCTGTCCATGGCGTTGCGGCGCTCGGTCGCGTTAAGCTTATCGGATTTGGTCAGGACAACGGCATACGGAATGCCGGCGTTCTGCAGATAGCGCAGCATCATCCGGTCATCCTCGGTCGGGCCGACCTTCATATCCACGAGCTGGAGCACAAGCTTCAGGGCGTCCGGACGGGAGTTGGACGTGAAATAGCCTTCGGTCAGGGCGGACCATTTCTTGATGTCGGCCGCCGGACGTTTGGCAAACCCGTACCCGGGCAGATCCACGAAATACAGCTTGCGGTCCACCGCATAGAAATTGACGGTGATGGTCTTCCCGGGAGACCCGGAGACCCGGGCCAGGGACTTGCGCCCGAGCAGTGTATTGAGCAGGGAGGACTTGCCGACGTTGGAACGCCCCGAAAAGGCGATCTGGGGAAGTCCGTCCTTAGGAAACTGGCGGAGCTCACCGGCACTGATGTAGAGGTCCGCGTTCTGGATCTGAATGTTCATATGTCGGGGGTCCTTTCCGGATGGATTACTTGCGAAGCACGGAGTTCAGGATCTGCCCGATGTTGGATACGGGCACGAACTTGAGGTGCGTCTTGACTTCCGAGTCGATCTCGGAAAGATCGGATTCATTCTTCTTCGGCAGGTATACGGTGGAAACACCGGCCACATAGGCTCCCATAGTCTTTTCACGCAGTCCGCCGATCGGCAGGACCTGCCCTCGCAGCGTGATCTCCCCGGTCATGGCGATATCCCTGCGGACCGGTCGGCGCGTCAGCGCGCTGACCAGTGCCGTGACCATGGTCACGCCGGCGCTCGGGCCGTCCTTGGGCACGGCTCCTTCCGGGAAATGGATATGGATGTCCTTGTTCTTGTAGAAATCCGGTTCGATCTTGTACTCGCTGGCAATGCTGCGCACATAGCTGACAGCCAGATGTGCGGACTCCTTCATCACCTCGCCCAGGGAGCCGGTCAGTTCGATCTTGCCGCTGCCCTCCAGGACTGCGGCTTCGACCTTGAGCAGTTCGCCGCCGGATTCGGTATAGGCCAGCCCGTTGACCACGCCGACCTCGTCCTCGTCCGAAACGCGCGTGTCCAGGATCTTGCGAGGGCCGAGATAGGTCTCCAGGTTGGACTGGTTGACGCGGAAAGATTTCTTGTCCGGATGATCGCTCAGGTACAGAACGCCCTTGCGTGCCAACGTGGCGATCATACGTTCCAGGTTCCGGACACCGGCTTCATGGGTATATCCGCTGATTATATCCTTCAACGCGCCTTCGGACAGAGCAAATTCGGAAGTGCTGAGGCCATGGCGGGAAAGCTGCTTGGGAATCAGGTGATTGCGTGCGATCGAGATCTTTTCGGTCTGGGTATACGAATGCAGTTCAATGATATCCAGCCGGTCGATCAGAGGGCGCGGAACGGTATCCAGTGTATTCGCGGTACCGATGAAGATGACGTCCGAGAGATCGAACGGAACCTCGATGAAATGATCGCGGAACACCTTGTTCTGCTCACTGTCCAGCACCTCAAGCAGGGCGGATGCGGGATCCCCATGCGCGTCGCGGGTCATCTTGTCCAGCTCGTCCAGCAGCATAATGGGGTTGGAAACGCCCGAACGGGACAGTCCTTCCATAATGCGGCCCGGCATGGAGCCGATATAGGTCTTGCGGTGACCGCGGATATCCGACTCGTCCCGGATGCCGCCCAGGGATACCCGGATATATTTCCGGCCCATCGCTTCCGCTATGGAGGCGATCACGGATGTCTTGCCGGTGCCGGGAGGGCCGACCAGACAGAGGATCTGGTTACGGTGCTCCGGATTGCGCTTGCGTACGGCGATATACTCGATGATGCGCTGCTTGACCTTGTCCAGCCCGTCATGGTCTCGGTCCAGGATCTTCCTGGCCTGATCCAGATCCAAGGTCTCTTCGGACTTGGAATGCCAGGGAAGAGCCAGCACGGTCTCCAGATAGGAAGCCAGCACGGCCTGGTCCGGAGAGCCGGCCGGCAGCTTCTTCAGCTTGTCCGAATCCTTCATCAGCTTGGTCTTGACCTCTTCGGGAAGATCGGCCTTTTGGATCCGTTCCGCGAAGGAGTCGTCCGACAGGCCCAGTTCATCCTCGATGACATGGAGCTTTTCACGGAGATAATAGTCGCGCTGAGCCTGATTCTGTCTCGCTGCGGTTTTGTTCTCCACATCCTGCAGCACGGCGTTCAGACTGATTTCCTGCATCAGCAGGTCATAGGTCTTCTTGGCCCTGAGGATCGGGTTGATCTCCACAAAGACCTCGGCTTTATGCACCTGTGTTTTCAGTACGGCAGCCGCAATGGAGTCAGCCAGATCGCCGCAATCCCGGTAGGATTCCAGGGAAGGGATGACTTCCTGAAGATCCAGTTCTTCCGCATGCTTTTTAAGCGCGGAGATGAGCAGGCTGCAGCATTCGTCATGAAGTGCCTGGGTCTTTTTCGTGGGCGGCGAATCCATAGGGATCACCGTGACCTGAAATCCCCCGGACTTCAGGATCTGCCCCCGGCTCAGGTGGTTGACGATGGCATAGGGGCGTCCCTCCACCATTGTTTGCATAAGCACGTCCGAGACCGTACAGATCTGCCCCATGCGTTTGGCCAGCGGTTCAGGGATGCTGGCATCGATAATCGGGAGAAAGGCCATCAGGCAGGGTTCCTCATCGTCCCTGCGCTCATTGAGCACCCGGGCATACTGGCTCATCTCGATGCCGCCGTCAATGGGCATGCTGGTATTGTAATAACCTCCGTCCGGGTAATGAACGGGAAAGATCTCGGCCAGGTTGGTGGCCAGAGCCGGAATCCGGACTGCGGCGCCGTGTTTTTTCTTGGAATGCGGGTTCGGGCCAGCCTGGGGCTGGCGGGTCGTCTTTTCGTCTTTTTGGTCTGTTGGCATATGTGAAACCTCAAATCAGGGATTGTCTGTCAGTAGAATCAATTATACCATAAAGAATATAGTTTTACTATACCAATACAGTAAAAAAAGCACAAACCGTGGCTACACATGCGCGTTGACTCCATGAGATTGAAATTCCGCAAGCATAGTGACAATTTGTGCAGTGGGATGTATATTTGCCGGGGGGCAAATAAGGCTGCGGGTCCTGGGTGGGGTCCCACAGCGAAATCATTATACAACGGTTTCAAGAGTTTGTAAAGCAAAAAAAATGTATGATTTTCATGTAAAAATTTCGTCAAAATGACGAATGACAAAATTTCTCGCCATATCACGCTTTGTTTTGTGCAAAACAAATAAGACATTTATGTCTATCTGCCCAAAATCGGCCTGTTTTTCATAAACGGGAAGGCCATATGAGAACCCGCAAAGTGTCTCAAAATCCACAGAATTTGGCTTTTTTCGGCATTTTGCCAACGTTTTTGGAGAGTGGACAGAAAGAATGTGAAAAGGCAAAAAAGCAAGCCGGAACGACGAAAAATTTTTTCGACAGGATTTCGGCTGACGGTGCGCGTTTCCGCCGGAACAAAAAAGCACAGGGCGCTGACGCGGAATCCTGTGCTTTGAATTTTGGACGGAGGAAATGACGCGTGCCTTACGGGGCGGGCATTTCGCTCCAGATCTTCTTGACGATGAGCTCGTCATTGTTCGCCACGTCGAAGAACTCTTTGCTGTATCCGTAGTACATCAGGGCAAACGGCGGCTCACCGGTCTCGCCGTAGAGCCGGGCTTCTCTCTGGGCGGGCATGGCGAAGAAGCCTTTACCGTCGCTGTGCTCCGCGATCCATTCGATTGCGTAGCGGAGGAATTCTTCCCGGTACCAGTCGGGCTGGCTGCCGAACCAGGAGATCTCGTCCATGCCCCAGATCCAGATCTCCCCGCGGGTCGGTTTGAAGAAACTGTTGTAGTTCACACCGCCGAAATTGTCCAGTTCCACAAGATAGGGCAGGGCGTCGCATTCCCAGCCGCTGTAGGTCTTTCCGCCCAGGCTCTTGCCGTAGATCGAATCGATGTAGCCGACCTCGAAGCAGGCCTCCTGCGGATGGTCTTCCGACGGACCGTGGGCGGTCTGTCCGCTGACCGGGGCCGGACGTGAGGGATACATATGGAAATCGAAGAGAAGATTGCCGTCCGTGCCGATGATGCCGTGGGTGTGCGCGTTCAGGAACACAAAATGCCTGCGTGCATGCTCGGTGGCATATTCACGGATCATCTTGACGACTTTGGAGAAGCAGGCCCAGTTCTTGTCGTGGGCGCCCATCAGGTTCACCTGACCCAGGTGAAGGGCTTCAAAACCGGCGTCGATATATCGCGTAGCCCGATAGTAGAAGAACATCTGGGTCTCTTCCTGGGTGATGTCCGGAACGCTCTGGTCCATTCCCCAATGGTCCTTGTATGTGTTGTCCGGGAACAGCATGTCCTTATAGACGAATTCGCGCTGTTCGGGTTCTTTGCCGAAAGCCCTGAAAACATACTCGGGAATGGGCACGTTATATACGCCCCAGTACCAAACGTTTTCAAAGATGCAGGCCTCGAACACGATATCGGGATCCTCCTGGTGCATCTCGTCGATGAATGTTTTCTGGATGCCCCAGCGGTCGTCGTCGGTCTTCTCGAACACCCAGGCGTCATTGGCTCTAGCGATGTATTTCGCACCGGTGTTGAGGATGTATCTCTTGATATGGAAACCGTTTTGCCCGTCCCACTCCAGAATGTTGCGGGAGGCAATCGTGACGGCTCTGGCCAGATACTGACACAGGACCTCTTCGGTGATCTTGCCGTCGAACTCATAGGGCTTGAGCTTTGGCTCCGGCTCTGTTTCCGGCTCAGTCTCCGGTGCGGTCTCCGGTTTTGTCTCCGGTAAGGTGTCTGCGGATGTGCCCGATTCTTTGACCGGGTCTGCCGTGTTCCCGCAGGATGCAAACAGACCGAGTGTCATGACGGTCAGGAGCAGCAATGCCAGGATTCGTTTCATGCGTAATGTGTCGGCCAGGGTGACCGTGATCTCCGTCACGGAACCTGAACCATCCTCCTATAGAAATAGCGTGTCGGTCCGCGGGCGGAAAACAGGACTGCGAACCAAGGGATGACAGTGAAAGTGTACCATTCCCGGACGGGTTTTGCAAGAGGGAAAAGCAACTGTGGGCGACACCGTGCGGAGAACGTGCGCCTGAAGGGCCAAGAAAAAAGAACGATTTTTTGAAAAAATGGGTATTGACAAATCAATCCCGGCGTGATAGAATACACACGCAAAAACAAGCAGGCGTTGTCTCGCCCGGCCACAAAGGTGCGCCGGCGCGCATAGTTTCCGTTTCAGTCCGAGGACTGGAATGCTGGATCATGTACGGCCTGCTGTGCATGATTTTTTCATTTTTAGGGGGTGAATTCCAATTAGCGCCAAGGAAAAAGAAACTCTGTTGAATGAACGCATTACCTATCGCGAAGTGCAGGTCATCGGTCCCGCAAAGGAATCGCTCGGCGTTATGAAAACGTCCGCCGCGCTGGCCCTGGCCTATGAAAAAGGTCTGGATCTGGTCATGGTTGCCGAAAAGGACATCCCGGTCTGCAAGATCATGGACTACGGCAAGTACCGTTTTGAACAGGAAAAGCGGAACAAGGAAGCGAAGAAGAAACAGCAGTCGATCGAGACCAAGGAGATCCAGCTGTCCTGCCGGATCGACGTGCACGATTTTGAGACGAAGGTCAATCATGCCATCCGTTTTCTGACTGCGGGAAACAAGGTCCGCGTCGTGCTTCGGTTCAAGGGACGTGAGATGTCCCACCAGGCTCTGGGCAAGGAAGTGCTCGGAAAATTCAAGGATGCTGTGTCCGAATGCGGGACAGTGGACAAGATCCCGGTTCTGGAAGGCCGTCTGATGACCATGATCGTCAATCCGCTCAAACCTCAGAAACCGGCCAAGTGATCCGGTTCCGCAAAGAGAATAGTTACAGTAATCAAGTTTAAAGGAGATAGATAAAATGGGAAAAGTTAAAACGCATCGCTCGTCTGCCAAAAGATTCTCGGTAACGGGAACCGGCAAAGTTAAGATGTTCCACAACCAGCACCGTCACAACACGGGCAAGAAGACAAGCAAGCGCAAGAGAAGACTCCGTGCCGGAGCGTACATGAGCGAATCTATGGCTAGCAATGTCAGAGAAATGATTCAGCAGTAATCAGGGGAACGGAGGAACAAAGCAATGGCAAGAATCAAAGGTGCATTGAATACACGTAAAAGAAGAAAAGCCGTCCTGAAGGCGGCAAAAGGCTATTTCGGTGCCAAGTCCAAACACTTCAAGATGGCCAAGCAGGCCGTGATGAAGAGCGGCAACTATGCCTATATCGGCCGCAAGCAGAAGAAGAGAGATTTCCGCAACCTGTGGATCGCCCGCATCTCCGCCCAGGCCAGAGTCAACGGGATTAACTACTCCCGCTTCATGAACGGCTTGAAGAAAGCCGGCATCAACCTCAACCGCAAGATGCTCGCTGAGCTGGCTGTTTCCGACAAGGAAGCATTCGCCGCTCTCGTGGAGCAGGCCAAGGCTGCGCTGTAAGCCACTACCGACAGACCCGATGTGAAGGCACCGGGTCTTTTTTTGAACGGAGGCAACAAGAATGCAGGATCTGATCATCACGTCCAGACAGAACGGCCGGATCGTGGAACTGTGCAAACTGGCGGATAAGAAATACCGCGAGGAACTCAGGATGTTCCGCTTCGACGGAGGAAAGCTTCTGTCTGAAGCTTTGGATAAAGGCGTCCGTATAATCCGCGTTTTTGCATGCAGGAACAGGGAAACGGAAGAAAAATACGGCAAAATCCTGTCTCGCGTCAGGGAAGAAACCGGTGCGGAGATCCTTTGGGTGGCCCCCGAACTGTTCGAACGGATTTCCGAAGAAAAGGCACCGGACGGACTGATGACTGTGGCTGAATATCTTGACAACTTTTTCTCAAGTGCTATAATAAAAGAGGATGGAAATTTGCAGAACCTTCTGGAAAAATGTCCTGAGGACGCCCCGGTCCTGCTGCTTGAGGACATACAGGATCCGCAGAATTTCGGAGCCCTGCTCAGAAGTGCCTGCGCATTCGGCGCCGGAGCCGTCATCTGCACGGAAAAGAGTGCGGACATTCACCATCCGAAAACGCTTCGTGCCTCAATGGGCGCGGCTTTCCGCGTCCCGGTCTACGCCGCGGAGGACCTCGCGCCTGTTGTCAGTTCGCTCCGCTCTGCTGGACGGCGTGTCTTTGCCGCCGCCCTGGGCGAAAGGGCCTACACCCTGGGCGAACTGGAGATCCGTCCGGGTGACTGCCTGGTCATCGGGAACGAAGGGCACGGTCTTTCCCGGGCCGTGATGGATGCTTCGACAGGATGTATCCGTATCCCGATGCAGCCCGGAACCGAATCCCTCAATGCCGCCGTGGCAGGAGGCATTCTGCTGTGGTCTTTCCGAAGGACCGGACCCGAACAATAACTTTTACAATCCGAAAGGTTTACTGAATGTCAAATCTAGTCATCGTAGAGTCACCGTACAAAATCAACACGATCCGCAGTTTCCTGGGGTCGGGCTACAAGGTGGTGGCGTCTATCGGACATGTCCGCGACCTTCCCAAGAGTGCGCTGGGTGTCGATATCGAGAACGGATTCGCTCCGCACTATATCAACATCCGCGGAAAAGGTGAAGTGATCGCATCGATCCGCAAGGACGCGAAGAACGCGTCCAAAGTCTATCTCGCGACCGACCCGGACCGGGAAGGGGAAGCCATTTCCTGGCATCTCTCCCAGGCGCTCGGGATCCCGACCGAGCAGACGCTGCGGATCACTTTTAATGAAATCACAAAAGACGCGGTGAAGAACGCCATCCGTGATCCCCGTCAGCTGGATATGAATCTGGTCAACGCGCAGCAGACTCGCCGCATCCTGGACCGCATCGTCGGTTACAAGATCAGTCCCTTGCTCTGGAAAAACGTCAAGAGCGGACTCAGTGCCGGACGGGTTCAGTCCGTGGCGACCCGCATCATCGTGGAAAGAGAAGAAGAGATCCAGGCCTTCGAGCCCGAGGAATACTGGACGATCAAAGCCCTGCTGGATTGCAAGGGAACCGAGATCACGGTGTTCTTCCAGGGCAACCGCCGGGCCAAGATGAAGCTTAAGAACCAGGAAGAGGTGGACCGGATCGTTACGGCGGTCCGGGGCAAACCGTTCGAGGTCTGGGAAGTCAGAAACGGGAAGAAGAAAAAACTGCCAGCCCCTCCGTTCACCACATCGACCCTGCTTCAGGAGGCGTCCCGGAAACTGAATTTCCAATCCCAGCGGATCATGCGTATCGCTCAGGAATTGTATGAGGGCGTGGATCTGGGCGCGGAATTCGGCGGCGAACAGGGTTTGATCACCTATATGCGTACCGACTCCCTCCGGATCTCCGAAGGCGCCGCACAGGCCTGCAGAGACTATATACTGGACAAGTACGGTAAGGAATACTATCCGGAAAGACCGCGCACCTATAAAACGGATTCGGATGCGCAGGATGCGCACGAAGCCATCCGGCCTACCCATATGGAACTGGAGCCGGCCAAGATCCGCAGCAAACTCAAACTGGAGCAGTACCGGCTGTACAAGCTGGTCTGGGACCGCTTTGTCGCCAGTCAGATGGAGTCCGCAACGCTGGAAACCTCGACCGTGGATTTTATGGTGGATATCTACCGGTTCCGGGCGACAGGCACGCATATCAGCTTTCCGGGCTACCGCAAAGTGTATGAGGAGACAACTGACGAACAGCCGATCCGGGCGGACAGCGAGGAAGCCGAAGAAATGGATATGTCCATGCCCGAACTCATCAAAGGAGAGGAATATTCCACACGGACGGTCCAGGGCGAACAGCACTTTACCGAGGCTCCGCCCCGGTTTACCGAAGCGTCCCTGATCGAGTTCCTCAAGGAAAAAGGGATCGGGAGACCGAGTACCTACACTCCGATCATCACCACGATCGTGACCCGGGAGTATGTGAAGCGTGACGGCAAGACGCTCCTGCCCACCGAACTCGGCAATGTGACGACCAAGCTGATGAAGGAGCATTTCCCCCGCATTGTGGACTACCAGTTTACGGCGGATATGGAAAACCGCCTGGATGCGGTTGAGGACGGCCGGGATACGATGCAGAACGTGCTGCGGGATTTCTGGAACGAATTCAAAGACCAGCTGAATGCCGCGGAAAGTTCCATCGACACGCAGAAAGTGGAAGTGGCACCAGAGCTGACCGACCTGATCTGCGAAAAATGCGGAAGCCGGATGGTTCTCCGCGTCGGACGGTTCGGCAAGTTTGCCGCCTGCCCGAACTATCCCAGCTGCAAGAACACCAAATCGCTCACCGAAAACGAGGAGGAAATCAAGCGGGAACCCGTATATGCGCCGTTCCGCTGCGAGAAGTGCGGTGCCCAGATGGTGCTCCGGACCGGACGGTACGGGTCCTTCTATGCCTGCACCGGATTCCCGTCCTGCACGTTCACCAAGCAGAAAATCCAGGAAGCGGACGTCAAGTGCCCCCGGTG